>DATHRM010000283.1:0-21395 GCA_035465295.1 Woeseiaceae bacterium | reverse complement strand
ATACCGGCACCAGTCGTCTTCGGCATGCCCGCGAGGCGTGCGGCAGGTTTCGACGGTTTCGATCTGGTAGGGCTCGGCTGAATGCATATGTGTCCTCCGATATCTGGGTCCGGTACCAGACAATGACGAGTTCCGGCGCTGGTCCGGATTCGGTTGGTGGCAACGTTTTTCGGGCCGTCGAATCGTGGTTGCTCAATGGTAACTGCGGCCGGATACAGTGTCCGGCCATTGTTGTGCCCGAGGGGACGATATAACTATCTGATTATACTAATAAAATAGATTCGACTTGTCAAGTCTTGAGGCGTCAGGACTCTCATCCATATCCCGATAGAGCATCCTCCGCTCAAGTCTCGCTCCACCGCCAGAAAATAAAAAGGCCCCCTTGTGGGGCCTTTTTGTTTTCTCGCCGAGTGCGATTAGGACTGCTGCAGCACGCTTGTTTCGCTCATCCGCCGTACCGCTTATCCATCTTGCGCCAGCGGCTGCAGGTAATACTGTTGCCCGTCAAACGTGAACGGTATCCAGTCCTCGGGAACGTCGTCGCTACAGTAGTCCTGGTCGGCAGAGCGCGTCATATAGCCGTCGCACGCGATAATGCCGTCCTGTTTCCGCCATTTCCCCGACATTGGGCCAGAGGCTTGAGCGTCGGCGCACACCTGGTCAAGGCTCTCGGTCAACCTGCGCTGCCTGATGACATCGGGATGCCGATCGGCATATCTGCTGCGCAATTCGTCGAGTTTCCCCGTGTGAAGGCGGGCGGCCGCGCAGGCGTCGGGGAAAGATGTCTGTCGGCGGGCGGGCCGGTCGGCCTGGACGCCTGCAGCGGTGGGGGTTCCTTTTGCGCGGTGCCGCAACCCGGAAACGACGCGAGGAGAATAGCGCCTGCCAGTACGATGGTTCCGGGCGTGTTCACACGGCAATTATAGCCGGACTTCCGGGCTATTCGCGCCGTGACGCCGCTCGCGTACCGGCGTCGTCCCGCATTTACGTACTTTCACCTATACAACGTGCCCGGGCGCTGCTGCACTGTAAATTGAATCCAAAACGGAACGCCAAACCCAGACCAGGAGACTGTTCCATGTCCACCCGTCTCGACCTGTCCAAGCTCAGCCTGATGGACGCGCTGGACCTCGCCACGCTGATCGAGCTGGAGGCCTACGAGCGCTATAAGATGTTCGCTTCCCAGCTTGGCCATACCGGTGGCTACGATGCCGGCGCTTTTTTCGCCACCATGGCGGCAAACGAGGAAAAGCACGGCCGCGAACTCCAGGCACGGCGCGAGGCACTGTTCGGTGATACGCCGGCCAAGGTCTCGCTGGACGACCTGTACGATGTCGAGGCCCCGGAGATGGGCGAAGCGCGCCGCGGCATGTCGACGGTCCAGGCATTCGAGATCGGTCTTGCCGCCGAAAAGAAAGCCTATGACTTCTACGACATGGCATTGCCCGGCATCACGAATCCCGAGGTGCTCGAACTGTTCACCGAGCTCCGCGACGAGGAGACCGAGCACGTCGAGATGCTGCAGGAGGCAATGAAGAAACTGCCGGCGAGTGCCAGCGCCGAGGTCGAGTTCGACGTCGACGAGACTCCGTACCTCTAGGTCCAAGCTCTTTTACCGGCTCCCGGGGGCGTGGCTGACCGGCGCAGCCTCGGTCAGGCCGAATATCTTCAGTGCGAACGCATAGTCGTGGGTGCGTTCCTTCATACGCTCGAAACGCGCGGCCGACCCGGCGTGCCCGGCTTCCATGTTCATTTTGAGAAAAAACGGGCCGCCGCTCGCTTCCTCGCGCAGTCTCGCGATCCACTTCGATGGTTCCCAGTAGGTTACGCGGTAGTCGGTCAGGCCCCCGGTCGCGAGTATCGGCGGATAATCGACGTCGCTGCGAACGTTGTCGTACGGTGAATAGGCCGCAATCGTCGCAAACGCTTCCGGATCACTGATCGGATCGCCCCACTCGACCCACTCGGGCGGCGTCAGGGGTAATTCGGCGTCGGAAATCGTGTTGATTACGTCGACGAACGGCACGGCCGCGATCGCCCCGCCGAACAGTTCCGGGCGCAGGTTCAGGGTAGCGCCTACGAGCAGGCCACCGGCCGATCCGCCGTAGATCACGGTTTCGCCCCTGCGACCGTAGCCGCGCTCCTGCAGCTGTTCCGCGGCGTTGGCGAAGTCGGAAAACGTGTTGTTCTTCTTGTCGAGCTTGCCGTCCAGGTACCACTGCCGGCCTTTTGCGGAACCGCCGCGAATGTGCGCGACGGCATACACAACGCCACGATCCACGAGCGACAGTATGCTCGAATTGAACGAGGCCGGCAGGGTCATGCCGTAGCTGCCGTAGCCGTATAACAATAGCGGCGCCGAACCGTCGACGGGGGTGGACGCGAGTCTGAGAACGGTAACGGGCACCTCGGCGCCGTCGTCGGCCGTGATGAAGAAGCGCTCGACGGCATACAGCCCGGGGTCGTGGCCGCTCGGAACCTCCTCAGTCTTGCGCAGAACGCGCTCACGAGTGGCCATGTCGAAGTCGAAGACCTGTTCGGGCGTTGACGGAGACTCGTAGGCAAAGCGCAGGGACATGGTGTCGAACTCGTAGCCTGGCAAAAGCTCGAGATGGTAGGCGGCCGCGTCGAAGTCGATCTCGTAGACGTCGTCCTGCGCGTAATCCGAGACAACGATGCGCGGCAGGGCGTTCTCGCGTTCCAGGCGCACGAGACGGTCTTTGAACGTGACGAAGTCCCGGATGTAGGTGCCGGCCTCGTGGGGCAGCCATTCTTCCCAGTGTTCCCGGCCCGGGGTGGTGACCGGTGCACGCATGATCTTGAAGTCCACGGCGTCGTTGGCGTTGGTATTGATATAGAAATAGTCGCCGGCATGCTCCACGGAATAGAGCTCGTCGGCGAGGCGTGGCGCAATCAGCATCGGTTTCTCGCCGGGTTCGGCATCCGCGGGCAGGAATCGGTATTCGCTCGAGTTACCCTTGCGCGCGCTGATCAGGATGTATGCGCCGCTCTGCGATTTTTCGACGTCGAGGAAAAAACTGTCGTCCCGTTCTTCGTAGACGACCAGGTCGTCGTCGGGGGACGTGCCGATGATATGGTGCCGGATACGCTTCGGACGCTGGTTCGCGTCGCGCTCCACGTAGTAGAAGGATTTCGAATCGGCGGACCAGGCGACGAAGCCGCCGGTAGACGGTATGGTTTCCTCGTATTCTTCGCCGGTTTCGACGATGCGAATGCGGACGTCATAGTACTCGGAACCGAGCCTGTCGACGCCGTATGCGATGAACGCATGATTCGGGCTGTGTTCGACGGACGCGATCCGGAAGAACTCCTCGTCTTCGCCTTCGACGTCACCGTCATAAAGAACGGTCTCGCTGCCGCCCTTGCGGGGCGTACGCACGAAGACCGGGTACTCACCGCCCTTGCGAAACCGCACGGCGTAAGCGAAGGGCCCGTCGCCAGCCGGGACAGTACTGTCGTCTTCCTTGACGCGCCCGCGCATTTCCTCGAACAGCTGCCGGCGCAGCGCTTCCAGGTCGCGCGTGGCATCGTCGTAAAAGGCGTTTTCGGCCTGGAGATGCTTGCGGATGTCGCCATCGAGCCGGCCGGGGTCGCGCAGGACCTCCTGCCAGTTTTCGTCGCGCATCCAGGCGTAATTGTCGACGCGCGTGATGCCGTGCTGGACGATTTTCCTCGGCCGCTTTTCGGCAACGGGTGCGCCGGCAGACGGGTTTGCAAACGGTTCTGTACCGGGTTGAGACATAGGGTTTTCGCTGGTGGCAGGTTCGTCGGGCCCGGGTCCGCAGGCGGCGAGCGTGATCGCCGCAGCGAGCAGCACGCTGCGGATTCCGGGAAGATCGGTTGTCATCGGTTTATCACGTAAAAGAGATACCCGGCGTACAGCGCGATGAAGACGACGCCGTGAGATCTCAGGATGGAGTTATTGCGGCTGGCTACAAGCGCGAGAATGATAAGGGCGCTGGTGCAAATTACCATGACCAGGTCGGTATTATTCACCACTTCGAAAGGAAGCTCGACCAGGCTGGACGTGAGGCCGAGCACCCACAATAGATTGAAAATATTCGAGCCGACGACGTTGCCCACCGCGATATCCGTCTGGTTCCGGTAGGCCGCCACGGCCGAGGCGACGATTTCCGGGCTGGACGTGCCGATCGCGACGATCGTCAGTCCGATCAATGCATCGTCGACATTCAGGTCCCGGGCGATGCCCACGGCCCCGTCCACGACCCAGCCGCCGCCCAGGTACAGTCCGACGATGCCCAATGTGATGTTGAGCGCAGAACGGAAGGCCGGCAGAATCCTGGGGTTGTCGTCGCTCGCATCGGCGCTTTCGCGGCTGATCTTGTACACGTAGAGAATGAACAGCGCGAAGAAGAACAGCAGTATGCCGCCATCGAGGCGGCTGATGCTGAGCTTGGGATGGCTGGAAAACAGTGCGGCGTTGGCGAGGAAACCCACGAGCAGGGCCGCAGTCAGCGAGAACGGGATCTCCGAAACGACGGTCGAGTTCTTGACCGGCAGCGGGCGGATCACGGCCGCGATCCCGAGAACCAGCAGGACGTTCGCGATATTGCTGCCGATGACGTTCGCGATCGCAAGATCGGGATTATGGCGGAGCCCGGAGACCAGGCTCACGAGCATTTCAGGCAACGACGTGCCGAACGAGACAACGGTAAGACCGATGACCAGCGTGGAAATACCCAGCCGGCCGGCGATTGAAGAGGCGCCCGAAACGAGCAGGTCCGCACCCTTCACCAGTACGATCAGGCCGCCAATCAAGAGCAGAGCATCGATTAAAATGACTAATACACCCGATTTTCAGTGAGAAACGATTATGGTCACCCGGTGTAACTGCCGGCAACCATTTGATACAAGGGTAACTATACTGGTTGTCGGGCCGGCTCGCGCGGCCCGGGCAGCGGCAGCAAAACTGAGCAGTTGGTAATCGGGAGCAATCGATGACGTACCGAATGATAGTCTGCACGATCCTGTGGGCCGGCGTGGCAAGCGCGGCGCCGGCAACGGTAGATCCGGACCGCCTGTCGTCCATCGTCAGGGAACTGGCGTCGGACGAATACCAGGGACGGGCGCCCGGAACCCCGGGCGGCAGGAAGACGGTGGACTACCTCGTGGAGCAGTTCAGCGCGCTCGGCCTCGAACCCGGCGGCGTCGACGGCGGCTGGACGCACAACGTGCCGATGATTCATACCCTGTTCGAGGGCGCGCCGGAGCTCGCCTTCGTCGTCGACGGCGAGCCGCAGCCGGTGCAGCAGAAGCAGGATATCGAAGCGAGCACCGTTCATGCAGTCGATTCGATAGCGATCGACGCGCCGGTCGTATTCGTCGGGTTCGGCGCGCACGCACCCGAGCGCGACTGGGACGACTACGGTGACATCGATCTTACGGGCAAGGTGGCGCTGTTCCTGGTGAACGACCCGGATTTCGCCGCGAAGCCGGGCGAGCCGGCCGCCGGCCGTTTCGGCAACCGGCGCATGACGTACTACGGCCGCTGGGCCTATAAATTCGAAGAAGCCGCGCGGCGCGGCGCTGTCGCAGCGCTGGTGATACACGAGACGGAGGCGGCAGGTTATGGATGGAACGTCGCGTCGTCGTCGCCGGGCGAAAATTATGCGGTCGTGTCTGCGGACCGGCCGGTTCCGCCCGTCCTGCTGCAGGGCTGGCTGCACGGCGATGCGGCCGCGGCGCTGATGAAGAGCGCGGGGCACGATCTCGACGCGCTGCGCACGCGAGCCCGCAGTCCCGATTTCGAGGCGTTCGAGATACAAGGCGTGCGCTTCGCGGCCGACGTTGCGGTGAACGTGGAGCGTTTCGAGAGCAGCAATGTCCTTGCGATACTCCCGGGTGACGCGGACCCCGACGAAGTCGTGATGGTGTCCGCGCACTGGGACGCTTACGGCGTCGGCGAGCCCGACGAGCAGGGCCGTACCGTGCGCCCGGGCGCCAACGACGACGCGCTGGGCATCGCGGGCATCCTCGAGATTGCACGGGTGTTGAAAGCCGGGCCGCCACTGGAGCGCAGCGTGGTTTTCGCGGCCTGGACCGCCGAGGAAAGCGGTCTGCTCGGCTCCGCCGCCTACGCCGCGGACCCGGTCTATCCGCTGGAAAAGACCGTCGCGAACCTGACGCTGGATATTCTCAACACGGCCGGCCCGGCGCGCAACGTCGTGCTCGTAGGCGAAGGCCAGAGCGAGCTCGAAGACGACCTCGCGCGCGCTGCGGCGGCGCAGGGCCGGCGGGTGACGCCCGAGAGCCTGCCCGAGGCCGGTCTGTTCTATCGTGCGGATCATTTCTCGCTGGCGAGGGGCGGGGTGCCGGTATTGCTGATCATGCAGATAGCGGGCGCCGCCGATCTCGTCGACGGCGGGCTCGAGGCCGGTGAGCAGTGGATCAAGGACTATATCGGCAACTGCTACCACCAGACCTGCGATGCCTGGGACCCGGACTGGGATCTTCGTGGCGCCGCGCAGGACATCGAGCTGTTGCGGGCGATTATCGAGGACCTCGGCAATTCGCGACGCTGGCCGAAGTGGAAGCAGGGCTCGGAATTCAAGGCGATACGGGAACAGAGCGCCGGCGTGCGCCGCGAGGACTGAAGGCCCGGCGGTTGGAATACCTGGCACTGCTTTTCGGGCTGGCGGGCCTCTGGTTCGGCACCGAGCTGACCATACACGGCGCCGTTAGCGTGGCATCGCGGCTGGGCGTATCCGAGTTCATCGTCGGTGTCGCCATCCTGTCGATCGGCAGCGACCTGCCGGAACTGGCGATCGCCGTGGACGGTGCCATCATCAACCTGCAGGCAGGCGACGCATCGGACGTCGTCGTCGGCACGGCAATAGGCAGTTCCCTGGGCCAGATCGGTTTCGTGCTGGGCACGGCGGCCCTGTTGTCGTACCTGACATTGCCGCGAACCATGGTATTTCAGCACGGCAGCGTCCTTCTCGGCTCGGCCGCGTTGCTCGGCGTTTTCGGTTTCGATGGCACGGTCACGAGGGCGGAAGGGCTTGCCTTGCTGGTCGTCTATGCCATTTACTTTGCCGCCCTGTTCGGAGACCGGCACAAAGGCGCCGACCGGGACGGTGACGATGAGGGTATGGGCACCGGGAAAGCCTGGCTCTACCTGCTGATCGGCCTCGGCATCGTCGGCATCAGCGCTGAATTCACGGTGAGCGGCGCTATCGCGGTTGCCGCCGCGCTCGACATCAGCGAGGCTTTCATCGCGGTCATCGTCATCGGCCTCGGCACCAGCCTTCCGGAACTGTCCATTTCGGTCGGTGCCGCGCTCAAGCAGCGCGCGCGCATGTCGGTGGGCAACCTGGTCGGCAGCAATATATTCGACACGCTGGTGCCGGTCGGCGCCGCTGCTCTGATCTCGACGCTGCGTTTCGATGGCAACCTGCTGCGCTACGAGCTGCCTTTCCTGTTCTTCCTGACGCTGATCGTGCTGGTATTTTTCATGCGCAAGCGCGGCATCCAGAAGAGCGAGGCGGTTATTGTCCTGGCACTCTACGGGAGCTATCTGCTCCTGAAACTGTCGCGGGAATTCTGAGGCTCTCGTTGTATCCATGCCGCTGAGCGGCCATAATCGCGGCCGGTCCGCGTCGGCTTCCCCGCGACGGCCAGCCGTAAACCCCGTCAGGCCCGGAAGGGAGCAGCGGTAGCGGCGACGCCGGGTGCCGGGGATACGCTGGCGCGGGCCACTTCATGCGCGCGCACGCCGCGGTTTGCCCCTTGCGACGGCAAGTCGGTGCGTTACACTGGCTGACTTCGGTGGGCGACGGTCTACGTCTCTTGGTTACGGTATGAGCTATCTCGTTTTGGCCCGGAAATGGCGGCCAAAAACCTTCGCGGACACGGTGGGACAGGAGCACGTGCTCAAAGCGCTGGTCAATGCGCTCGACTCCGGCCGGCTGCATCATGCCTACCTGTTTACCGGCACGCGGGGCGTCGGCAAGACCACGATCGCGAGAATCCTCGCGAAAGCCCTCAATTGCGAACAAGGCGTTACCTCGGAACCTTGCGGGGAGTGCAGCGCCTGCAGGGAAATCGACGAAGGTCGTTTCGTGGACCTCATCGAGGTGGACGCCGCGTCGAAGACCAAGGTCGACGACACCCGGGACCTTCTCGACAACGTGCAGTACGCGCCGTCCCGCGGCCGCTACAAGGTATACCTGATCGACGAAGTGCATATGTTGTCGACCAGCTCGTTCAATGCGCTCCTGAAGACGCTCGAGGAACCGCCGCCGCACGTGAAGTTCCTGCTGGCAACCACGGACCCGCAGCGCCTGCCGGTAACGGTGTTGTCGCGCTGCCTGCAGTTCAATCTCAAGCGCCTGACGCCGAAACTGATCCAGGACCGGCTTTTGCACATTTGTAATGCGGAAGGCATCGAGGCCGAGACGCCCGCGCTCGCGATGCTGGCCCGTGCGGCGGACGGCAGCCTCAGGGACGCGCTGAGCCTCCTGGACCAGGCGATCGCGTATTGCGGCGGCAAGGTCGACGAAGAATCCCTCGCGCTCATGCTCGGCACGATCGATCGCGATCACGTGGTCGGTTTGCTCAGGCACCTGGCTGAAAACGACGCGGCGGCCATCATAGACCTCGTCGCCGAACTGGACGAGCAATTCCCCGATTATGCGCGCCTGCTGGAAGATCTCGCCAGGATGCTGCAGCGGATTGCGGTGTTCCAGCTTATTGGTTCCGTGGAGGCCGACGACGAGATCGCCGAAAAACTGCTGGCCGAGCTCGCCGGATTATTCGAGCCGGCCGATGTGCAGCTGTACTACCAGACCGCGATCATGGGTCGCCGTGACCTGTCGCTGGCACCGGACCCGCGCAGCGGCGCGGAGATGACGTTGCTGCGAATGCTGGCCTTCAGGCCGGCGGTGGACAACACTGCAGGGGCCGGCTCCGGCGGCAAGTCGGCGCCCAGGGCCACGAAAAAGGCCGGGGTGAGCGCAAAGGCGAGGCCCGCAGCGGCCGCAAGAGCCTGGCAGGATCCGGACTGGGCCGGGCTCATGGGTGACCTCGGGTTGACGGGGTCGCTGCGAATGCTGGCCGGCAGCTGTGCGCTCGACAGGCGCGAGGGCAACACGGTGTATTTCCGGCTGGATCCGCTTTCCGAGCCGTTACTGACCCGGCAGCGCCGGGACGCACTGGCGGCGGCGTTGTCGAAGTATTTTGGCGAACAGCTGAGCGTTGACATCCGCCTCGCCGAGTCGACGCCCGAGACCCCGCACGCGCAGGAAAACCGCATGGCGGACGAGCGGCTCGCCGCGGCGCGCGAGTCCCTCGAGTCCGACCCCAACGTGCAGGCGCTCAAGACCATGTTCGGTGCGGAGCTCAAGACCGATTCGATCGAACCGCTCGATACAACCCGATCCGACTAGCAAGGAGCAGGCAATGAAAGGTGGCATCGGCCAGTTAATGAAGCAGGCCCAGCAGATGCAGGCCGACATGAAGAAGGCGCAGGAGGAGATGGCGTCGCTTACCGTCACGGGCGAATCGGGCGGTGGCATGGTGAAGGTCACGATGACGTGCCAGCACCGCCTGCAGGCACTGGAAATCGACGACAGCCTCGTCGGCGACGACAAGGAGATGCTCGAGGACCTGATTACCGCGGCATTCAACGACGCCGTGACGAAGGTCGAAAAGACCGTGCAGGAGAAGTTTTCCGGGCTGACCTCGGGTATGTCATTACCGCCCGGCATGAACCTGCCGTTCTGAAACCCCCATGTCCTTCTCGCCGCTGCTGGTCCAGCTGATCGATGCCCTGCGCTGCATGCCCGGCGTCGGCAGGAAATCGGCCCAACGCATTGCGTTTCACCTTCTGGAGCGCGACCGGGACGGCGCGTCGCATTTGTCCATTGCGCTGTCACAGGCCGTGCAGGGCATTGGTCACTGCAAGCGCTGCCGTATGCTGAGCGAACACGAGCTGTGCTCGATATGCAGCGCCAGCGGGCGCGACGAAACGCAACTCTGTATCGTCGAGTCGCCGGCAGACGTCATGGCGATCGAGGATGCGACCGGGTTTCGCGGCCACTATTTCGTGCTGATGGGGCACCTGTCACCGCTCGACGGTATCGGGCCACAGGAACTCGGGCTCACGTCGCTGGAAGAACGGCTGGCTGAGGGCGCAATAACCGAAATGATCATAGCCACCAATCCGACTGTCGAGGGCGATGCAACCGCCCACTACCTGGCGGACCTGGCGGAACGTAACAACGTGCAGGCGAGCCGGATCGCGCACGGCGTGCCGCTGGGTGGAGAACTCGAATACGTCGATGGCGGAACGCTGTCGCACGCTTTCTACGGACGTCGCCTGGTCGAATAGGGGAAACTCATGAGTGACAAAGACTGCCTGTTCTGCAAGATCGTAGACGGCAACCTGGACGCAGATATCGTTTACGAGAACGACTCGCTCATCGCGTTCCGCGATATCGACCCGAAAGCGCCGACACACATCCTGCTGATACCCCGGCGCCATATCGCCACGATGAACGACCTGCAGCACGACGACGAAGGCCTCGTCGGCGAACTATTCGTCACGGCGACAAAACTCGCCGCCGACGAAGGACTCGCCGATGACGGCTATCGCGTGGTCATGAACTGCAACGAAGCAGCCGGCCAGAGCGTCTTTCATATTCACCTGCACCTGATGGGTGGCAGGAAAATGACCTGGCCGCCCGGCTAGTATGGCTTGCGCGTCAACTTTTCGGTCAATGCGAGCAGGTGACGGTAACTGTCGTAACGGCGCTTGCTGATCGTTCCCGTTTCGACGGCGCCCTTGACGGCGCAGCCGGGCTCGCGGAGGTGCCTGCAGTTCGCGAAACGGCAATCGTGCGCGGCGCCGCAAATCTCCCGGTAACCGGCCACGACCTCCTCGGGACGCAGTGCGGGAGCATAGTCGCGAACGCCGGGCGAATCGATCACCGCGCCGCCACCGGGTAGCTGCAGCATGGCGGAATTCACCGTGGTGTGCCGTCCTTCGCCGCTTTTGTCCGAGATGGCCGCGACGCGCTGCCGGTCGTCCTGCAGCAGGCGATTGATGAGGCTCGACTTGCCGACGCCGGATTGGCCGACGATGATCGACACCCCGTCACGCATCAGGTCGGTGACCGCTTCGATGTTCAGTCCCTGCTTCGCACTGCATCGAACGGCACGGTAGCCGATCCGCGCGTAATCATTGAGCACGTCATCGACGGACTCGGGCGCAGCCAGGTCGCTCTTGTTGAAAATGACCGCGGCGCTCGCACCGATCAGCTCGGCGGCGCACAGGTAGCGGTCCACGATGGACCATTCGGGGTATGGCGTCGGGGCCGCCATTACCAGCAGCCTGTCAATGTTTGCGGCGAGAATCTCGACCTTGCCGCGCAGGTTCGGCCGCGTCAGCTCGTTGCGGCGGTCGCAAACCGCGGTAATCAACCAGTCCGGCTCGTCGGGAATCGGCTCCGCTTCGACCCGGTCTCCGCAGACCGGCCTGATGCGTTTGCCCTTGATGCGCGCGTCGACCCGGCGCCCGTCGGGCAACAACAGCTGCATGCGCCGGCTGTACGTTGCAACGACCAGCGCGGTAACGGTCATGATTGTCGGCAGATCGTGCGCATGTTGAGCAGTATGCCGCGGCGGACGCCACCATGCACCGTCGCGCGTTGTACACTAACGGCTTTGCCAGAGGAAACCGGGTCCGCAATGAATCAAAGTTCGTCCCTGATCGACACCGCAAGCAACCTCATCTGGATCGACCTGGAAATGACGGGGCTCGACACCGCAAACGACAGGATCATCGAGGTGGCAACGATCGTCACCGACAAATACCTGAACGAACTCGCCGAGGGGCCGGTTTTCGCAATCTCACAGTCGCGGCAGACGATGGATGCGATGGATGAATGGAATACCCGCCAGCACGGTGAATCCGGCCTGACGGAGCGCGTACTTTGCAGCGGCGTCAGCCTGGCGGAAGCGGAACGTGCGACCGTCGATTTCCTCGGCAGCTGGGTCGACAGGGGAGCATCGCCGATGTGCGGCAACAGCATTTGCCAGGACCGCCGGTTTCTCGCTCGCGAGATGCCGGAACTCGAGAGCTTTTTTCATTACCGGAATCTCGACGTGAGCACGCTGAAGATCCTGGCGCAACGGTGGGCGCCGGAAATAGCGGCCGGGTTCACCAAGGAGTCGACGCACCGCGCACTTGCCGATATTCGGGATTCGATCGAAGAACTTGCATGGTACCGGGACAATCTCCTGGACAAGTCCGCGTTGGCGGCGGCAGTCACCTAGTGGAGAAGCCGTACGCTTCGGCGGCGGCCCGAAATGCGGCGCCGATTGCAGGGGTGCTGCGCCACGAACTCACGAATTGTTCCAGCGTGTTCGAGATCGGTTCGGGCACCGGCCAGCACGCCGTGACGTTCGCGGCCGCACTGCCCGGTGTGACCTGGCAGACGAGTGACCTCCGGCAGTCACACGAGGCAATCCGGGCCTGGATTGCGGATGCCGGGCTCGAAAACGTTCTGCCGCCGTGGGATTTCGACGTGATGACGGCTACAACGCCTGACTGCAAATACGACGCCGTCTTCTCCGCAAACACGGCACACATCATGAGTTACGAGGCGGTATGCCGCATGTTCGAGATTACCGGCGCCATGCTGAGCGAGCCGGGGATCTTTTGCCTGTACGGGCCTTTCAGCCGCGGCGGGTCTTTCAGTACGCAGAGCAACGCGGCATTCGATGCATCGCTGAGGACGCGCAACGCCGCGATGGGAATTCGTGATCTCGACGACCTGGAGGGACTGGGCAGGGAGAACGGGCTGGAGCTTACGCGGACCTACGCGATGCCGGCGAACAACCTGCTGACGGTGTGGACGGGAACGGCTTCAAGGTGTCGCGGATAAGCGACTGATTTGGCGGATTTTTGGCTAGAACCACCCGACGCCATGTCATATAGTTGCGCCATGAGACAGGTAACCAGGATCTTCGCGGCGCCGTGGCTTGCGGTGCTGCTGTTTGCGAGCGCCGCCAGCGCCGAGACCGCGTGGGTGAGCGATGAATTCGAGATCACGTTGCGGAGCGGTCCGTCCACGAGCAACGCCATCGAACGGATGCTGAGCAGTGGCACCGAGCTCGAGGTCCTCGAGAGAGATCCCGAAACCGGCTATTCGCGGGTTCGCACGAGCGGCGGCACCGAAGGCTGGGTGCTGACGCGTTATCTCATGAACGAGCCGGCGGCGAGAGAGCAGCTGGCGCGCCTGACGAGCCAGCTTTCCAGCGAGGCGTCGCGGGGCAGTTCCCTGAACGCCCAGCTGAGCACGATACGCAGCGAATACGAGGCGGCGACGCAGCGGATCGAGACGCTCGAGCGTGAAAAGAGCCAGCTCGAGGAAGAACTCGCGGAAATAAAGCGCACGTCCGCGAACGTCCTTTCCATCAACAACCAGAACAAGCAGTTGCGGGAGCAGCTGGCCGCCGAGGAAATACGCGTTGCGACACTCGAACAGGAGAATCGCGAGTTGACCAGCCAGTCGACCCGCTACTGGTTCATGTCCGGCGCGCTGGTGCTCGTGGTCGGAATGGTCCTCGGGCTGTGGCTGCCGCGTATCCGCTGGCAGCGACGATCCCGCTACGATCGATTCTGAAGCGGGTCTCGCTCAGACGGACTCGCCGGCGAGAAACAGCCAGGTTTCAATCACGCTATCGGGATTGAGCGACATGCTCTCGATGCCCTGGTCGAGCAGCCATCGTGCAAGGTCGGGGTGGTCGGACGGCCCCTGGCCGCAGATACCCACGTACTTCCCGCGTGCCTTGCAGGCTGAAATCGTCATTTCGAGCATGGCCTTGACGGCGTCGTCGCGCTCGTCGAATAAGTCCGCAATGAGCGCGGAATCCCGATCGAGTCCGAGCACGAGCTGCGTCATGTCGTTCGAACCGATGGACATGCCGTCGAAATAATCGAGGTACTGGTCTGCGAGCAGGGCGTTGGTGGGCAGCTCCGACATCATGATGATCTTTAGGTCGTCGTTGCCGCGTTCGAGCCCGTTCTTCGCCATCAGGTCGACGACGTCGCTGGCCTGCTTGACCGTACGCACGAACGGAATCATGACCTGGACGTTCCTCAGGCCCATGTCGTTACGCACTTTGCGGATCGCGGCGCACTCCATCTCGAAGCAGGGCCGGAAGCTGTCGGCAACGTAGCGTGCCGCGCCGCGGAAGCCGAGCATCGGGTTTTCCTCGTCCGGTTCGTATTTTTCGCCGCCGATGAGATTGGCGTATTCGTTGGACTTGAAGTCCGACATCCGCACGATCACGGGCTCCGGCGCGAACGCGGCGGCAATGGTCGATACGCCTTCGGCAAGCCGGTCGATGAAGAAACTCACGGGGTCGTCGTAGCCGGCCATCTGCTCGTCTACGGCCGTGCGTGTCTCTTCGTCGAGCGAATCGTATTCGAGCAATGCCTGCGGGTGCACGCCGATCATACGATTGATTATGAATTCGAGGCGAGCCAGGCCGACGCCCTTGTTCGGCACGTTGGCAAAATCGAAAGCGCGGTCCGGGTTGCCGACGTTCATCATGATCTTCACCGGGATGTCCGGCAGCGAATCGAGTTCGATCTTCGTACGCTCGTACTCCAGTCTTCCCGAGTAGACCAGCCCTTCGTCACCTTCCGCGCAGCTGACGGTGACCTCGGTGCCGTCCGCGATGACGTCCGTCGCGTCGCCGCATCCCACGACCGCGGGGATACCGAGTTCGCGCGCGATGATCGCTGCGTGGCAGGTGCGGCCGCCACGATTGGTGACGATGGCAGCAGCGCGCTTCATGACGGGCTCCCAGTCCGGGTCCGTCATGTCGGAAACCAGCACGTCGCCGTTCTGTACACGGCTCATTTCGCTGACGTCGCGAATCACGCGCGCCGTGCCCGAGCCGATCTTCTGGCCGATGCTGCGGCCCTTGACGATGACATCCGAGCGGCCCTTCAGCGTGAACCGCTGGATCGTCCTGCCGCTGCGACTTTGCACGGTCTCGGGACGCGCCTGCAGTATGTAGAGTTTGCCGTCCGTGCCATCCTTGCCCCATTCGATGTCCATCGGGCGCTGGTAATGATCCTCGATGGTGACGGCCATCTGCGCCAGCTGGATGATCTCCTCGTCGCTGAGCGAGAATCGGTGCGCGTCCGACTCGTCGACATCGACCGTATCAACGGTCTTGCCGGGTGTCGGGTCGTCGCCGTAGACCATCTTGATGGCCTTGCCGCCGAGGTTCTTGCGGAGTATCGGGTACTTGCCGTCGCGAAGCGCCGGTTTATACACGTAGAACTCGTCGGGATTGACGGCGCCCTGAACGACAGTCTCGCCAAGGCCGTATGACGAGGTAATGAACACGGCGTCCCGGAACCCGGACTCCGTGTCGAGCGTGAAGACCACCCCCGATGCGCCAATATCGCTGCGCACCATAGTCTGCACACCGGCGGAGAGTGCGACCTGGCTGTGGTCGAAACCCTGGTGAACGCGGTAGGCGATGGCGCGGTCGTTGAAGAGCGACGCGAACACCTGGTGCAGCGCTACGTTCAGGTGCTCCAGTCCGCGAATATTCAGGAATGTCTCCTGCTGCCCGGCAAAGGATGCGTCAGGCAGGTCCTCCGCCGTCGCCGAAGACCGGACGGCGACCGCGATGTCTTTGCCGTCGCGCATTTCCTCCCACGCGCCCTTGATCTCGTGCATCAGGCGCTCCGGGAGCGGCGTATCGAGGATCCAGCCGCGGATCTGGCGCCCGGCGGAAGTCAATGCGTCGATATCGTCGACGTCGAGATTGTCGAGTATCGCCTTTATCCGGGCATCGAGACCGTCAACAGTCAGAAAATCCCGGTAGGCTGCAGCCGTTGTCGCGAATCCCCCGGGGACCGTGACACCGAGCTCTTTGAGATTGCCTATCATTTCGCCCAGCGAAGCATTTTTTCCACCGACATGCTCCACATCATTCATTCCAAGCTCGGCGAGCTTGACGACGTATGCTTCCAAACTAGGCTCCCTTGTGTTCCATTGCAGGACGTGGACAATCGATTCCAGGTACAGGAATGCGCGGCAAACCGTTTCGCCGCGACCGAACGAGACTGCTGAATATGACTGAACGCACTGTTTTCTTTCTGTCGGATCAGACGGGCGTGACCGCGGAAACGCTCGGTCACAGTCTGCTAACTCAATTCAATGGTCAGGAATTTCGGCAAGTGACTTTGCCATTTATAGATTCCGATGACAAGGCACACGAGGCCGTGTCGAGAATCAACGCGGCGGGCAAGGCGGATGCACTGCGGCCGATCGTGTTCTCGACACTGGTACAGGACAATTTACGCAGTATCGTAAGGGAGGCCGACGGACTCCACCTGGATATATTTGACGTATTCCTGAAGCCGCTGGAGGTCGAATTCCAGCAGGAGTCCACGCACGAGCCGGGGCGTGCGCACGGCATGACCGACATCGAGGCCTACATGCGGCGTATCGAGGCGACCAACTTCGCACTTGCGAACGATGACGGCGGCATCAGCCGGAATTACGAAATGGCCGACGTGATTCTCATCGGTGTATCGCGCTCCGGCAAGACGCCGACCTGTCTTTACCTCGCGCTGCAGTACGGCGTGTATGCCGCCAATTTCCCGCTGACCGACGATGAGTTCGAGAGCGGCGCACTGCCCGACGTATTGCTGGAGCAAAAGCACAAGTTGTTCGGGCTAACGATCGCTCCGGACCGATTGCGGCACATCCGCAAGGAACGGCGTCCGTTGGGCACGTATTCGAGCGCCCAGCAGGTACGCTACGAGCTCCGCGAGTCCGAGAAAATATTCCGTCGCTACGGCATTCCCAACGTCGACACGACGGAATTTTCGATCGAGGAAATCGCGAGCCGAATTCTTGATAGTACCGGTGTCGAGCGGCGGGTTCGAGTCTGATTTTTCACTTTGTGACGGCCGTCTTGGAACGGTAATTGCTTGCCTTTTGGGCGGGTGACCCTGTGCTATATTGGCCGCATGTTACTCGATTCACAGCTGGTTCCCGAGACCCTTGTCAGGCCGCGCAGTTTCGTCGGCCTGATGGCGCTGTACGAGAGTAACTACCTCAGGCTTTTACATCTCGTTCCGGAGTTCGAACGGCTGGACGGCTGCTTTCGCTCGAGAGTTGCGGGCGACTGCGAGTTGTTTCTCGAGGTGCTCGAGCGCTGCCGCTATACGATTACGATGTCACTGACCTACCAGTTCGATTCGGACGAGGGGCGTATCGCCGATCCCGACGTCAAGGTCCGCGCGTATCTCGACGGCCGTCTCGCGGAAGCGATGAGCGTTGGCGGAGATCACCAGCATGCGGAATTGCGGCGGCTGATCAGGAAAAACCGTGGCGAACTCGACGCGCGCTGGCGCCGAAACATGGTTCTCAACAAGTGGCTCGAATATTTGTCCGACCAGGGGCACCTGATCCTCGAACGCTGAGCGATTTCCCGGTTACGCCAGTTCTCCAAACTGTCGATCACGTCCGGGCCGCGCAACTGCATAATTGACATGATTTCAGGTGCTGCGGCTACGTTGCGGCATTTCGAATTATGTCGAGAGTTCCTTTATGGCAAGCCGGCAGGCAATCTTCGGAATCGCAAACGACCAGGGTAACGAAAACGAGAAGCTCGTCGAGCTTTTCAGGAATCGCGCCGAACTCAAGAAGGAGTTTGCGGCCCTGCGCAAGGAGAAATATCGCCTGCAGAGACTCGTAAAGGAGCAGCAGGGCGCGACCGCGCGGGTCACCCAGAGGCTGGAGCACCTGGAGAGCTTGCTCGTGGACCCCGAGTGGGCAAACACGGTCGTCGTGTTCTATCAACTTCGTTCGTTGAATCGTCGCTGCGAGAGCAAGCTGGCGAAGTTTGCGGAGCAACTCAAGCAGCAACGTGAGAATAGACGCCGGGAAGTTCAGCTGCAGGCCTGGGACGATAAGCTCAAATCCAAAAAGGCGGCACTCGACCAGGAACTCGCCGACCACCGGGAACGGCTGCAGCATCTCGAAGGGCAACTGGAGGCCGAGCGGCAGCAAGCCGAATCGATGCGCGGGCTCGACAAATTATTCAAACGACGTACGGCATCCGATCGTGTTGTCGGGTTCAACGAACAACTCGAGTCGGGACGGACAGGGGAAGAACGTCTGCTGGAGAAAATCGAGTCGATCGAGAAGGCCGAGCCGCCGGCGACGCCGGGCCTGAGTATCGACGAGAAACGCTCCATCAACTTCATGATCATCGCTTACGCCCAGCATCTTTACCTGCAGTTCAACGACCCGAACCTCGTCGCGCTGGTCAAGGAGTGCGCAGAGAAGAGCGTCGGCGCGATCAACTACGGCAGCAGGCAGGACTGCGACCGGCTACTGGAGCGAATTGCCGCGCGCGTCGAGTCGATGGAAAAGGCGAGCGACTATGTCGACGTGCTGAAGCGCCGGGCCGAGCTCATCTCGGAAAACGCGATCTTTACAGGGGATGACGACGCGGTACCGATAGCGGGCACCGTAGCGACGATATTCGCGATTAATGCAAACGGCGTCGTCACAAAGTCCGATGCCAACCTGGTCGGCGACAACTTCTGGGGTATAGCGAAGGTACTGAGCCGCTGAAAACGGGCTCGCGATACAGCTCAGATATCTGTGCGATACATCTGCTGCCGATAGCGTGAGAGTTCGTCGGCGGAGAAACCGGGGAGTTCGGCCACGGAATCCACGGGATCGGCTTCGAGCACGGCAGCCGTATCGTCCACGTTTTCGGTCTTGTCGACCGCGAGCGGGGCACCGAGATCGCCGGTTTCCTCCGGTTCCGAAAGACCCGGTTGTCGCGCCCTCGCTTCATCGAAAATCCGCCGCAGTATCACATCGACGCGAGGACCCGCCGGATAGCTCGCCGTATCGGTGGCCGGACCGGCAGCCGGCTCATCGAGAACGAGATCGTCGGCCGCAGCCGCCGTGTTGGTGCCATGACCAATAACGCGGAGCGCGAGCTTGCCGTCGTCCGAAACGGACATCGCCGGCGCGTCCATGGACTGGTCGCAGCGGGCGTCGGTGCCCGTTGCGGAGAAGGCGGGATGAACCCATGCAGCGAGCGCGAGCACCGTCATCGTGCTCAGCACGCTCGGTGCCACTCTACGTCGTGGTGCCTGTCTGGTTGTCAAGGTCACCTCCGGAAAACCGCCCGCCGGGTGTTATAGCCGAGTATAACACCTGACGGACGGGACGCAAATTGTCCTGTCAGCCCCGGTTCTGGGCCGTCTGTGCCGGAACCCGCTGCAGTTCGCGCATTTCGGCGAGGTCGGTCGCAATGTCGGCGGCCTGCTCCAGCAGGACGTCGGGAATATCCTCTTCGTCGAGGTCCTCGAGGCTCTCCAGCGGCTCCAGGTCGAGCGCCTTGCGCCGTTCGTTCTCGCGCCTGAGTTCACGGGCCAGTTCTTCTTCACGCTCGGTGAGCCTGTGCTCGTAATTCAGGGACACGGTCTTGCGCAGGCGTGCTTCCTCCGCGTCGCGGGTACGGTCGACCAGGTACTGGAAGTTCGGGTCGCTCTTGGCCCTTTCCATCTGGCTCGCCGTGAGGGACTCGATCGTACTGTCCAGCGGCTCGCCGGCACGGAACCGGGTCGTCTGGATCGTGTCCCAGGGGAGCGCGCTGTCGCGCACGCTTTCGCCGAACTGCTCGGTATCGATGAGCGACGGCAGCGTGATATCGGGGTCCACGCCGCGGTGTTGCGTGCTTTCGCCGGTAACACGGTAGTACTTGCCGATGGTCAGGGTCAGCTGGCCGTAGCCGGGTCCTTCCTCGGGCTTGAGGTACTGGTCCAGCGAATACAGGTTCTGCACCGTGCCCTTGCCGAAGGTCTGCTGGCCGATGATCACGCCGCGCGCGTAGTCCTGGATGGCGGCTGCAAAAATCTCCGATGCCGAGGCACTGAAGCGGTCGACCAGGACGGTCAACGGGCCGTTGTAGGCCACGCGGGCGACCGGGTCCGGATCGTCGAGGCGGCTGATACGGCCGCTCGAGTTGCGCAGCTGTACGACGGGACCGTTGTCGATGAACAAACCGGACAGCGCCGTGGCTTCCGTGAGGTGCCCGCCGCCGTTACCCCGCAGGTCCAGCACGAGCCCGTCGATACCCTGTTCCTCGAGTTCCTCGATGAGGCGCTTCACGTCGCGCGTCGTGCTCGTGTAGTCCTTGTCGCCGCTGCTCATGGCACGGTAATCGCGGTAGAAGCTGGGCACCTCGATGACGCCGATACGCCACTCGCGGCCATCTCGCGGCACGGTAACGATGTCGCTCTTCGCCGCCTGTTCCTCGAGCTTCACCTGGTCGCGCGTCAGCGCGATGACTTTCTCGCTGCTGCCGGGCAGTGCGCCGGCCGGGATGATCTGCAGGCGGACCACGGTGTTCGCGGGACCGCGAATCAGGTCGACGACGTCGTCCAGGCGCCAGCCTATGACGTCCACGATCTCACCTTCCGGGCCCTGTGCGACGCCGGTAATGCGGTCCTTGGGCTTGAGTTTCCCGTCGATGGCGGCCGGGCCGCCGGGAATGATGTTGACGATCTGTACATAATCCTCGTCGAGTTGCAGCGACGCGCCGATGCCGAAGTACGACAGGCTCATCTGAATGCGATACTCCTCGGAATTACGCGGCGACAGGTAGCTCGAATGCGGGTCCAGCGTGTGGGCGAACGCGTTCATGAAGGTCTCGAACACGTCGTCGGCCTTCACCTGGTCGATGCGCTTCAGGTAGCGCTTGTAGCGCTTGCGCAGAAGCTCCTGCGACTCCTCCCAGGGTTTGTCGGCCAGTTCGAGCCGCAAGACGTCGTTTTTCACGCGCTTGCGCCAGATCTCGTCGAGTTCGGCCTCGGACGTCGCCCACGGCGCCTCGGAACGGTCGAACTGGTACTCCTCATCGACCGTGAAGTCCGGCTCCGACTCGAGCTGTGACAATGCGTAGTTCAGCCGCTCCCGGACCCGCGTCTGGTAGACGGTGAACATCTCGAACACGGGATCCAGGGGCTTGCTCCTGACGATGTCGTCGAGCTGGTGGCGATAGTTTTCGAAAAATTCGATATCGCTCTTGAGCAGATACATCCGGTTGCCGTCCAGCGATTCGATATAGCGGTCCATGACTCGCGAGGACAGTTCATCGTCGACGGATATGTGGGAGTAGTGGGATTTCTGTATGAATTCGGTAACCAGCTCTCCAACGCTCTCGTGCCGCGGGTCGGGATGCAGTCCCTCGTCATCCAGCGTCGTGGTCGCCAGCAGCGGCAGAGCGATAAAGCTCAGCAACGCGCCGGCGATCCAGCGGGTGCGACGGTCGTAATATCTGTTCAA
>DATHRM010000282.1:0-17282 GCA_035465295.1 Woeseiaceae bacterium | reverse complement strand
CATCGCCGCCGGTGCTCACCTTGCACACGCTGAGGCGATCGGCGTCCGGGTGCTTTGCCACCTCGACGACCTCGGCAACGACGACCCCCTCGAGATTGTCGCCTTCGACGTCCACGCCATCCACTTCGAGGCCCAGCATGGTCAGTTGATGCTCGAGCGCTTTCGAATCGAGATCCGGATCGACCCATTCACGCAGCCATGACTCGACAATCTTCATCGCGGCTACCTGAATTGCCTGAGAAAACGCAGGTCGTTTTCGAAGAACGTGCGCAGGTCGGTCACGCCGTAGCGCAGCATGGCGAGACGTTCGATACCCATGCCGAACGCATAGCCCGTGAACTCCTCCGGATCCACGCCGGCCGCATCGAGCACGTTCGGATGCACCATCCCGCAGCCGAGGATCTCCAGCCACTTACCTTCTTCCCACAGCACGTCCACCTCGGCGGACGGCTCGGTGAACGGAAAATACGACGGCCGGAAGCGCAACTCGGCCTTGCGCTCGAAATAGGCTTCGACGAACTGGTGCAGGACGGCTTTCAGGTTCGCGAAGCTGATGCCGCGATCGACGACGAGGCCCTCGACCTGGTGGAACATGGGGGTATGCGTCTGGTCCGAATCGCAACGGTATACGCGCCCCGGCGCGATGATGCGTATCGGCGCACCCTCTTCCACCATGGAACGAATCTGCACGGGCGACGTGTGCGTGCGCAGCAGTCGCCCGCCCGGGAAATAGAACGTGTCGTGCATGGCCCGCGCCGGATGATTTTCGGGGATATTCAGCGCGGTAAAATTGTGGAAGTCGTCCTCGATCTCGGGGCCCGAGCGCACGCCGAAACCCGCATTCCTGAATATCGTTTCAATGCGGGACATGGCGCGCGAAACGGGGTGACGGCCACCGATGTCGTAGCCGCGGCCCGGCAGCGTAACGTCGACGGCATCTTTCGCCAGCCGTTCTTCGAGCGCCGCGGATTCGAGCGCTTCGCGACGCGCGTTGATGCGCCCCATGACGACCTGTTTTGCCCGGTTGATCTCCTGCCCTGCCGCGGGACGCTCCTCGGCCGGCAGCTGGCTCAGCGACTTCAGGCGCGCCGTCAACTGGCCTTTCTTGCCAAGATAGGAGACCCGGACCGCGTCCAGCGCTGCGAGGTCGCTGGCCGCATCGATTTCCGATGCGGCCGCTTCAACCAGCTCACTCAGTGCCTGCATGGTGTCAGATCCCGGGGCGAGTATGCGCTCGTCCGGTCTGCAGTCAGCTCTTTTGTGCGAGGGCTGCTTTTGCCTGATCGGCAATCGCTCCGAAGCCTTCCGGGTCGCGCACCGCGATGTCCGCAAGCACCTTGCGGTCGACTTCGATGTTGGCCAGGTTCAGGCCGTTGATCAGCCGGCTGTAGGACAGGCCATGCAGGCGCGCCGCGGCGTTGATGCGCGTGATCCACAGTGCGCGGAACTGGCGCTTGCGCTGGCGGCGGTCACGGTACTCGTACTGGCCGGCCTTGATGACGGCCTGCTTCGCGGTCTTGTAGAGCTTGCTGCGAGCGCCATAGTAACCCTTGGCTTCCCCGAGGACCTTCTTATGGCGTGCTTTGGCGGTAACGCCACGCTTTACTCGTGCCATTTCCCAATCTCCTCTTAGCTGTAGGGGAGCATGCGGCGCACGCTCTTCACATCGGCATCGGCAATCTGCTCGGTAGACCCGAGATGACGCTTACGCTTGGCCGGTTTCTTGGTGAGAATATGATTGAGATGGGACTGGGCGCGCTTGTAGCCACCCTTGCCCGTCCGGCGGAAGCGCTTGGCAGCGCCCCGGTTGGTCTTCATCTTCGACATTTTGTCGTCTCCACTTTAGTTGGCCATGCCACGTACCGGACCACCTTTCGATTATCCGGCCGCTGCAGGCGGGGACAGCCCCGGGGCGCAAACCCCTGGGGCAATACTTACTTCTTTCTCGGTGACATCACCATGATCATCTGCCGCCCTTCCATCTGCGGCATCTGCTCGACGACACCGTATTCTTCCAGGTCATCCCTGACCCGGGCCAGCAAATTCGCGCCCAGTTCCTGGTGCGCCATTTCCCGGCCCCTGAATCGCAAGGTGACCTTGGTCTTGTCGCCGTTCTCCAGGAACTCTATGAGCTTCCTCAGCTTGACCTTGTAATCACCTTCTTCCGTCCCGGGACGGAATTTAATTTCCTTTACGTGTACCTGTTTTTGCTTGCGTCTGGCCGACTGGGCTTTCTTGTTCTGCTCGAACAAGTACTTGCCGAAGTCCATGATCCGGCAAACGGGCGGATCTGCCGTAGGCGCAACCTCTACGAGATCGAGGCCTTCGTCTTTGGCAAGTTCGATCGCATCCGCAACCGACATCACCCCTTTTTGTTCTCCCTCCGAGTCAATAACCCTGACTTCGCGGGCATCGATCTCTTCGTTTCGCCTTACGCGCTTCGTGACTGCGATCCCAGTGTCCTCCTCAAACCAACAGGTAATCCCGGCGGCCGCCATGCGGCAGCTACACGGGAACGCGATTCTATATAGCCCGCGTGCAAGAAACAACCGGGAGAACCCCGATTTTTTCAAAGGAATCAGTCGTTTTGTTGCTTCGGAACAACGCGGAGGGCTTCGTCGAACCGCGGCCCTTGGCGCTTTCGATCCACCAGCCCGGCGCGAAAGGCCTGGTGGGCGATGGTGGTTTCGAACCACCGACCTCCACGATGTCAACGTGGCGCTCTACCCCTGAGCTAATCGCCCTACTGTCGCCGAAGTGCCCTCGTTTTGCTGCCCCTGAGCTAATCGCCCTGCTGTCGCCCATTGTCCGCCCGTTCCGGCGGGCGGCATACGATACTGAAGCCCCTGCTGCGGCGCAAGAGGTTCAGCCCGCTTTGAGGTCCGGCAGGCCGAGCCCCTCCTGGCGAATACGCCGGATTTCGTCCCTGATCCGCGCAGCCTCCTCGAACTCGAGGTCCCGTGCGTGTTTCAGCATCTGCTTTTCGAGCTTCGCCGCCTTCTTCATGAGCTGTTCCGGTGACATGGATGCGTACGAAACCGCTTCCTCGGCGGCGGCCCGGCGTCGCGTCCCCTTCGGTGCCGGGTAGGCAGCCTCCATGATGTCCGCGACCTGCTTGACGATGCTCGCCGGCGTGATGCCGTGAGCCTTGTTGTACTCGAGCTGCCGTTCCCGGCGACGGTTTGTCTCATCGATCGCGCGCTGCATCGAGCCCGTCACGTTATCGGCATAGAGGATCGCCGTGCCGTGAATGTTTCTCGCCGCCCGGCCGATCGTCTGGATCAGGGACCGGTCGGAGCGCAGGAAGCCCTCTTTGTCCGCATCGAGGATCGCGACCAGCGAGACCTCCGGCATGTCCAGGCCCTCGCGCAGCAGGTTGATGCCGACGAGAACATCGAAGGCACCGAGCCGCAGATCCCGGATAATTTCCGTCCGCTCGACGGTGCCGATGTCGGAATGCAGGTAGCGAACGCGCACCTGGTGTTCCCCGAGATAGTCGGTCAGGTCCTCGGCCATGCGCTTGGTCAGGGTCGTTATCAGGACGCGCTCGCCGGCCGCGACCCGCTTGTGAATTTCGGACAGGACGTCGTCGACCTGTGTCCTGGCCGGCCGGACGATCACTTCCGGATCGACGAGACCCGTCGGTCGCACCAGCTGTTCCACGACGTTGTCTGCATGCTCCGTCTCGTACGTCCCCGGCGTCGCCGAGACATAAACTGTCTGTGGCGAAAGCCGCTCGAATTCGTCGAATCGCAGCGGCCGGTTGTCGAGCGCCGATGGCAGGCGGAAGCCGTACTCGACGAGGGTCTCTTTCCGGGACCGGTCGCCCCGGTACATACCGCCGAGTTGCGGCACGGTGACGTGACTCTCGTCGATAATCAGGAGCGCGTCGTCCGGCACGTAGTCGAACAGGCACGGCGGTGGCTCGCCCGCTGCGCGGCCGGACAGGTACCGTGAGTAGTTCTCGATGCCGGAGCAGTAGCCGAGTTCCTGGATCATCTCGAGATCAAATAAGGTTCGTTGCTCAAGCCTCTGAGCTTCCAGTAATTTATCGTTCTTCCGAAGGTGGTCCAGGCGCTCCTTCAGTTCGACCTTGATCGCTTCGCAGGCCTTGAGCAGGGTGTCGCGCGGCGTCACGTAATGCGTCTTGGGAAATACGGTCAGGCGAGCCACCCGGCGGGTCACTTCGCCCGTCAGCGGATCGAAATACGACAGCGACTCGATCTCGTCGTCGAACAACTCGATCCGCACCGCGTCGCGATCCGATTCGGCCGGAAACACGTCGATGATGTCGCCGCGAACCCGGTAGGTGCCCTGCGAAAAATCGAGTTCGTTGCGCTGGTACTGCAGCTCGGCCAGCCGCCGCAGGATCGTGCGCTGGTCGATCCGGTCGCCCCGCACGAGGTGCAGGACCATGCTGAAGTAGGCCTCCGGATCACCAAGGCCGTAGATCGCGGATACGGTCGCGACGATAACCGCGTCACGGCGCTCGATGAGCGCTTTGGTTGCGGACAATCGCATCTGCTCGATGTGCTGGTTGATCGAGGCATCCTTCTCGATGTAGGTGTCCGAGCTGGGTACGTAGGCCTCCGGTTGATAATAGTCGTAGTACGAGACGAAGTACTCGACGGCGTTCCTGGGAAAGAACTCGCGCATCTCGCCATACAGTTGCGCCGCGAGCGTCTTGTTGGGCGCGAGGACGATGGCAGGCCGCTGCACGCGTTCGATGACGTTGGCCATCGTGTACGTCTTCCCGGAACCCGTGACCCCGAGCAGGATCTGCCGCGCGAGTCCGTCCTGCAGGCCTTCCACGAGCCCTTCGATCGCCGCGCCCTGGTCGCCCGCCGGCTGGTAGGCGGAGACGAGCTTCAGTACATCGCGGTCTTCGACGGCGGATTTCTTGGGCAGGCTGGTGGATTCACGTACCATTTGGCGTCCATTTCCCGGAGGCAACCAGTGAGTTTATCAGTTTCGCCGCGCATGGCGGGGGTACGGCCCTCGCCGACCGGAGCCTTGCTAGCGCTCGTAACCGAGCTGCGCGCGCAGGGCCGGGACATTATCAGTCTCGGTGCCGGCGAGCCGGACTTCGATACGCCGCAGCACATCCGCGATGCCGCCGTCGCCGCCATAGCGGCCGGTGAGACGCGCTATACGCCCATCGACGGTACCGCGGCCCTCAAGTCCGCGATCCAGGCGAAGTTCCGGCGCGAAAACGGGCTCGATTACGACACCTCGCAGATCATCGTGACCTGTGGCGGCAAGCAGGCGCTGTTCAACCTCTGCCTGGCATTGCTCGGGCCCGGGGATGAAGCGATCATTCCGGCGCCTTACTGGGTGTCCTACCCGGACATGGTGCGGCTTGCCGGAGCGCAGCCGGTCATTATCGATGCGGGCATCGAGCAGGATTTCAAGCTGACGCCGGCGCAGCTGGAGGCCCGGTTGAACGCCAGCACACGGTTGCTGGTGCTCAACAGCCCGGGAAATCCGACCGGGGCGAGCTACACGAGGGCGGAACTGGAGGCGCTCGGGGCGGTGCTCGAGGACTTCCCCGACGTCCTGGTGGTCTCCGACGATATTTACGAGCACATTTACTGGGCGGACGAGCCTTTCGTCAGCTTTGCGGCGGCCTGCCCCGGCCTGCTCGACCGAACCGTAACGGTTAATGGCGTCTCCAAGGGCTACGCCATGACCGGCTGGCGCATCGGCTATGCAGGGGGTCCCCCGGCCATCGTCAGCGCCATGAAGACCGTGCAGAGCCAGAGTACCTCGAACCCGTGCAGCGTCTCCCAGGCAGCTGCCCAGGCAGCGCTCGAGGGTGACCAGGGGCCTGTTGCCGAGATGTGCGCGGCCTACAAGCAGCGCCACGACTACATCGTAGCCGCACTCAACGACATTCCCGGCGTCCGGTGCAGGCCCGGCGAGGGGGCTTTCTACGCGTTTCCACGCGTGCAGGATGCGATCGAGCGTCTCGGGCTTGGCGACGACTCTGCCCTCGCCGAGACGCTGGTCACAGACGCCGGTGTGGCCTGCGTTCCGGGCACCGCGTTCGGGGCCCCCGGCTATCTGCGCATGTCTTTCGCATGTTCGCGCAAGACGCTCGAAGAGGCGATCGGTCGCCTGAATCGGGTACTCGCGGCTTGACTTCGCCTGGGTGCTGAACGAGAATCCCGGCCCGCGCTATTCCCCGGTAGCTCAGTTGGTAGAGCGGTTGACTGTTAATCAATTGGTCGCTGGTTCGAGTCCGGCCCGGGGAGCCAAATTCTCAAAAAGGCCTTATTCAGAGGCCTTTTTTTATTCGGGTGCCAGGCTCGATTCGCCGGACCGGTCATCTGGGCCGGACGGACTCCTCGATGGACTCGCCGCTGATCTCGGAGACCGAGCTGAGCCGCTCGACCTGCTCTTTGCCTTCGCGGATCGATTTCTCGAGGAGTCTCCGGGTATCGCTCTCCAGGCAATGCTCTTTCTCGAGATCCAGGAATACGAGCTGCAACTGGTTCATGAGGTTATTGAGTATGTGCTGTGTGGAGCGGACGGTGGCGACGTAAACCTCTTGTTTTTCCCGCTCCGTCGCTTTGATCTTGCGCGCCCGGTTGTCCGCAAAAAGCCCGAAGCAGACGATCAGCAGGATGATGAGCAGCCGCATCAACAACTCGTTCACGTCCGAGGGTACGACCTCGAAGAACTTCTCGGCGTAGACGAACCTGTGGATCACCGATTCGGCGAACCAGTAGAAGAAGGCCAGGCCGAGTGCCAGCAGGGTGAATTTATGTCGGCCCATGCGCAAGTCGCTCGCTGTGGAATCCGCTATCGGACCATTCCATGAAATTCATTGTGACCGGACCGGACAGATTCTCAATTGCGGGATGTGCCTAGGCCCTTTCTGGGGCCAATCGCGGGGGCATGCAGCGTCCGCCGCCTTCATTTTCTCTTTTTATTTCAATAATTTGAAAGCATGACCCCACTGGTCCCGGGTCAGGCCGGGAATACAGTAGAGCATGCACAGCGGCTCGATCGCGCGCGCCGCTTCCACGGGACCCATATCCTCGGTTTCCCATCCGAGCTGGTCGAGAAGCTCCGTGACCCGGGATTTGGCCTGTTCGTCATTGCCGCAGATAAACATCGTCGGCTTGCCGCCTTCGAAGTGCGGATTGACCATGCGCGCGCTGCTAACCGAGTTGAAAGCCTTCACGAACTTCGTGCGCGGATACTGCTTTTGCAACTGTTCCATCAACGATTCATCGAGGTTCGTAAAGAACCTGAGCACGCCCTTTACCGGTGGCTGGTCGGCGATGGGGTTCGTGGCATCGATAACCGGCTTGCCCGCGTGGTTTTCCTCGCCGGCGAGGCTCAGCGCCTTGTTCGCCGCAGTTCCCTTGACCGCAAGTACGACGAGCTCCGCAAATGCCGCGGTGTCGCCGAAAAAACCCGAGCCCACGCCCGGGTTTTCGTGCAGCCAGTCCGCGAGCTTCTCCGGTTGCCGGCTGCCAATCATGACCTCGTGCCCCTGCCCGGCAAATCCCGCCGCCAGGACCTTGCCGACGACCCCCGTTCCCAGTACGCCAATTCTCATCGCATTCCTCAGTCGACGACGGTCAGTTCCTTAACCAGGTGATCGGCGCCGTATACCGTTTTCAGCGCCTCCAGCATGATCGCAGTATCGACGCCCACAGTACGGTTCGTCTCCGGGTCAAACCAGTAATCGCCCGCGATCGAATGGATGTTGCCATCGAATGCGAGACCGACCAGGCTCCCGTCCGCGGCGACGATCGGGCTGCCGGAGTTGCCGCCCGTGATATCGGTGGTTGCGACGAAGTTGAATGGCGTATCGGGATCCAGGTCTTCCCTGGCCGCCTTCCAGGTGTCCGGCAGCATGAACGGCCGCTCGCCGGTGGCGCGTTCGAACAGCCGGCTGGTACGCGTGAACGGGTCGACCATTTCGCCCTTCTCTTCCCAGCCTTCGACAGCGCCATACGTTATACGCAACGTGAACGTCGCATCGGGATAGGTATCCGATCCGTAGATCCGGAACCGCGCGTCGGCAATCATCTCTTCGCCGCGGGTCAGCGGCGCTTCAACCACGTTCTCGTAATGTTCCCTCAGGGCGCGAGCCTGCGGATCGATGGCGAGCGCCAACCTGATCATCGGGTCGTCGCTCGCGTTCACGGCGTCGATGCCGCCTTCCCAGAGCGCCATGCGAACCTCGGGATCGTCGAGGCGGCTGTCGTCGACGAGCGCCGCCGCCAGAACCTCCGGTGACTGCTTGCCGAGGATCGCGTGCACGTACTTGCTGTCCGGGCCGAGCCATTCGCGCATCTTCTCAAGCGAAAACGTGAGCGTGAGCTTCTCGTATTCCTTGTTGATCGGGCGTTCCGCGGCGAGTTCCTGCTCCACCCTGGGCAAAGCCGCATCCGTGTAGTCACGAATGCGCTCGCTGTTGGGGAGTTCGCGCTCTGCGGTGCCGCGAACGATGGTGCGGGCATGGTCGAACAAAACGCTGTTGAACGCCGCAGCGCTCTCGATGAACAGGTGCTCCTCGTAGAAGTTGCGGTAGTTTTCGATCGCTTCGTCGATGAGCTCCCACGCCTCGCCATAAGCCGCCTGCAGTTCGGGATCCGCCGCCACCGCCGCACGCAGCTCCTGCTCCTGTTGCTCTTTCCTGGCCATCATCGAGTCGTTGTGCAGGGCTTTCAGCTGATTGCGGCGCACCTTGATGCCGTTCTCGATGCTCGCAATGCGCTGTTGCACGGTCCTGGCGGCTTCGTCACTGGTGTTTGCCCAGGCCAGCATGCGGCCGCGCAATTCCGAGTAGCGCAGCAGCCAGAGTGGCCACATCACGTCACGCTGCATCTTGAGCTGCGTAACGGTGAGCAACCGGTCCGTCGAGCCCGGGTGCCCGGAGATGAAGACCGGCTCTCCCGCCTTCGGGCCACCCTGCCGCCACTGCAGGTGGTTCGGCGTGCTGGCCGGTTTACCGTCTTCGTAGGCGCGCAGGAAGGACATGTCGAGGCACCAGCGGGGAAAATTGAAGTTGTCGGGATCGCCGCCGAATGCCGCGATATCGACCTCGGGTGCGAATACGAGGCGAACATCGTCGTAGCGCTTGTATTTGTAGATGAAGTACTGGCCGCCGTTATACAGCGATACGGCTTCACACTTCATTTCCCCATCCGCGGCCGTCTCGCACTGCGTTTCGAGTTCCGTCAACGCAGCCTTGCGCGCATCGTTCGCCTCCGCATCGTCGAGGTTCTTTGTCGCCGTTGAAATCGCGCTGGTAACGTTTTCGAGATCCACCAGTACCGAAATAGCCTGCCCGGGGCAGCGCAGTTCTTGTTCGCGCCCGGTCGCCATGAAACCCTCGTCCGACAGGTTTCGCTCCGCGCTGCTGAGATTGCGGATACAGCCCCAGATGCAATGGTTGTTGGTCAGTACCAGGCCGTCGGGAGATGCAAACGAGCCGGTACAGCCGTTCTCGAGACGCGTCGTGGCAAGCTGGGCCGACCGTAGCCAGGCGTCATCGATCGTGACGTCGTACTTTGCCTCCACCCGGTCGGATGGGAAGTTGTCTATCGTCCACATGCCTTCGTCGGCAACGGCGAGGCTTGCAAAAACCAGGAGGGAAGCTGCGAGAGCCGTATTCTTGTTCATTCGTATTTCCCGATAAAAGTCAGTGAGTCTATCGACCGAATCATGCCGTAAACGTTCCTCGATTACTCGCTGGCGGCCATTTCGAGGATCACGCGCCAGAGGTATTCGACCATGCTGACGAATGCGTCCTCCGCGACCCGCTCGTTGTCCCCGTGCGCGCCGAAGCCACTATTGATCTCGTCGATCGTCCGCGCCGGTCCTATACCATAAGCCTGCATGCCCATGGCGCGTACCTGGGCCATGTCAGTGGCGCCGGTGCTCATTATCGGCAGCACTGTGGCCTCCGGGTACATCTCCACGGCAACGCGTTCGAGCGTCTGGAACATCTCGTTATCGATTTCCGATGGCGGCGCCGCTGGCCGGTAGATCGGTTCCGGCACGATTTCCACCCGGGGATCGTCGATCACCTCGGCCAGGCTCTCGTAAAAGCCTTCCACATCCTCGTCCGGCAGCATGCGAATATCGAGAATCGCCGATGCCTCGGACGGGATCACGTTACGGCGGAAACCCGCGTCGATCACCGTGGGGACCACCGAGGTCCGCAGGATCGAATAGTGGTACGGGAAGGTTTCCAGGAACTGTTGCTGGATCGCTTCGGTCATCTCCGGGTTGGCGACGTTTTCGTACAGCACGGCCTCTGCCGGTGGCGCTACCGCCGCCATACGGCGGAAATAAGTCTCGGTCGTTTCGTTGAGGCGCATCTCCGTTTGCCAGGCCGCCGCCCTGGCCACGGCATTGGCGAGGATCATCACGGCATTGTCCAGCCGGGGTCTGGAGCCATGCCCCGGGGTGCCACGCGCGACCAGCGTCACGCGCCTCGGCATCTTCTCCGTCGTCTGGACACCGAAGGTATGAACCTTGCCGTCACGGATAACGCCCTGGCCGCCTTCCGCGATGCAGTATTCTGCCGCGATAACGTCCCGGTGTTTTTCCACCATGAAGTTGATGCCGACATCCGGCGTCCCCTCCTCGCCCGACTCGGCCAGGAAGATGACATCACGGTCGAGTTCCACACCGAGGCGCTTCAGCAGGATCATCACCATCATGCCGGCTGCGACGTTGTCCTTGTCGTCGAGCGTGCCGCGCCCGTATATGTAGCCGTCCTCGCGCATGCCTGAAAACGGGTCCGCATACCACTTTTCCGGCTGCACCCCGACGACGTCCGTGTGCCCCATGATGAGGATCGGTTTCTTGCTGCCGTTGCCCGCCATCCGCGCCACGAGGTTTGCGCGTGCGGGGTCGAGCGCATAGAGCCGGGATTCGATACCTTCGGCCTCCAGTACCGCCTTGACGTACTCGGCGACCTCTGTCTCGTTGCCGGGCGGATTGACCGACCGTATCTTGACCAGTTCGACGAGATGATCGATCGCTTCCCCGCCCACGGCATCCCAATCGACGAGGTAGGTCTGCTGTGCGCCGGCCGAATTCAGCAGCAACAGCAGCAGGAGCGTCGATACTGTCCGTATGCAGTTCTCCCCCACGGGATTGCGTTGCTTCGGCACCGGCATCAGCTCGAGAGCAGTTCGCCGAGGTAGTTGCGGAACGCGTCGCCGGTATCGGGATGCTCGAGCCCGTGCGCCACGGTCGCCTTCAGGTAGCCGAGCTTGCTGCCGCAGTCGAAACGCTCGCCTTCGAAGGCGTAGGCGTAGACCGGTGACTCGTCCAGCAGGTCCGCGATCGCGTCGGTAAGCTGTATCTCCCCGCCAGCGCCCCGGCCCGTCGTTGCCAGCTTGTCGAAGATCGCGCCAGGCAGGAGGTAGCGGCCAACGACCGCGAGATCCGACGGCGCATCCTCCGGGGCCGGCTTTTCCACGATCCGGATGATCCGGTTGTCGTCCGCCTCGTCGACGGCCACGATGCCGTAGCTGGACGTGTCTTCGGGCGGCACGTTCTCAACGGCGATGACGCCGCCGCCGTGCCGTGCATACTCGGCGGCCATCTGCGTCAGGCAGGGTGTATCGCCCGCGATCAGGTCGTCGGCCAGATGCACGAAAAACGGCTCGTCGCCGACGGCGGGCCGCGCGCAAAGCACGGCGTGACCGAGACCGAGCGGCTCTCCCTGGCGGATGTAAATACAGGACACGCCCTCCGGAACGATGTCCTGAATGGTCTTCAGCAAATCGTCTTTGCCCGCCTCTTTCAACGCGGTTTCGAGCTCCGGGTCACTGTCGAAATGGTCCTCGATCGCTCGCTTCGAACTGCCGGTTACGAAGACCAGCTTGGTGGCGCCGGCATCGATGGCTTCCTCGACCGCGTACTGGATGAGCGGCTTGTCCACGATGGGCAGCATTTCTTTCGGGCTGGCCTTCGTGGCGGGCAGGAACCGGGTTCCGCGCCCGGCGACCGGAAATACGGCCGCTCGAATCTTCTGACTCAATGCCATGCTCCCTCAATGGCTCGCGAGGGGCGCATGATAGCCAAAAATTGCCACCGGTTCTCCGGCAAACGCCTCCCGGGGCAATAGCACCGTGCCGGCAACACCGGCACGGTCCTGTTATTCCGCCGTGCCCCGGTTACTTTTTGCGGGCGGGCCCGACGAGGATGTTGTCGCGATTCAGCTCCACGGTCCGCTCGCCGATCCCCTTGACGAGCGACAGGTCGTCAGGCGATCCGAAGGGGCCGTGCTTCTGCCGGTATTCGACAATTGCGCGGGCCTTGCTCAGGCCCACTCCCTGCAGGGACTCTGAGATCGTCTGTGCATCCGCCGTGTTGACGTCGACGGGTTCGGCCAGCGCCAGCACGGGCAGTGTCAGTACGAACAGGGCCAGTTTTCCAATCCAGTTGATCATTCGAAGGCTCCTCTTGCCAGTTGGGGGTGCGACACGCCGGTGCGGCGCGTTATCGGAGCTTAGGCAAGGGGGTGGCCCGGTACATCCCCGGAAACTGGCGGTTTCCGGTGGTTTTGCGAGCCGGTCCGATGGCGGTTAACGGGTGATGCTGTGCTGAAGCACCGTATCGAACTGTACCCTCGAGGCCGGGCGCTGGGTCTCCCAGTTGCGGCAACTCGGGCACTGCCACAGCAGCCGCTGGCTGGAAAACCCGCATTCCTGGCATTGGTATCGCGGCGATGCCGCCGCGAGCTTGCTCAACGCCTTGCGGATCTTCGCGAGGACCGACTCCTCCTGGTCCTGCGGCTGATCGGAGAGCCGCTGCAAATCCACGAACTCCGCCAGCGTGGGTTCGTTCAGCATGTATTCTTTCACCACGTTGTCGATGACCGGGATACCACCGATATCGTTGACGATAGCCGTATACGCGATCAACGAACTCATCTCCGGGTGTTTCTGCAGCAGCGACTCGAGGGCGCGCTCCAGTTCCGCGAGTTCTTCCTCACGCGTATAGATCGCAACGATTTCCGGCAGCGCCTCGGCAATGAGGTAGGTGTTTTCGTCGATAATGCGGTGATAGAGGCGCACCGCGGTCTTGCTGTCGTCGGTTTCCTGCGCAATATGCGCCCGGGTCAGTGCGCCGCGCATCGTGCGCGGGCGGCCCGTCTGTGCCTTCTTGACGTATGCCCGCGCAGCGGAATAGTCGTTGCGCCGCGCGGCGGTCTCGGCCAGCTCGCAATAGTAATGCGCGATCTGCAGGGCCAGCGAGCGCCCGCCCAGCACCTCGAGCTTCTCGGCAGCATCGATCGCGCGCTCCCATTCCTTCTCCTGCTCATAAATGCGGCACAACGACTCGAGTGCCTGGACCTGGTACCGGGAACCCTGCGCCAGCCGCGCAAACAGGTTTTCGGCACGATCCAGCAGGCCGGCATGGAAGTAGTCTTTCGCCAGCGAATAAAGCGCCTGGTCTCTCTGTTCCGCGGCCAGGTCCGGACGCGCGATGATGTTCTGATGGATACGAATGGCCCGGTCTACTTCCCCGCGGCGACGAAACAGGCTGCCGAGCGCAAAATGAGTCTCGATCGTCTTGTCGTCGACGCGAACCATCTCCAGGAAATGCTCCAGCGCCTGGTCGGTTTGCTCGTTCAGCAGGAAGTTGAGGCCTTTCAGGTAGTCGATATTGAGCGGCGGAGGCGGCTGCTCGTCGTCACGCTCCCCGAAACGTCCCATCGCCCAGCCTGCCGCAGCCAGCAGCAAGAAGAGCCCGGCGAGCAGGAATGTCGATTCAGTCGGCATCGGACAACGGCAGGCTGCGCAGTGAACTGACCTCCGACTCGGATGTACGCAGCGCCCTGCGGAGTATGCGCCGTTCGTTGACGAGACGCAGCGCATAAAGCCCCATGCTGATCACGCCCAGGAGCCAGCCTGCAACCAGCGTTACCGTGAACGCGATCGATACGGAGGTCGTCACGCTGGCAAATGCCAGGTTGACTTCGACCTCGCCCGTGTTCAGGTACGAGAACACGACCATGATGCCGAAAATGACGATCAACAGGAGAATAAGGGCGGCTTTCTTCAACATTCGCTCACTCCAAAGCTGCCAGTTCTGGCCCTGGTAGCATGAGAGTGTATTGTTTTAGCGCGCTTTTGGTAACCGGTGATTAGCCGGCCCGCGCCGGGTACCGGCATTCAGTTCTTGATGGGAAAGTTGCGGCTCGCGTTGACGCGCTCGCGAAGGTCCTTGCCCGGCTTGAAATGCGGAACGTATTTGCCGGACAGCGCAACCGCCTCGCCGGTCTTCGGATTACGGCCGATACGGGGTGGCCGGAAATGCAGCGAGAAGCTGCCAAAGCCGCGGATCTCGATGCGCTCCCCCTTGGCCAGCGAGTCGCTCATCAGGTCCAGCAGATGCTTGACCGCCAGCTCGACGTCTTTCGCCGGAAGGTGTTTTTGCTTGCGGGCGATCGCTTCTATCAGTTCAGATTTTGTCATTTTTTCACTTCGGTCCTGGCCGGGGCGCGTAACCCACCGATAGTATTGACAAATATAGCCCGGACCGGAGGGTCCGGGCTACCTTTTTTACGTATTATTTGCTTCCGCCGGACATTTTTTCCTTGAGCAGTTCGCCCAGAGTGGTGCCGACGGGCGCCGAACCGGCCTCGGACTTGTAGTCCTTGATCGCCTCGGCTTCTTCGTGAACCTCCTTCGCCTTGATCGACAGCTGAACCGAGCGGTTCTTGCGATCGACGTTGGTGAACTTGGCTTCGACCTCTTCACCGACCTTGAGCACCATGCGTGCGTCTTCTACACGGCCGCGCGCAAGTTCCGATGCCCGCAGTGAACCGATCACACCGTCGCCGAGATCCACCAGCGCGCCTCGCGCATCGACCTCGGTGACCGTGCCCTTGACGATCGAGTTCTTCGGGTGCTCGGCAAGCCAGGCCGAGAACGGGTCTTTTTCGAGCTGCTTGATACCGAGCGAAATCCGCTCCCGTTCGGCGTCAATCGCGAGCACGGCCGCCTCGATTTCCTGGCCCTTGCTGTAATTGCGGACCGCTTCTTCCCCGGGGAGATCCCAGGAAATGTCCGACAGGTGCACGAGACCGTCAATGCCGCCTTCGAGACCGATGAAGATACCGAAGTCGGTGATCGACTTGATCTGGCCGGCAACCTTGTCGCCACGGTTGTACGTGACAGCGAACTCGGCCCAGGGGTTGGACTTGCACTGCTTGATGCCGAGCGAAATACGGCGCCGCTCCTCGTCGATCTCGAGGACCATGACTTCAACTTCCTCGCCAACCTGCACGATGCGCGAGGGGTTGACGTTCTTGTTGGTCCAGTCCATCTCGGATACGTGCACGAGACCTTCGACGCCGTCTTCGATCTCCACGAAACAACCGTAGTCGGCGATGTTCGTGACCTTGCCGAAGATGCGCGTCTGCGGCGGATAGCGCCGTGCGAGATCCTTCCACGGATCGTCGCCGAGCTGTTTCATGCCGAGCGACACGCGCTGGCGTTCACGATCGAACTTGAGGATCTTCACCTCGATTTCGTCGCCGACGTTGACTACCTCGGAAGGATGCTTGACACGCTTCCAGGCCATATCCGTGATGTGCAACAGGCCGTCTATTCCGCCCAAGTCTACGAAGGCCCCATAATCCGTCAGATTCTTTACGATGCCCTTGACGGTATTGCCTTCCTGCAGCTCGGCCAGCAGCTGCTCGCGCTCCTCGGAATATTCCTGTTCCACGACCGCTCGCCGCGATACAACGACATTGTTACGCCGCTGGTCGAGCTTGATAACCTTGAATTCGAGGCTCTTGCCTTCGAGATACGCAGGATCGCGCACCGGCCGAACGTCCACGAGGGAGCCCGGCAGAAACGCGCGCACGTTGTCGATTTCGACGGTGAAGCCGCCCTTGACGCGGCCGTTGATTACGCCTTCGACAACCTCGCCTTTCTCGAACGCCTTCTCGAGCTCAGTCCACGTGCGAGCACGAATGGCTTTCTCGCGGGACAGCCGGGTCTCCCCGAAGCCGTCCTCGACGGCATCGAGTGCGACCTCGACTTCATCTCCGACGGAGATTTCGCCTTCGCGCATGTCGCCTTTGAACTGCTCGATGGGGATGACGGCCTCTGACTTGAGACCGGCGCTGACGATTACGACATCGTCATTGACTGCGACAACAGTACCCGTGATGATTGAACCGGGCTTGATTTGTTGACTCGCAAAACTCTCTTCAAATAACTCTGCAAAACTTTCAGACATTTAATTAACCAACAGGGCCCCTGCAGCTGCCTGAGCCCATTCCCAAAAAACGCCACACCACGTCCCGTGGCTGACGGACACTACGAAAAAGAACCGGACTCCATGTCCGATTCGACCCATTCCTTTCCTGGTAAAATCTAGAGTTCTTCGGCCAGCAGTTCCCGGGCCCAGTCGAGCACCGTGTCGGTCACGGCAGCGATGGACTGACCCGAGGAATCCAGAATCCTGGCGTCCTCTGCCGGCCTCAACGGCGCGACCGATCGCTCGGAATCCCGCCGGTCACGGTCCTCTATGTCCCGCGAAAGGGCGGCAAGGCTAACATCAATACCCTTGTCTTTCAACTGCTTATACCGCCTTCGTGCACGCTCCTCCGCGGTGGCCGTCAGGTAGACCTTGAGGGCCGCCCCGGGGAACACGTGGGTGCCCATGTCGCGGCCGTCCGCGACCAGCCCCGGGGGCTTCTGGAAGCTCCTTTGCAGGGCCAGCAGCGCATCGCGGACCGGCTGCAGAGCCGCCACCTGCGAGGCCCCACGGCCGGTCTCCTCGGTGCGCAGCTCGCCTCGCACCGGCTCGCCGTCCAGCCATACGAGTTCCTCTCCTGCCTCCCCCGCCGCGAACGTGACGTCGAGTTTGCGGGCCAGGGCCGACAGCGCATCGACATCGTCCAGCCCGATCCCGCGCCGCCCCGCCGCGAGCGCCAGCAGCCGGTACAAGGCCCCGCTGTCCAGCAGGTGCCAGCCGAGCGTCGCCGCCACGCGGCGTGCAATCGTGCCCTTGCCGGAACCGCTGGGCCCGTCGATGGCGATGACCGGCGGCATTTTTTTCGTCATGCCGGGCCCCCTGCCTGGTTAGAAATATCCGCGCCGAGGCTCGCGAGACAGGCTTCGAACCCCGGGAACGACGTCTCCACCGCGGCGACGTCCCTGACCGTGACGGGCCCGGAAGCGACCGTGCCGGCTACCGCAAACGACATGGCGATACGGTGATCGCCGAAACTCTCCACCACCCCTGCCGAGAACGTCCCGCCATGGACATCTGCG
>DATHRM010000281.1:0-3675 GCA_035465295.1 Woeseiaceae bacterium | reverse complement strand
TACCGTGGCGACTGGCCGGACCCGAGCGTCATCTACCAGCGCATCAAGGCCATCAACAATACCGACCTCATGATCGGTTACCGGATGGACAACTGGAACGTTCGTGCCTACGTCGAGAACGTGTTCGACGGCGTCTGGTATGACGGCAATTACGCCAACGACGACCCGGATCCGATCATCATCTTTGCCGAGCACACGTTCGGCCCGGCGAGACCGAGGACGGCGGGAGTTCGGTTCACGTACAACTTCTGATTGTTGTCAGGAACAACGAGGGGCCGAGCCGCGAATTCGCCTGGCGAAATTTGCGGTTCGGCTCTTTCGTATCAGGAACCTTATGGCGATTCTGACAGGCAAGGTCGTCTCGGTGCATGCCGGCAGCAATGCCGACATGAGCAAGGACGAGCGATCCTCGATTACCGTCGAACTCGACGGCATTGTCGGCGACAAACACCGGTCGGTCTCGCGGAGCTGCTGGGCAGGGGACAAGCAGCCCGAAGGAACGCTGCGCCGTAACGAGCGCCAGTGGAGCGCCGTATCCGTCGAGGAACTCGAGGAGATCAGCGCCGAGATGGGTATTTCGGGCGTGCTTACGCCGACCGAGCTCGGTGCCAATCTCTGTATCGCCGGCATCGTCCAGCTTTCGCGCTTGCCCAAGGGAACCGTGCTGAGGTTTCCATCGGGCGCCGAACTCGTGGTCGTCGAGTACAACCCGCCATGTCACGGAATGGGCAAGAAGCTCGCAAAGACGCATACGACGACTACGGGAGAGACCCTTTCGAGCACGGCCTTTTCCAGGGCAGCCAAACTCAGGCGCGGTCTCGTGGGTATCGTCGATGTGCCCGGCACGATCAGCGCCGGTGATGAAGTCGAGGTCGACGTCTACGAGCATCCGCCCTGGCTGGTGCGCAGCACCGGCTGATGGACATATATACGACAACGATCGCGATAAGCATCATTGTCTACATCGTGATCGGCAACTATGCCGGTCGGGGCATCAGAAATCTCGACGATTACTACGTCGCCGGGCGCCGGGCACCGACGCTGTTGATCGTCGGCACGCTCGTTGCCAGCCTCGTCAGCGCGACGATGTTTCTCGGCGAGGCGGGTTTTGCCTACGATATCGCCGCCGGTCCCTACACCATATTTCCGCAGTCAGCGGCAATCGGCTATGTGCTCGGCGCGTTTTTCTTCGGGCGCTACCTGCGGCGCAGCCGCACGACGACCGTTGCCGAATTCTTTGGTCGGCGCTTCAACAGCAAGCGGGTCCAGGCGCTGGCGGGTTTCACGATTATCTTCGCGCTGGGCGGCTACCTGCTGGCCGTCACGCAGGGCGCGGCCATATTGCTGTCCGAACTCACCGACCTGAGTTACATGCAATGTCTCTTCGTCGCCTGGCTGAGCTATACGGCATTCACGATGTACTCGGGATCGCGCGGCGTTATCCTCACCGACACGGTCATGTTTCTGCTGTTCGCGTTCGCGAGTGTCGCTGCCGTCAGTTTCGTCGTCAGCGACCTGGGCGGTGTCCCGGGCATCGTCGAGCAGCTGACCCGGATCGAGGAGAAGCCGGGCCTCGTCTCCTGGCACGGCGCCGTCGGTCCCGGGCGGGAATTCGCGACGCCCATGGACTACCTCATCTGGGCGATCGTCATCGATGTCAGCTGGGCGCTCGTCTACATGGTCAGTCCCTGGCAGTCGAGTCGCCACCTGATGGCACGCAACGAACACGTCGTGCTGCGGGCCGCTACGATCGCCGCGGTCGTCGTAGCGCTCATGCAGGTACTGGTCTACGGCATGGGGGCCATCATCAATCTCGGCGCGCCGGACATAGACCCGCCGGACAGTGCCATGATATGGGGGTCACTCAACATGCTGCCCGGCCTGCTCGGCGCGCTCATGCTGGCGGGCATCACGGCGGCGGCGCTGTCGTCCGGCTCGACCTTTCTGTCGCTCGTCGGCTTCAGCGTCAGCAACGACATCGGCATCGTCGATACATCGGATCACGCAGCGACCCTTCGTTTCAGCCGCATCATGATGCTTGTCGCCGGGGCGATCGTCCTCGGGCTCGCGCTCGTCTTTCCCCCGCAGATCTTTTGGCTGACGACCTTCATCGCGACCGTATTCGCATCATCGTGGGGCCCGGTCGGCATCATGTCGATCTGGAGCCGCCGCATCACCGAGACCGCCGCGTTCTGGGGCATGTTGACCGGGCTCGTCTGCAACGTAGTGCCGAAGTTCTTCGTCTTCATCGGCGCCATCAGCCTGCCGTCGTACCTGGACCCCGCGATCATCGGCTTCGTTGCAAGTCTCGTCGTCACCATGGTGATCTCGCGGCGCACGACCGTGACGGCCGCAGAGGCAGACTACCTGGATGCCCTGCACGTCCGGCCCGCGGAGGAGGTCGAGCGCTCGAAAGTACGCAAGACGCTCGTCGCGCCCCTCGTCCTGATGATCGTGAACGGTCTACTGGCACCCTGGTTCCTGCTCGAGCAGTACCTGAAGCCCTACCAGGCAGCGACCGGGCAGCTGCTCGAAGACGGCTCGCTCAACGTCCGGACCGGCGAATTTGCCGCCATCGCGGGCTGGGTCGTCATCTGGGTCGGCCTCGGGCTCTTCAGTATCTGGTACATCCGCCGGTCCTACTCGCCCCCGGCAGCGGTCTCGCCTCAGTAGTCGGCCGGCGGCGTCGCGCGAGCCCGGTCCGGCGTCCAGAACGGTTTGGTCCTGATGGTAGCCCTGGCCATGCGACGGTACTGACGCAGATCCTTCGCCTTGTAGATCTCGACCCAGATTTCGCCCTTCAGGTACTCGCTCCTGATCATCGCCAGCGCAAGGTTCGTTTTGACGGCGGGTGACCACATGGCCGACGTGACGTAGCCGATGTCGTTCTTGCAGGCTTCGGTGTCATAGATGATCGAGCCGCAGGCGGGCCAGTTGCCGTCGATGTCGAGCCGGGTGAGCGTCCACGCGGGTCCGCGCCTTTTTTCCTCGAGCAGGGCGGCCCGGCCACTGAAATGCGGTTTCTTGAAGTCAACCAGCCAGCCGAGCTGCAGTTCGAACGGCGTCTGGTCGTGCTCGAAGTGAACGGTCTTCAGGGCCTCGTTGAAGTCGACGAACGGCATGATGAAACCGGCTTCCATCCTCGCCATATTGGTCGCCACCTCGCCGTAAGGCTGGATGCCGTAATTCTCGCCCGCCGCGTATACCGCGTCCCAGAGGTCGAGGGCGAGTTCGCGGGGCACCCACAGTTCATAACCGAGGTCCCCCGTGAACCCGGTGCGAGAGACACGCAGCGTGTCGCCTTTGAACGGGAAGTGACGAATGTCGAATGCTTTGGCGCTGCCGATGTCGTCCAGGCCCATCTTTCGGAGAACGGCGCAGGACGTCGGGCCCTGCAGGGATAGTCCGGCCAGCGAGTCGCTGATGTCGGTAACGGTGACGTCGTCGAAACCATACGCACTCTTCCTGAGCCATGCAGTGCAGGGGCTGCCGCACTTCAGAATGAAATGGTCGTCGGCCAGTTTGAATATCGTACCGTCGTCGATGATTCGGCCTTCGTCCGTGCACCAGACGGAATAAGCCACCCGGTTGATTCCGAGCTTCGCCACGTCCCTGGTGACCATGCGGTTGAGCATCGCCTCGGCGTCTCTGCCCCTGATCTCGTACTTCTGCATC
>DATHRM010000280.1:0-1566 GCA_035465295.1 Woeseiaceae bacterium | reverse complement strand
CTGCACGAATCACGCGGATGCCGAAGACGCGCTGCAGGACACGCTCATCAACGCCTACCGCTACATTGGCTCCTACGATCCCCGGTGGCGTTTCAGCACCTGGCTGTACCGCATCGCCATCCGCAATGCGGGCAGGCTGCGGACGGAGAATCTCGCCGAGCTGGGCGATCCTGAAGACGATGGCGCCGATCCGCTGACGCACTGCATCGCCGACTCCGAGCGGGACAATTTGTGGCGCAGCGCGAAGCGGATCCTGTCCGACGAAGTGTTCGCGGCGATGTGGCTGCGCTACGTCGAGGACATGTCGGTGCGCGATATCGCCGACGTGCTGGAACGATCCTCGTCGTGGACCAAGGTCAATCTCCTCCGCGGCCGCCGCGCGCTGGAGGCGGAAATGAACGATAAGGCCGGCGATGCCGGAAGTGAAGCATATGGATGAACTCGCCAGGAGGCTGCGTAACGACGCAGCATCGATAGACGCGGACATCTCCGCACAACTGGACAGCCGCATACAGGCGTCGCTGGCCGCGATCGAGCCGGAGCTCGCGCGGCAACGCAAACCGGCCCGCCGCCCGGTCTCGTTCTGGCTGGCGAGCAGCCTGACGGGCGTGGCCGCGGCGCTCGCCGTGATCGCGGTTCTGAACATCGACGATGCGGACGAGCCCGCCGCGGTGCCCCGGACCGTGGCCCGGAACCCGGTGCCGCCGCTCCAGATTCCCGCTCTCGATCTCGATGTCGAGGCGGCGATGCTGACAGACCCCCTTACGCGGGAACTCGAAGACCTGCAGGCCGACCTCAAGAGGGCGGAAGAGGTCGTGCGCGGCGACGTGAGGATCGATTTCTAGGTTCCGGCCTCAGGCCGTTACCTCGTTCAGGCGGCCCGTCTTGACGTCGTAGACGAAGCCGCGGATTTCGTCCTTGTGCGGGATGAACGGGCTCGCCTGGATGCGGCGGATCGACTGGCGCACGTCTTCGTCCAGGTCCGGGAACGCCTCGAGCGCAAACGGCGGGCGCAAGCCCGTGTCCTGCTCGATGTCCGCTTTCAGGGCGTCGTCCTCGAACGTGAGCATGCCGCAGTCAGTGTGGTGGACGAGCACGATCTCCGTCGTGCCGAGCAGTCGCTGGGAAATCGCGAGCGAGCGGATCACGTCGTCCGTGACGACGCCGCCCGCGTTGCGAATGACGTGCGCGTCGCCCTCCTCGAGTCCCAGCAGCCGGCCGGTCTCGATGCGCGCGTCCATGCAGGCCACGACGGCGACTCGCTTTGCCGGCGGCATGGCCTTGTCGCCCTTGTCGAAGGTCTCGGCGTAGTTGCGGTTGGCGGCCAGGAATTCCTCGGTGGCAGACATCTCGTTGGCTCCTCGGTGGCAAACAGGGAAACAACAGCCTAGCGGGCGCGCCCCTGTGCCGGAAATACGGCTTCGTTTCCCGCTTATGCCGGAATGGAATATCGCCCGGAAGCAGCGTGCGGCCTGCGTCTTGTGCTAAAGTTGCGACATGAAACGCGCGATTATCCTGGTAATGGACTCCTTCGGCATCGGCGCCACGGCCGATGCCGCCAAATTC
>DATHRM010000279.1:0-2356 GCA_035465295.1 Woeseiaceae bacterium | reverse complement strand
GTTACTCGTCTCCGCGGCGGCTATCGGCTACGAGATCCTGCTGATGCGGATGCTGTCGATCGTGCAGTGGCATCATTTCGCCTACATGATCATCAGCCTGGCCCTGCTCGGGTACGGCGCAAGCGGCACTTTCATCGCGGTCCTGCGCAGCCGTCTCGAGCAGCGCTTCGAAACCGCATTCGCGGCCAGCGCGCTCTCGTTCAGTATCGCGATGCTCGCCTGTTTCACCGTCGCGCAGCGGGTGCCGTTCAACGCGCTGGAGATCGTCTGGGACCCAGGCCAGTTTCTGAGCCTGTCTGCACTCTACCTGGCGTTTTTCGTGCCGTTTTTTTTCGCGGCGTGCTGCATCGGCCTCGCGTTTACCTGCCGCGGCGGCGAGGCCGGCCGCATATACTTTTTCGACCTGCTGGGGGCCGGGCTCGGCGCGGTGCTCGTCATCGCGTTGCTGTTCGCAGTCAGCCCGCAAACGGCGCTGGTTTTACTGGCCGTGTTACCCCTGGTCGGGTCGGTGCTTGTCGCTTCCGCGCTGCCGGCGCGCCTGCCGCTCGCTGTCGTGCAGCTGGCGTGGCTGCTGCTGCTCGTTTTCGGCGTGCCGCAGGCGGAACTCGACCTCCGCATCTCCGAGTACAAGGGCCTGAGCCAGGCGCTGCAGGTCGTCGACAGCCGCATTCTCCGGCAATCGTCGAGCCCGCTCGGGCTCGTCACCGTGGTGGACAGCCCGACCGTGCCTGTCCGTCACGCGCCCGGGCTCAGTTTCAGCACGCGCCACATCCCGCCCGAGCAACTCGCGGTGTTCACGGATGCGGACGGCCTGAGTGCAATCACGCGCTACGACGGCGAACCTGCGTCGGTGGCCTATCTCGGCGATATGACGGCTGCCTTGCCGTTTGCGTTGCTGGATGACCCGGCCGTTCTCGTTCTCGGCGCCGGCACCGGCAACGACGTTTTGATGTCGCTCTACCACGGTGCGCGGCGCATCGACGCCGTGGAGCTGAATCCGCAGATGACGGCGCTGGTCGCCGATACCTATGCCGCGTTTGCGGGCCATATCTACGCGGACCCGCGCGTCACCGTGCACACCGACGAGGCCCGCGGCTTCGTCGCGAAACACGACGCCGCTTACGACCTCATCCAGATCGGGCTGCTCGATTCGTTCGGCGCCTCCGGCGCGGGCGTGCAGGCCCTGAACGAAAGCTATATCTACACCGTCCAGGCGCTGCACGAGTACCTCGATGACCTGGCCCCGGGCGGCATGCTGGCCATCACGCGCTGGATCAAGTTGCCGCCACGTGACAGCGTGAAACTCGTTGCGACCACGATCGAGGCGTTGCGGCAGGCCGGCGTGAGCGATCCGGGGCAGCGCTTTGCGATGATCCGGAGCTGGAACACGAGCACGTTGTTGATCAGGAACGGAGATTTTACGGCGCAGGAAATCGAGCGGATCCGAACGTTCGCGCGCTCGCGTTCCTTCGATACCGCCTGGTTTCCGGGCATGCGCGCCGAGGACGCCAATCGCTACAACCAGCTGCCGGAGCCCTATATCTACGAGGCCGCCACCGCGCTGCTGGGCAAGGGGGCGAGCGATTTCCTGGAGCGCTACAAGTTCGACGTCGCGCCGGCCACCGACAACCGGCCGTACTTTTTCCACTTTTTCCGCTGGCGCACGCTCCCGGAAGTCATGGCCCTGCGCAAGGCGGGCGGCGCCGGCCTGGTCGAGTGGGGCTACCTCGTGCTTGTCGCGACGCTCGTCCAGGCGGCCGTGCTGGGACTGGCATTGATCCTGGTGCCGCTGTCGCTGGCAGGGCACGCGTGGCCCGCCGGGACAGGGCGCAACTTCGGCGTCTATTTTCTGCTGCTGGGGCTTGCCTTCCTGTTCGTGGAGATGGCGTTCATTCAGAAGTTCATCCTGTTCCTCAGTAATCCGTTGTACTCCGTCGCGGTCGTGCTCAGCGGGTTCCTGCTGTTCGCGGGGCTCGGCAGCGCGTTGTCGGAACGCTTCGCACGACGCGTACCGTGGCCGGCGGTGTCGCCCGTGACGATCGCGGTCGCCGCAATAGCGGTTATCGCGCTGGCCTATGTCGAGCTGCTGCCGTTCGTATTCGGGACCTTCATCGGCTTTCCGGATGCAGCCAGGATCGCGCTGTCGCTCGCGCTGATCGCACCGCTCGCATTCTTCATGGGCATGCCGTTCCCCCTGGGCCTGAGGCGCCTGTCACAGACCGCTCCCGGCTTCCTGCCCTGGGCGTGGGGTATCAACGGCTTCGCGTCCGTCGTCAGTGCGGTGCTCGCCACGCTGCTGGCGATCGAGTTCGGCTTCAACGCGGTGATCGTGATTGCGCTGGTATTCTACGCCCTG
>DATHRM010000278.1:0-1843 GCA_035465295.1 Woeseiaceae bacterium | reverse complement strand
TGTCTACGGCGACGCCAGCCTGGTCGACGAGCTCAAGCAGAGTATCCGCAAGGATGCGAAACGAAACGAACTGTTCCTGGCCCTGATGGCGAAAAACGCGATGAACTTCCAGCCGCCGCTGGGTTTTTTCCGGCAGTTCGTACTCGAGAAATCGGGGGAGCACAAGAATACGCTGGATATCAAGAAACACGGCATCATGCCAATCGTCGAAATTGCACGAATCCGGGCCCTGGCGGCGGGCAAGGTCCGAATCACGACGAGAAACCGCCTGCGCGCGGCGGCCAAGGCGGGGGAAATCACGGAGTCCGACGCGGCCAACCTGATCGATGCGCTCGACTTCATCGAGAAGCTGAGGGTAGAGCACCAGAACAGGCAGCTGCACGCGGGCAAACAACCCGATAACCACCTCGCCCCCGACGAGCTTTCGTCGCTGGTGCGGCACAACCTGAAATCGGCTTTCAACCAGGTCAGCGTCAGCCAGTCGGCGCTGCTGAATCGCTTCCACCTGGCATGACGACGGGGCGCTGGCTGGCTCTCAAACGCTGGAAAGCCGGCTACCGGTCGGAAGACGAACGCTACAAGGCGCTTATCGAGGCATCGCCGCCGTCAGCGGCCACCCGGTTCGAGAGAGCTGAACTCGTATGCCTGGATATCGAGACGACCGGCCTCGATCCTGCCACGGTAGACATGCTGAGCATCGGCTGGGTCCTGATTCGCAACGGCCGGGTGGATCTCTCCACCGCCGAGTCGCACGTCGTGAAGCCGAGCGGAGACGTCGGCGACAGCCCTGCGATTCACGGCCTTACGGACAGCGTTGTGGACCAGGGAATATCGCCCGAGGAAGCCATGCAGCGCGTCCTCGAGGTACTGAAAGGCAGGGTCCTGGTCGTGCACCACGCCGGCCTCGACAAGAAACTGCTGGACCGCCTGTGCAAGGACCAGTTCGGCGACAAGCTGCTGGTTCCCGTTGTCGACACGATGGCGCTCGAAAATAGACACATGTCGCGCCAACACCATCTCGAGGATACCCGCTCATTGCGCCTGCCCGACCTTCGGAAGCACTACAACCTGCCCTGGTACCGCGGCCACGACTGTCTCGGGGACGCCATCGCCACCGCGGAACTGCTGATCGCGATGGTCGCAAGCCGCGACGGACCGACGACGCTCGCAGACCTCTACTGATTCCCCCGCCGCCGTGCGCCTTTTGTCGCATGGTCCGGCGTCGGCCGCTCTTCTAGAATCGGGGAAGATATCAACCGTGCGGATCCGTCATGAGCAAATACAATGAAATCCACCGCCGTTCCATCGAGAATCCATCCGATTTCTGGGGCGAAGCGGCTGAAGGCATCGATTGGGAGAGCCGCTGGGACAAGGTTCTCGACGACTCTAAAGCGCCGATCTACCGTTGGTTTTCCGGGGGGCGGCTCAACACCTGTTACAACGCGCTCGATCGCCATGTCGCCAACGGGCGCGCCGAGCAGGCCGCGATCATCTACGACAGCCCGATAACCGGGTCGCAGCGCACCATAAGCTACAGCGAACTCCGCGACGAAGTCGCGCTGTTCGCGGGCGCTCTCGTCAATAACGGGGTCAGGCAGGGCGACCGCGTCATCATCTACATGCCGATGATCCCGGAAGCGGTCGTCGCCGTTCTCGCCTGCGCGCGGATCGGGGCCGTGCACTCCGTCGTATTCGGCGGCTTCGCACCGAACGAACTGGCAACCCGCATCGACGACGCGACGCCCAAGGCGATCGTCTCCGCGTCCTGCGGCATCGAACCCAGCCGCCTCATCGAATACAAGCCATTGCTCGACCAGGCGCTCGATCTGTCGAAACACAAGCC
>DATHRM010000277.1:0-14474 GCA_035465295.1 Woeseiaceae bacterium | reverse complement strand
CGAGCTGTCCCAGCTGCCGCTGAACCAGGCCGGCCGGTAGCCGCGCCCGTCCGGGCCGCGTATCGCCCCGAGCACCCCCGCGAACTTCTCGGCCCATTCCTGCTCTACGCCCAGCGCGAGCGCGAACGGCAGGTACGCTTCGAAGAGCTGCGGCGTCTTCTCGGGTGGGTTGCGCAGGTTCATTTCGTCCTTTTCGGCGACCTCGAGGTAGTCCTTGAAGCCGACCATTTCATCGAGCACTTTGCGGCCCCGCAGCGTGGGGCGCTTCATGATAACCGCAAAAAAGCCACCACCAGCAACGTCACGACGATGACGGCAATCATGGCCAACGAAAGTCGCCCGCCCACGAGCAGCGCCAGCGCCGCCGCTGTGCCGGCAATGAGTACCGAAGGAACGTTGAGCAGGCCATTGAGACGGAAGTAGTGCTTCTTGTAATCCTCCATGAGCGACGCCCTGTGCTTCGCCCGCGCATCGCCGAGCAAGGCATGGTTGTCCTGCTCGAGCACCACGCGCCGGCCCTCCGTAAACAGTGCCTCGTAGAGTTCCGCCTCCCCGGCCGCCAGCGGCGGCGCGTCCGCGCCGGGATCGAGCTTGAACAGCGTGTGCTTGCTGCCGAGGTCATTGATCCTCAGGTAGCCCTTGACGGCCAGGCTCAGTATCGCAGCGGTCATGGTCTTGTTGTCGTAGTACATCTGGCGAATGTAGCGCAGCGACGCCGGCGAAAACCCTTCCGGCGGTTCGTAGCGCGTCACGAGCACGCCTTCCTCCGGATCCTTGCCGTACCGTCTCCAGACCGGGACGGCATACGCAAGCACGCCAACGAACCCGGCGAGCGCAATGAGGAGACCGAGGTTGTCCTTCAGGATCCAGCCGGCGCGGTCCAGTGCCGAGGGTTCCGTAACGAAGCCCTTGGGCCACATCACGACGATGGTGAGGCCGTTCAACGGGCCGAGCGGCGCATTGGCCTCGAAATGGGCGGCGCCGTCAGCGTCGACGTACGACGTGAAGTCCTGGCGCGCGCTCCCCCGGGGACCCGTATAAGCTTCCGTCTCGATCTCGCCCGCCGGCAGGGCAAAGCCGAATCGCACGGTCGCGCTTCCGCGGTCGATCGGGAACGCCCAGTCGAAACCGGTGACGTTCCAGTAGAGTTCGTCGTGCTCGTCGAAGAACCCCAGCATCCTGGATGCGCGGTAGCGGAACTGGTAGGTGTGGATGCCATGATCGATGAATTGCTCGCTGCGGCCGAAGTAGGTGCGCACCCCGTTCTGCAGATCCACCGTATGAAAACGTTCGGGTGCGTCATTGCGCAATACGGCGAGGGGCCGGAATTCGACGACGTAGCGATTGCCGAGCTTGTCGAAATATTCGGTCGGAAAGTCGCGGTAGATGCCACGGCGGATGCGGTCGCCCTCCGCGCGCACCCGGATCGTCTCCGTCACCTCGATCCAGCCGTCCTGCATTACCGTGATATCGCTGTGGAACTCGAGGATGCGCTCGTCGGCGCCCGCCAGCAGCGGCAACGCCAGCAGCAGGCAGCAGGCGAGCGTTTTCACTCCAACGAGCCCAGCTTGACGAGCGGCACGTTGGCCACGTCGTCCGCCGTCTTCTGGAAGAACGCTCGCGGCTCGAAACCGAACGCCCGGGCGACCAGGTTGCTCGGCACCGTTTCGGTCATCGTGTTGTAGTCGCGCACCGAACCGTTGTAATAGCGGCGTGCGAACTGCAGGTAGTTCTCGGTCTCCACGAGTTCGGCCTGCAGTGTCAGGAAATTCTCGCTGGCCTTGAGGTCGGGGTAGCTCTCCGCCACCGCCAGCAACCGGCTGACACCTTCGCTCAGTGCCTGCTCGACCTTGCCGCGCGCGTCAACGTCGACGACCCGCATTGCCTCGGCACGGAGCTCCGTGACGGCTTCGAGCGTGGCCTTTTCGTACTTCGCGTACGCGTCGACTGCTTTGACCAGCTGCGGGATGAGGTCGTGGCGCCGCTGCAGCTGTACGTCGATGTCGCTCCAGGCGGTACTCACCCGGTTACGGCTGCGGACCAGCCGGTTGTAGAGCACGGCGACCGCGACGATGAGCAGGCCGGCAACGAGAATAATCCACGTCATGACTCGAATCGTATCACCCGCATGGCGCCGGTTCGGGATGTTTGTCGGCGTGACTGTAGGAGCGGTTCCTGAACCGCGAACGATCTTTCAGCCCGGTTCGCGCTTCGAGAAGCGCTCCTACGGGCAGCATAGCCCCGACCGCTTAATACCAGAATGAGACGAAAATCTGGTAGACATTCGCCTTGAGTTCGTAGAGCGCTTCCTCGCCAAGCGGCCCCGACGTGATGTCCCGGAATTCGTGGTACTCGACGAACAGGTGATCGAGGGAGAAATTCAGGGAGCCGCGCTTGAAGATGCCCCAGCCCTTATTGGGGTCGATGAACTCGTAGCTCACCTTGCCCCTGAACGTGTAGCTGGTCAGCGGGCTGAGCTCCTTGTCGCGGCCGCGGAAGTTGGTCGCTTCGGGGCGCGAGAATATATCCTGGAAAAATGCCGCGCCGGTCTGGTCGTGATAGCGGAACTTGCCCTCGAACGTAAACGACCCCCACGGGTGCACGTAGGTCAGCGCAGCGGTGTGCCCTTCGATTTCCCAGGTATCCGTGTAGAAACGGTATTCGCCTTCCAGCGCTGCCCGGTAGGGCAGGTAGTATCGCGCCCGCAGCCCCACGGCGTTCGAGGTTCGGGTTTCCGGGTACAGCTCCGGCTCCAAGCTGAAACCGCGCGCGCTGCCCGGGTCGAGGTAGCGCACCGATCGATAGGGATTATTGAGGAAGCCCTCGTCGGTGACGGTTTCGAAATTCAGCGTCGCAATCAGGTTGCGCGTGAGAATTTGCGTCAGGCCGACCCCGTAGTGCTGGCGCGTGTTCTCGCGCCTGAATCCCGGGTCGTCGGACCGGCCGACGATGTCTTCGCCATACGCATAGCTGAGGGTCAGCGTCGTCAGGTCGCCGAACATGTCCTCGCTGACGGAGAACGCATAGGTGCTTGCATCGAAATCGGACTCGACGCTGCTGACGTAATTCACGCTCATCGTGGTATTGCCGCGCAGGTAATCCATGCCGAGGGACCACTGCTCGCGTTCCTCGGTATAGGGGCTCGCCGTCGTGATTACGTCGATGGATGCCGAACTCACCATGTCGAGGTAGTAATTGCCGACGAATGAGAGGCTCTTGCCGGCTTGCTTGCGCACGAGCACGGACGGTCCGTCGATCGTTACGCCGCCACCCTCGTAGCGGTGATACAGCACGTCGCCGCGATCATCCGGCAACACGCCGCCCAGCACGCTCGCAGGCAGCGCGAAAAACAATGCGAGGGACGCGAATCGATGCCGGAGTTTCACTGCCGAACGCCCCTAGTTGCACCCACAGCCGCCGCCGGCAGCGCCTTCGCCGCCGCGCGCGCCCTCGCGCGCCTCGTACACGTGCTGTATGTAGGCCGTCGATACGGGGTCGCCGTCCAGCGCCATGATCGGGTCGGCAAGACGATCGCGTTCGTAGGGCTTCACCCACGGCTCGATACTGCAGGCCGATAGCGCGTAACACGCGAGCAACGCCAGCAGTATTCGTCCGGTTCTTGCGACTGTCGTGTTCATAAATCCTACTCTAGACATTGATGGATAGACTGACCGTGACTCGTGCCTCAGAAGAAAAACGTGAAACCCAGCGTACCCTCGAGGTTGTGCACCGTCTTTTCCTCGCCCAGGACGTCGATGTCGTACAGGTGATCGCGGAAGTCGAACCGCAGCGTCCAGGCATCGTTCAACAACAGGCGCAGTCCTGCGCCGAAGTTGACCGTAAAGCGGTCGTCGTCGGCGAACTCGGTCGAGCCGAGGCCCGCGATCAGGTAGAACTGCGTGTTGTACGCGCGCTTCTCACCGATAAAGCCCTCGCCCGGCAGGATGTTGTAGCCGAGATTCAGGTTGTAGTAGGTCAGCATGCGGTCATCGAAAAGGCGTGCGCCGCCACTCAGTGCCTCGAAGCTCGTCAGCCCCGCCTCGCTCTGGCCGACGGTACCCTCGACGAAGAAGCCCTCCGTCAGGTGATAGGCAAGCCTGGCGCCGTAGGCGAGATCCGTGCCGAAATCCTCGATACTCATGATCCCTGCGAACGCACCGATCTCGAAGTTTTCCTTGTCGATCTTCGGCTCCTTGATCTCGCGCCTCTCGACCTCGGGATCGATGACCTGCCCGGGCGGCTCCGCGGTCGGCGGTGGCGCTTCGTCGCGGCCGAACCCGAACAGGTTCTTCGTGGCCGCGCATCCCGACAGCACGAATTGCGCTGCCAGGATCAGAAAAAGAACGCGAAACCGACTTTCCATTCTTCTACTTCCTCGTTGTCATTACGGCTCGTGAATACGACGTAGGTCTTGTATTCCGCCCGGAACAGGAATCGCCGCGTCACATAGACGCGAAACCCGGCGCCGGCGTGGCCTACCTGGTCGTTGCGGTCCTCGCCCTGGATGATCGTCGACTTCGGCTCGGTACGAATATAGCCGGCGCCCAACGTAAAGAACGGCGACACGCGCCAATCAGGCCACGTTTCATGAACGACGTTAGCACTTGCCATCCAGCCGTTCGAAAAATTACCCAAAATCTGTGAACCCCATGCTTCTATCGAGACATGGGGGTTGAGCGAATACGCGCCGTAAAGAGAGACGATATTGGCGCCGCCGAAATCGCCCGCCAGCGCGCCAATCTCCCACTTCGAATTCGTGAAGTCCGCGAGGTCCGCACGCTGGAAATCGACTTCCGATCCGTCCGGGTTCAGGGTGAGTTCCATCTGCGCCTGGTCCACCCAGCCTTCGTCACCGCCGGCGTCACGCACCAGGAACCAGTCCGTGCGTTGCTTGATGATCTCGACCGACTCACCGCGATCGACGACGTGGAAAACAGGATAACCACGGGCCGGACCCGTATGCATTTCCAGATACGGATCGGCGACCGCCACTCTGCGATGCTCCTTGGCGGCCTCAGCTTGTCCGGGGAAGATGGCCAGCAGCGCAAACAACGCGAGGCTAACGGCCCGAAATAAGTTAGTTGGCCGGGGCGTCGAATGGGTTGTTGTAGTACTGGGCTCCGACATCTAACCATTCCGCTATTAAGCGTCTCTCCGCTATGGACAAGATGTTGTAATGCAAGTCATTGGGGTCTTCGAACCGGTCGAAGAAATTGTCAGACGCCGCTGCCCCAGCGATCGTGGCTGGCGACGCAATCGGGATCGGCTCAAAAATGGGGTTGCCATCGATGTCGACTCCCACCTGTTGCTGAGCGTCGACGAGCGCGCCGTTTACCACTTCCTGAAGATTATCAGTAACTAACAGTTCACGATAGGCATGGAAGTGGTCAGGCTCGTCGGGTGACAGGCCATCCTGAAGTTCGAGCTGCCCGGCCGGCACACGCGCGACACCGGCTGCATCGACGGGCGTGTGGCAGTTGAGGCAGTTGTTGTTCACCTGCAAGCCGGTTACCGGGTCCACGACCGGGTTACCCACGGCGTCGAAGACGAGACGCGGCTGGCTCCACAGCGGGTGAATCACTGTTTCGTAATTGATGACCGAGCGGCAATTCGGCGACCAGCCCTGTGCGCAACCGATGCTCGTCGGAAGCGGCGTCGTCAGGTCGGTATAAAGCATGTCGATGTCGGGATTCTGCGCCGCGATCACCGGATCGGCCGACCACACGTCACGATAGACGATGTTCATCGAGGGTTCGAGTGACGAGCAACCGTCGTTCGTGCACGTAACGCGCGCACGCACTTCCGCCATCGTCTCGCCGATATCCCCGACGAACCATCGCGGATCCGTGTTCGGAAATTCGACGCCCGCCGTCTGTGCGCCGGCCCAGGCCGAGTCGAATGCGTCACGCCGCCCGTGCGACAGTCCGCTGTTCTGCACGTGGCAACCGTTGCACTCGAGCTCCTGTCCCGGGACGAGCGATATCCAGTTGCGGTGCCGCGACGTGATCCGCTTGCCGTTTTCATCGAGCACGCTGACCTGCAACGCGGTGTTGGCAGGTACCTTCACCATGACCGAACCGTCCGGCTCGATCATCGTGTAGCCGACGATCTCGCGCATGCCGTTGGCCTGGCTGACGCCGAATGCGGTGTTGTCGATGTCCAGCAAATCGTCATCCGGTTGCGACACGGCTTTTACGATGCGCAGGAAGCGCGCCGGCCGGTCCGCGGCCAGCGTTTGTGCCGGGTCGGCCAGTGCGTTGATGTCTGCCACCGCGGCGCCATCGAAATCGTAGACGCTGCGGATGTTCAGGACTGCCTCGCCGTTCTCGGTGAGTGTCGGATCGAGCTGGAAGTTGTTGCTGCCGTCGAGAATCGTCGGCGGCGTGGTACGCGGGTCTGCGGCAACGACCTCGCTGACCATCATGCCCTCTTCCCCGGGCACCACCGGCAGCTGCGTGTCGTCACGCGGGTCGTACATCCAGATGCCGTAAAGCGGCGGCGCGACGATGAAGCTGCCAAGCGGCGGCGTCGCCGGATCGTTGGGATCGAAGTCGACCACCGCCGCAAGCCGCTCCTCCGTGCAAGGCACGATGCGCGGCGGCACCAGCGGATCGCCGAAGTCCTCGGTAACCTCGATCAGGCGGCACTGGCTCCAGCTGACGAGCAGGCGCCCGGTCCCGTCCTGGATCGGGTAGGCCGACCCGTAGCGGCCGCCCGGTGACGGACCCGCCTGCGTAAGCACGTCGTTGATCGTTGCATCCACCTGGGCCGGACCCGTGAGTACGCCGATGTTCGGTGCCGTCGGCTGCGTGTTCTCGAGGTACTGAGCGGTATCGATGGTAATCAGTTCGCCGCCACCTTCCGAATTGGTGAACGGGCGGATCAGCGCCATGATGCGGCCGTCCTCGAGTTGCCGCGGCTGCGTGAACTGGATGGTATCGCCGTCCGGTCCGGTGTCGTGGCTCTGCTTTCCGTAGAGCAACTCCAGGTTCGAACCGTCGGGATTCATCACGTAGAGGTCCACGCCGTCATTCGGGCGGGCGCCGTCCCAGCGGCTGAACACGACCCGGCCATCGTCAAGCACGGCGGGATCGAGATCGTGGCTCTGGTTGAAGGTCACCTGCTCGAGACCGGAGCCATCGGAATTTATGACGTGCAGGTTGAAGGCGAACTCGTTGCGGTCTTCGTCGACGTGCGGGAATGCGCCCTTGCCTTCGTCCAGCAGGATCGCCTGCGACCGGGTCTGGCGCGTCGACGCGAAAACGATGCGGCCGTCGGGCAGGTACTTCGGCATGATGTCGTGCCCGTTTTCCGCAGTCAGGTCGGTGGCGATCACGCGCCGCAATGCCGAGGTCTCGAACGTGTACTCCCACAGGTTCCAGGTGGGCTGGTCCTCGTCGTCCAGGGCGAGATTGGGGTCTGCAGGACCGCGCATGGAGAACAACAGCTTGCTGCCGTCGAATGCGATTTCGACGTCGCGGACGTCGCCCTGGTCGCCGATGACAGGCTCGGTGATGTTCACTTCCAGCGCGCTCGGCGATGCGCGGTCGCGAAAATACAGGTTGCCGCCGATCTGGAACGTTATCTGCTCTCGCAGGTCCTGCTGCTCGAAATCGCCGTTGTCGTCGACCGGAATCGGCTGCTTGACATAGGCGATCGGAAAATCGACCACAACCGGATCGGGGTTCTGGCCCGTCCCGATCTGGACGCCCTGGTTGGCGCCGTCACAGGCCGTAAACAGCGCTGCCACGGAAATCATTGCCGCCAGCTTCCAGGCCGGCTGCACGCCTGCATCCTTGAGTTTTCGCGATTTCCAGTTCATAGCATGGTCCTCGAATGTGCGCATTCACCCGCCATCCGATTGGCAGGTTATGTTGACTGCGAATCCGGCCGCTTACCGTTAACACCATCACAAACCGCTGAAAGTACGTTATTTACGGCAGCCCACGCCGCGTCGTTCCCAGTCAGAGCCCGCGGTTGCCAGAGGGCCGTTCATACGTATCCGCAGGTTAATTATCGGCGGAGTATAGGAGAGGCCGGCGCACCGATGTAATGTGGAAATTGAGCGACAGTACACAATGTCAAATCCGTACTTCGGTGACGTGACGGTGGTTCATTTGCCGCATTTTTCGCCTGCAAAGCCGCGGCCGCGTTATACCGGCGAGCTGGATCGCGATCGTCTCGATCGGGCTGCATCACCTGCGCCATCGCGTGTCGCGCACGCAACATTTTTTTCGTCATTGGCCGATCGTGCCCCTGCCGGCAGCGCCTGTCTCCCTTCTGCGACAGCCCCGGGAGCGTGTCAAATCAGTGGCTTAGCCGCATCGAGGCCGCGAGCTGTGCGAAAGCACCGACAAAAGTTTGACATAGTCAGCTCTCGGTTAATACGTACAAACGGCTTTTAAATCATTGAATTGACTCGCTTTTAATTCTGAATTTCCACCAGGCGCGCAAACTGGCACAGCAATTGCTTTTACACAGGCAGACCGTTTGATTTCGGCGCTCGAGCGAAAGCTCACTTGCCGGGGATGTGAATGCACTCACGGCACCGCAAGCCGCGCTCTGGCACGCTAAGTCCGGGCCTCCCGCAAGGGACGGCAACAAGCAAGAAACATAGAAGTGCTTGGGCGGCAGCTTCGCAAATCAGGTGGTCTCGCGACGGCGGAGTTGTGTTCTGAATCTCCAGGACGTCATTGCAGCTTACCGGCGTAGACGCGGCGGAAGTCGAATCTTTGAATCGAATTGATGCGTGAGCGGAATCGTTATGAAAAACATGACATACAAAAAAGGGAAGTTTGCCAGGCGGCTTGCACGAATTATCGGCCCCTGGCAGATCGCGCTCATCGGGGCCCTCCTGGCGGGATTCATGGCCACGGCCTATGCCGGGCCGCGTGAGCAGGCGAAGCGCATTCACGACCGGCTTGCCGGCGTACCGCCGACCGACGCCGTGTTGCAGGCGATGGAAAACCAGATCGCCGGAGGCGATGCGGTTGGTGCCGCCTACACGGCGATGGACAACAAATACTTCTATAACGTCACCCTCAAGAACTTTGCTGCTCCGTGGACCAACCGTGACCAGTCGGTATTCGTTCCGTTGAACGACTACATTGCGACGGTCATCGGTATGGTCCGCGATGACATCGATTTCAGCACGCTGCTGTCGGCCGACCTGACGTACGTCGGCCGTTCCGGCATCGTCGCGGCGGCACCCGCGGCGAACAACAACAACCACTTCGATCAGCTCGAGGCGAACAACGTGGACCTGAGCAACACGAACGACTTCGTGGCGATGCCGCAGTCCTCGATTCTGGGCATACCGTCGTCCGCGACAGCGGGCGTCATGACGTCGCGCGCCGCGTCCGAGGCGTTTTTCGTGGCCGGCACCAACCGCGCGATGTTCCGCTTCACGCTGTTGAACCACATGTGCAACGACATGGAGCAGATGCTGGACACCAAGCTGCCGCCCGACTGGATCCGCCAGGACGTAAGCCGCAGCCCGGGCGGCGACAGCCGCCTGTTCCTCAATAACTGCATAGGTTGCCACTCGGGCATGGACCCGCTGGCCGGCGCCTACGCCTACTACAACTACAACGAGGACACCGGCATGCTCGAGTACACGCCGGGCAACGTGCAAGCGAAGTATTACAACAACGACCTCAACTTCCCGCAGGGCTTCAGGACGGTCGACGATTCCTGGGAGAATCGCTGGCGCCAGGGCCAGAACGCCTACCTGGGCTTCGACAATTCGCTTCCCGGCAGTGGCAACGGCGCCAAGTCGCTGGGTGAAGAACTCGGCAACAGCCAGGCGTTCGCAGCCTGCCAGGTCAAGAAAGTCTTCCGTGCCGTCTGCCTCCGCGAGCCGGAGAACGCGGCAGACCGGGCGGCCGTAAACACGATCACCAACACGTTCCGTTCGTCGGGCTACCGCATGAAGCAGGTATTCGCCGACACGGCCGTTCACTGCATGGGCCAGTAGGGAGACAGGATCATGAAGACAGCAAAAAGAACTGCTACCTATTCGCCCCTGGCCACGGGCATGCGCGTACTCAGGGCAACCGCGATAACCGTCTTTGCGAGCGCGGTACTGGCCGCCTGCGGCGGCGGTGCTGCGACGACGGACAACCCGCTCACACAGGCTCCGCCTCCCGGCAATGCGCCGTATACCGGTCCGGTTGCGCGTGATGCGGACGTATTGAAATTCCAGCAGGAGTTCTGGTCGAACGCAAAGACGTCGGATCGTTGTGGCTCCTGCCATAACGAAGTCGTCGGGCAGACGCCGATGTTCGTGCGCAACGACGACGTCAATCTCGCCTATGACGAGGCGCTCACCGTCGTAAACACGACCCAGCCCGCATTGTCGCGCCTCGTCGAGAAGGTCGGCGGCGGTCACAACTGCTGGAATACGGACCCGTCCAGCTGTGCCGCGATCATGACGACCTGGATCGAGAACTGGCTCGGCAGCAGCGGCGGCGGTGGCCGCCAGATCATCCTGACGCCGCCGCCGTCGACGGAGCCGGGCGCCAGCCTGAACTTCCCGGCCGACACGGCTGCGTTCGAGGCCACGGTTTACCCCGTCCTGGTCGCCAACTGCGCCGGATGTCACAGCTCGGAATCGGCCACCGCGCAACAGCCGTATTTTGCCGATCCGGACGTGGGCACCGCTTACGATGCGGCCAAGCCGAAGATCAATCTCGACACCCCGGCCAATTCACGCATGGTTATTCGCCTCCGCAGCGAGTTCCACAACTGCTGGTCCGGCGATTGCTCCGCCGACGCCCAGGCCATGGAAGACGCGATAGCGGCCTTCGCCGGCGGCATCTCGCCGACGACCGTCGACCCGAACCTCGTCACCAGCAAGGCGTTGCGCCTCGTCGACGGCACGCTGGCCGCGGGCGGCAATCGCTACGAGGATGCGCAGATCGCGCTGTGGGAATTCAAGACCGGCAGCGGCGCGATTGCCTACGATACCAGCGGCGTCGATCCCGCGATCGACCTCAATTTCTCGGGCGGCGTCACCTGGTTCGGTGGCTGGGGCATCACGATTACGGACGGCAAGGCACAGGCCTCGACGACCGCTTCGGCGAAACTCTACGACATCATCCAGGAGTCGGGCGAGTTTTCGATCGAGGCGTGGGTCGTGCCCGCCAACGTGACCCAGGAAGAGGCGCGCATCGTCAGCTACTCGGCCGGAACGACGCAACGCAACTTCACGCTGCAGCAGACGCTGTACGACTACCGGTTCCAGCTGCGCACGACGACAACCAATCTCAACGGCGATCCGGCATTGTCCACGCCGTCGGCGGACGAGGTCCTGCAGGCAACGCTGCAGCACGTCGTGGCAACCTACGACCCGATCAACGGCCGCCGCATCTATGTGAACGGCAGCCTGGTCACGCAGATCGACCCGGTACCGGGCGGTACGCTGATCGACTGGCAGCGCGAATTTGCGCTGGTCCTCGGCAACGAGGCATCCGGCGACGGCCTGTGGCAGGGCACCATTCGCCTCGCGGCAATCCACCGCCGTGCGATGACGCAGGAGCAGGTCATGCAGAACTTCGATGCCGGCGTCGGCGAGCGGTTCTTCATGCTATTCGACATCTCCGAGAACATCGGCGCGGCGCCCGAATCCTCCTACATACTGTTCGAGGCGGCGCAGTACGATACGTATGCGTACCTGTTCGACCGGCCGCACTTCATAACGCTCGATGGTTCCACGCCGGAAGGCATTCCGATCCGCGGCCTGCGGGTGGCGATGAACGGTGCGGAGGCGCGCGTTGGCCAGACCTATGCGACGCTGGACGACACGCTGAGCGCGTCGGAATTCGGCGAGCTGGGCCAGCCGCTGTCCTCGATGGGCGCGGTACTGCCGCTCGAGAAGGGGCCGCAGGACGACGAGTTCTTCCTGACCTTCGACGTGCTGGCCGGCAACAGCTTCAGCCGCCCGGCCGACCCGACACTGGTGGTCACCGAAACCGATCGTCCGCCATCGCCGCACGTCGGCCTGCGTACGTTCGACGAGATCAACGCGACCTACGCCGAAGTGACGCTCGTCGACCCGACGACGCCTGCGGTCGACATGACCTACCAGGAACTGAGGCAGTCGCTGCCGGCCGTTGAAAGCCTCAACACCTTCCTGTCGTCGCACCAGGTCGCGATTGCGCAGCTGGCAATCCAGTACTGCGACGCGATGATCGGCACCGCAGGCAGCCCGGGGCCGAATCTCGCCGCGTTGTTCCCCGGCTTCGACTGGAACGACAACAGCGAGTTCAGCAACAACCGCGACGCGTTCGTGAACCCGCTGATCGATCGCATCATGGGCACCAACATCGGCAGCCAGCCGGTTCGCGCCGAGGTCTACGAGGAACTCGCGTCCTACCAGGACCCGACCACCGCCGTCAACGCGGAAGGTGAGTCGCTCGACCGGCCGGATAACCTGATCGACCGCCTGATAGCCGGCGGCAGCGCTACCCGTTCGATCGGCAAGGGCGTCTGCGCGGCAATGCTCGGCAACGCCGTCACGCTCGTTCAGTAAACACAGACAGGACTGACCAAGGAACACAGCAATGGCCAAGAAACGCAACGCAAGAGACTTTGATGCGCCTCAGCTGCATGGAGATCATCCCCGTCCTGTCACGCGGCGGCAGTTCGTGGCGCAGGGCTTTCGTACGGGCGCTGCCTATGCAGTGGGCGGCGGAATCCTGAGCGCGATGGCAGCCAGTCCCCGGCTGGCGCAGGCCGCCCTGTCGGGCGACCTCGACAGCCAGCTGGCGAGCTGCGGTATCGCGACGGCCGGCGCCGGCAAGATCCCGTTCATTTGCTTCGACCTCGCGGGTGGCGCAAATATCGCCGGTTCGAACGTGCTGATCGGCCAGGAGGGCGGCCAGCGGGATTTCCTCGGTACCAGCGGCTACGAGCGACAGGGTCTGCCGGGTGACATGATCCCGGGGCTCGTCGATCCCGTCCTGCAGCAGGACTACGCGAACTTCGATCTCGGTCTCGGCTTCCATCTCGACTCCGCATTCCGCCGCGGCATCCTGCAGAGCCTGACGCCGGGACGCGAGGCGAACATCAACGGCGCCGTGATCCCCGCCCGGTCGGATAACGACACCGGCAACAACCCGCACAATCCGATGTACGGTATCGCCCGTGCCGGAGCCAACGGCTCGATCCTCACGCTGGCCGGTTCCGAGAATACGGATTCGGGCGGCAACTCCATGCTGCCCGCGATGCTCTACGATCCCGAACTCCGGCCCACGAAGGTCGACCGTCCGTCGGACGTCGTGAACCTGGTGGATACCGGAGACCTGGCCGCGATCCTGAGCCCGCGCGATGCGACCGCCGTGATGGAGTCCATCTACCGCCTCACGGGGCGCAAGATGAACAACGTCGACACGATGCTCGCGCCCGCGGAAGACGCCGCCATGAAGCGGCTCGTCGAATGCGGCTACCTGAAGTCCGCGGATATCGCAGATCGCTTTGCCGGCGTCCCGGTCGATCCGAGCCTCGACCCCGAGATCGTGGGACCCAACGGCATTTTCACGGACGCCGAGTTCAACGCGAACGACCGTGATGCGCGCGAATTCCAGAAGACCGCGTCGATCATGAAGCTCGTAATGAACGGCTATGCCGGTGCCGGGTGCATCGAGATGGGCGGCTACGACTATCACGGCGGCCGCCGCGCCGAAGGCGAGGTGAAGGACTTCCGCGCCGGGCGCTGCATGGGAGCCTGCCTCGAGTACGCCGCACGTCTCGGCACACCCTTGATGATGTACGTCTTCAGCGACGGCTCGCTGTCGTCGAACGGTGCGATCGACAATACGGTCGAGGGCCGCGGCAAGGGCGAGTGGTCCAGTGACAACTCGTCGACCGCCGGCTCGTTCTTCCTGGTCTACAACCCGGGACGGCGCCCGACGATCGTCGGCGGGACGCCGGAAGAACAAGCGAGGCACCAGCAGATCGGCTACATGAGCGCCGATGGCGCCGTGCAGCGTGCCGCGACGCCCGCGGCGAACAACGTCAACCTGCTGGTGAATACCGTGATACTGAACTACATGGCGCTGCATGGCGAACAGGGCCAGTTCGCCAACCTGTTCCCGAATCACGGCCTCGGCAACGCTGCCATGCAGGACAGCCTCACCGCGTTTACACCGATCGTAAACGGCACGATTGCCAACCCCGTATAGCCTTGCGGCTGTACCGCCGCGCGGCTGCTCCCCGGCAGCCCCGGCACTACCCGCGGCCGGTCGATTTCCCTGACCGGCCGCTTTTTTTCCAGAATCCCAATAGCAGCAGCGCGGGCAACACGCCCGTTACTGCTGTTCAGTGCGGAGGGCGCAAGACAGGCGATCGGGTCATTTCTCTCCCTCATGGCTCCCTTCGGTCCGCTTTACTTCGGTCGAAAAACGCCCCGATCGCCTGTCTTGCGCCCTCCGCACTGAATAGCAGTGAACAGCAGTAACGGGCGTGTTGCCCGC
>DATHRM010000276.1:0-1664 GCA_035465295.1 Woeseiaceae bacterium | reverse complement strand
AGTTCCACGGCTTCCCGAACGGCCTCGCGGGGACTTGCGGCGCCCTCTTCCATCAGGCGCTTTGCCTGGTCCACGATCAGGATGGGGTTGTTCACGACTGTGCCCATGAGGATCAGGAAGCCCAGCATCGAGATCATGTCGAAGGGCTGGTGAACCGGGTCCATGCCGAACAGGGGTAATACAGCTCCGACCGCATTTATCAGGACCAGGCCGATGATGCCACCGGCGATGCCGAGAGGAATCGTCGTCATAATGAGCAACGGGTAGCCCCAGTGCCGGAAGATGGCCACAAGCAGCAGGAACACGATGATCAGCGCGACGGGATAATTGGCCGCGAGTGCCGCTTTGGTCGCATCCAGCTGGTCGCTGGCACCTGAAATCGACACGTTGATTCCTGAGGGCAGTTCCCCGCTCGAAATCATCGCGCCGATGATGTCCTGCCGTACGATCTCGACCCCGGTCTCGAGCGGCACCGACGCCGGCGGAATGATATTCAGCGTGACGGTGCGCTGGCCATTAATGCGGCGAACCGTGCTCGTGTCCACGGTTTCGCGAATGGACGCCAGTGCCGAAAGCGGCAGGATGCTGCCCTGCGGCGTGTAGACCGGCAGCTGCGACAACGTATCGAGCTTTGCCGAGCCGCCTTCACGGCCGAACAGGTAAATGTCGATCTTGTCGTCCGCGAGGAAAAACTCGTCGACGAACGCGCCGTCGGTCAGGGCCGCGACGGTATAGCCGATGTCCCCGGCACTCATGCCGGCCTCAGCGGCGCGGTCCCAGTCGGGCTGCACCTCGATCAACGGTTGCGACAGCGTCAGGGACGACGGGCTGGACTGAATACGGGGATTACCGAAAACTTCCTGTGCGCGCCGGTAGGTGGTCAGTGCGACATCGTAGATGACCGCGAGGTTCGGTCCCGATATATCGAGATTGATGCTCCGGGTGCCGCCGTCGTTGCTCGTGATGATCGAGCCCCGCGATGCAAATGCGCGCATCCCGGGGTAGCTTTCGTAGACGGTCGTAATCGCGTCCATAAGCTCATCGATGTGCCCGTGATCGACAGGTTCCGAGATGATGCGGACGCGGTTCGTGTTGATGCTGAGGTTGAGGTACTTGATGGCGGGAACGCGGGTTTCCCCGCGATCGAAACGGGCCGGATCGTCGCCGACGTACGGCAGGAAGTAGTCCTGAATCTCCAGCCCGATTTCCGCCATCGTGTCGAGGTTATAGCCGGGCGGTGCGCTCATTGACGCGAACGTCTTAGGCTCCTCGCCTTCCGGCAGGTATTCGGCAGCCGGTGTCAGGAAGAAGATCACTGCGAAGCTCAGCAGCACCGTAGCGAAAATCGTGGTCATGCGCCGCCGCGGCGTTTCGATCAGGGCTTCCACTCGGTTGACGACCGCTTCACGAACGCCCGAGCCCACCGTCTTGTCGGTGCTGCCGAATTCGAGGCGTGCGCTGGCGGTCGGTATCAGCGCGATGGCAACCAGCATCGACGCGAGGATGGACGCAGAAATCGCGATCGCGATGTCCGAATACAGCTGCCCTGCCTCCTCGACGATAAAGAGCACCGGTGCGAACACGAGTATCGTGGTCAGCGTCGAGGCAAGCACCGCCGGCCAGACATTGCGGACGCCTTCCACGGCAGATTTGAAACGGTCGAG
>DATHRM010000275.1:0-2027 GCA_035465295.1 Woeseiaceae bacterium | reverse complement strand
CCGCCTCCGGACCGCTTGCCGGCGATGCTGTTCCTGGCCGCGCTGCTGCACGGCATCCTGATCATCGGCGTGACGTTCAACCCGGCGATGCTCGAGGACTTCAGCGATGCCATATCGCTCGAAGTGACCATCGTCGCCGATCCGGATCAGGACATCGACCGGCCGGACCGGGCCGAGTACCTGGCCCAGGCCAGCCAGGAGGGCGGCGGTAACACGACGGAACAGGTGCGGCCGTCGGCGCCGGCCGAAAATGCGTCGCCGATCGACAATCCGGGCGACGAGGACGGCGACAGTTTCCTCGAATCGACCGAACACCGGGTGAGTGCCGACCAGTTGCTCGCGACCGCAGCGGAGCAGGACCAGAGCGTTACCGATGACCCGCGCCTGGAGCCGCAGCCCGACAGCCATTCCGCGCTCGCGCTCGAATCCGGCGCCGAGACGACCTTACCGCTGCCGCAGGACGACAGAGCCACATTGCTGATCCACGACGACGATCCGCGCCAGCTCGTCATCAGCGCCGACACGCGTGAATCGGTGGTGGCTGCGTACCTCGACAACTGGAAGCGCCGCATCGAGTCCGTGGGCGACGAGTATTTCCCGACGCTCGGCGATCTCGACGGCCTGACCGGCAGTCCCACGCTGGAAGTCAGCATCGACGCGTCCGGGCAGCTGGCGGAGGTCATCATCCGCAGGTCCAGCGGTTCGCGAATCCTCGACCAGGCCGCACTCGACATATTGCGGCGCGCGTCGCCGTTCGATCCGTTCCCCGCGGAGATCAGCGCCGAATACGACAGCCTGCGGTTTGCCTACAAGTGGCTGTTCAGCGAGGAATTTGTTCCGGCCGCGGCGAACGTCGCCCGGCAGTAGCCGCACGGTTCCCTGCGACAGGTTGTACCGGCCGCCGCGAGAGCGGATACTGTCCGCATGGAGACCACCGGATCGCTGGCGAATCAGCTGCTGATAGCCATGCCAGGCATGGCGGACCCGAACTTCAGCAGCACGGTGACTCTTATTTGCGAACACAACAACGAGGGTGCCCTCGGCATCGTCATCAACCGTCCCCTCAATCTCAAGCTCGGCGGCCTGTTCGAGCAGCTGCAACTCGACAATCCCGACCCCGCGGCGCTGGATCACCCCGTGCTCATGGGCGGGCCCGTCGGCCCCGAGCGCGGCTTCGTGCTGCACGACACATCGCACCACTACGAGAATTCCCTGGCCGTCTCCGGCGAAATCTGCCTGACCCTGTCGCGGGACATCATCGACGCCATGGCGAGCGGCAGGGGACCGCAGAAATCGCTCGTGGCGCTCGGCTACGCGGGGTGGGACGCCGGCCAGCTCGAGGCGGAAATGCTGGCCAATTCCTGGCTTACCGTGTCGGCGACGCCGGACATCGTCTTCGACATGCCGTTCGCGGACCGCTGGGCCGCGGCGGCGAAGGCGCTTGGTGTCGACCTGACCCTGCTGTCTCCGGAGGCCGGCCACGCCTGACACGGACTTGCCCGAGACGATTCTGGCATTCGACTTCGGATTGCGGCGCATCGGTGTCGCCGTCGGACAGGACGTGACGGCGTCCGCGAGTCCCGTCGGTATCGTGGCCAACGGTGAAAAAGGCGTCGATCACGCCCGTGTCCGGGCCATCATTTCCGAATGGCGGCCGACCCGGCTCGTCGTGGGCATGCCGACTTACGCCGACGGCTCGCCCAGCGCAATCACCGCGTCGGTCGAGGCATTCATCGACGAACTCGCGCAGTACGGCCTGCCGATCAGCACGATTGACGAGCGCAATTCATCGCTCGAAGCCGCGCAGGCCCTCAAGAACGCCCGCAAACAGGGGTCGCGGGGCCGCATCTCGAAACCGGACATCGACGCCGCTGCCGCCGTCTTTATCGCGGAACGGTATCTGGCCGGGCGTTAATGTAGAATGCCCGCGCGATGAACGCTGCCGAGCCTGACCAGATCTACGAGGACGATGCCCGCCTGCAGTTGCATGACGATGGCAGCCTGCGCCACCTGCTCACGCTGAAGGG
>DATHRM010000274.1:0-1775 GCA_035465295.1 Woeseiaceae bacterium | reverse complement strand
GCGCTGTTCGGCACCTGGGTGCCGGGCTGGGCGGACACCGTGCACCTGGTTTCCGGCCTGGTGGTCGGCGTGTTGATCATCTGGCACCTGGCACCCATCGTGGCGCGTTACGGCAATGCCGAGGCATCACCGCGCCGCGCGCCCAGGAAGCGCTTCGTTGCGACCGGTGCCGCAATCGTTCTCGTGCTGTTTGCCGTCACCGGGTTCTTGTCGCAGGCGCAAACCGAACCGTCGCAGTTCCAGGCGTTCGACGAGAACTACAACTGGCCCTATGGCGATGACCGCGCGTTCTGGCCGAGCCGCGTCGCGATTGCAAATTCGCCCTGGCTGAATCGTTTCCTCGGCGATGTCGAGCAGGTCGTCGGCGCCGAGCGTGCGAAGGCGTTCGAAAAGACGCTGAGGGGCCCCCAGGATGCCGGCCTGCGGGCGCAGAGCGCAGCACTGGTCAGCGCCCTGGGGCTGGATGCAGAGGCTGTCAGCGCGATCGACGCGCTCGTTGAGCGCGCTGTCGTCGAGCAGAAGGAACTCGGCTCACTCAAGCCGTCGGCGCTGGCCGGTTCCGCAACCTGCGGGAACAGCGGTTGCCACGAGTCGATCTATAACGAGTGGCGGGCGAGTGCGCACGGCTTCGCGGCGGAGGACGTGTTGTTCCTGCAGGTCCAGGACCTTTTGATCGAGGAAAAGGGGCTGGCGGAAACGCGCGCGTGTGCCGGCTGCCACGATCCTGCAGCGCTGCTCGGCGGCACGCGTCACGACCCGTGGCCGGAGGGCCGGGAACTGCCGATCTTCGAAGCCAATTCCTGTATTACCTGCCACAGCACGGTGGAGACCGACACCAACGGCAACGGCGGCTACGTGATCGAGGCGCCGGAGCGGTACCTGTTCGAGGACCGCGAATCGGGCTTCTCGGGCCTGGCCGCGAAATTCCTGATCCGTGCCTACCCGGAGAAACACGTTGCCGAGTACAAGCGGCCGTTGTACAAGTCCAGCGAGTTTTGTGCCGCCTGCCACAAGCAGGTGCCGGCCCCGGGCGAAGCGACCAGCGCGGGCCTCGCGCAGGAACAGAACGAGTACGACAGCTGGAAGAGCGGGCGCTTTTACCACGGGGACGGCCACCCCGACACGATCGAATGCCGCGAATGCCACATGCCGCTCGTCGACAGTGACGATCCGGCGCGCGGCGACGACGTGGACAGCTACCGCAGCCCCGGCGACGGCAAGCATCGCAGCCACCGCGTGCTCGCGAGCAATATGTACATACCCGCGACGATGGACATCCCCGGCGGCAAGGAACAGGCTGAACTGACGATCCAGTGGCTGCGGGGCGAGATCGAGGTGCCCGAGATCGCCGACAAGTGGACGACCGGGCCGACGGTCGAGATAAAGATCGATGCGCCTGAGCGCATCGCCGCCGGCGATCTCGTCAACATCAAGCTGCACCTGCACAACAACAAGACGGGCCACGATTTCCCCGCCGGCCCGCTCGACGTGCTTGAGAGTTGGATCGAACTGACCGTCGAGGACAACCTCGGCAATACGCTCATGGAACTGGGTGCAGACCGCTCGGTCAGTCCGTCGATCGATGCACCGGTCGTATACAAGGCGGACTGGTACGACAGTCAAGGTCTTCCCGTGGAGCGACACAATCTCTGGGACGTGGTGGGCGCGAGCTACAAGCGCACCATCCAGAGCGGCGGCAGCGACGTCATCGATGTGCCGTTTCGGTGCCCTGGAATTGCCCGTCCGCGCCTGTCGCAGTCGGCGAGCCAGGACAC
>DATHRM010000273.1:0-1732 GCA_035465295.1 Woeseiaceae bacterium | reverse complement strand
AAGCCGCAACTACCTGTTATTCATCGATCCGACGGAAAGGCCGGCGACCGTTGCGCGTCAGTCGAGTCCTGCGGCGGCCACCGCGGCAACGCCGTCCGCGAGGCGCACGGTGTCTGCCCCGCGCCCGGTGACGGCGAGGACACCCGTTGCGCAGGGTTCGCGATACCTGGTGCAGCCCGGCGATTCCCTGTCGGGCATCGTACGGCGTCTCGACAATCCCGGTGTCTCGGGCAGCAGCGCAATGGCTGCCATACTCGACACGAATCCCGGCGCATTCATCAATGGCGACCCCGACCGGTTGAAGGCCGGCAGCTGGCTCGACATCCCGTCGTTTGCCGCCGGGGTCGCTGCCGTTACTCCGGCCGCAAAACCGCGGGACGAGGTCGCCTCCGTCAGCGAAGCGCCGGCTGGCGCCAACGCGTACCAGGGTGCCGAGGCGCTGGAGCCCGATGCGCGTAAACAGATCCCGGCAACCGAATTCCTTCCGGAGGTGACTGACACGGCAGTGTCCGGCGCGATCGACACCGCGTCCGAAACGACCGAAGCCGATGTCCCCGAAGCGGTAGCCGACGTGCCTGCTGCGACCGAGGCCGACTACTCGGCCGCCTATTCGGATCTTGTTCCCGGCGACGTGATCGTCGAGGAGCCCGCGGCTGCGGACGCGGCGCCGGCCGAACCTGCCGTTGCGCCCGCGAGGGTCGTTAACCCCGCCGCCGGGACGCGCATCGTCGGCACGCCGGAGCCCGCCGGCTTTTCATGGAACTGGCTCATCTGGGCCGCGATCGCGCTGATCTCGGCTTTCGGCTCCTACCTCATGTTCTGGCCGAAGCTGCGCGAGCGCTTTGGCTCACGGCCCGTCGGCGAGGATGAACGCGTGCCGCCGCGGACCGAACACGTCGCCCCCATCTCGGTACCCGAATCCGAGATGACCGTGCAGGAAATCAAGCCAACCTACGAAAACGTGGACTTCGACCTGTCGGACGATTCCCCGACCGAGGAGAACCTCGCGCTCGACGCCGACCTCGTCGAAGGCACCGGCTTCGACGACTCCGACGATGTCGACGTCAACCGCGACTTCGGCTTCGCGGCCACGATGGATCTCGACATGGAACTGCCGGAAGTGTCGGCGACGGAAGATCCGTCACCGGAGACCGATATCATTCCCCCGCCGGAAAGGCCGGAGGACCTCGTCGTCAGCAGCGAAGTGCTGCCGGAAGACGATGAAGACGACTACGACATTTCGATGGTCGTCGACGCAACCAAGATGCCGGACCCGGCCGAAGTAACCGAGCGCGACCTCAAGGCCGTGCCGGTCGACGATACCGGGCAAACCCTCATCAACGATGACTACACGATCGTCGACGAAATCGGCCGGGACATCCTGGAGAAGGACTACGAGGACGAACTGAGTGCCACCCAGCTGTTGAACGCCGAAATCGAGCAGGCTGCATCGGAGCTTGCGGAAACCATCGGCGAAAACGATCCGACCGAGGTCGCCAGCCTGGACGAGGACGATGACGTGGACGATAACGCCGGCAGGATCGTCGGCTCGGAAGACGACACGTCGATCGAAATGCAGCTGACGAACCTCTCCGAACTCGACCTGACGGCAACGCTCGAAGCGCAAAACGACGATAACAGCGACGGCGACGATCTCGACGTTACGGCCAGCATCGAGGCAGAAGACAAGACCGTCGAGATGCCGCGCGACAAGGACGGCGCCCGGGCGCGT
>DATHRM010000272.1:0-11599 GCA_035465295.1 Woeseiaceae bacterium | reverse complement strand
TGCCATTGTTCGCGGCAGGCCAGGGCGCCGCAGCCCATGCAGCGAACCCGCTGCAGGCGGCCGTGCAGGTCGATGACCTCGCGGCTGCCCGCGCGATGGTGGAGTCCGTCGACGTTCTGGGTTATGAGCGTCGTCACCGTGCCGGCCGACTCGAGTGCCGCGAGCGCCGTGTGGGCGCGGTTCGGCCGCGCAGTTGCAATTCGCGCCCACCCGGCAAAGCTGCGCGCCCAGTAGCGCTGGCGAACCTCGGCCCTCTCGACGAAGTCGGCGTACTGCACGGGCCGGGCATGCTTCCAGTTGCCGTTTCGGTCGCGGTAGTCGGGGATGCCGGACGCCGTGCTGACGCCTGCGCCGGTAACAACCGCAACGCGTCCTGCGCGCGCGATGAAGCGCGCTAACTCGCGGGCATCGGGATTCATGGAGACATTTTGGTTAAAGTAGCGGGCCCGATCAATCGCGAGGAATCCGGATGAGGCAGCTGATCTGTCTAACCGCGCTGCTGATGGCCAGCAGCGGCGCCGTGGCGGAGGTGACCGACTCCGCGGAAAACGGCTTCACGACGGTCCACGAAGTACTGGTGAATGCACCGCGCGCGCGCACCTGGCAGGCGGCGGTGGACGAGATCGGGAAGTGGTGGAGCGACGATCACACGGTCAACGGCGACGCCGGCCGAAAGACCATCGAGAGCACGCCACAGGGCTGCTTCTGCGAGACGTTTGCGAACGGGGGCGGCATCGTCCACATGACCGTGACGTTCGTGAATCCCGGCATCACCCTGCGCCTGACGGGCGGCCTCGGGCCGCTCGGCCTCATGGGCGTGAACGGCAACATGACCTGGGAGTTCTTCGATGCGCTCGAGGGTACGCAGGTCCGGTTCACTTACGTCGTCGGCGGCTACCGCCCGGGCGGACTGGATGCCATCGCACTGCCTGTCGACTACGTCATCGGCGAGGCGCTCGCCCGCATGCAGGCCTGGGTCGAGACCGGCGATCCGGAGAAAGCCGTCGTTGAGTGACGCCGCCGTCGCAAGGCCGTCGTCGACGGTCGTATTGGCGCGGGAGGCTGCGGCCGCTCCCGAGCTGCTGCTGGTGCGCCGGCACGAGCGTTCGGCGTTCGGCGGGGCTCACGCGTTTCCCGGGGGCGTCCTCGAGGCGGTGGACAGTCGCGTCGACCGGCACTGTGCGGGTATCACGGCGGCCGCCGCCGATGCGCTGTTGAACGTGGACGGAGGTCTTGCCTACTTCAGCGCCGCTGTCCGCGAACTGTTCGAGGAATCCGGCGTGCTGCTCGCATCGGTCGGCCGCGGCGGCGTCGACCTGGACACCGCGCGCGACGCGCTGAACCAAGGCGCGCTCGACTGGCGGTCGTTCGTGGTCGACAACGAGGTGCAGCTGCATTGCGACGCGCTGCACTATTTCAGTTTCTGGATTACGCCGCAGGCGCTGCCGAGACGCTTCTCCACCCGGTTCTTCCTCGCCGCGATGCCCGACGACCAGGATGCGGCGCATTGCGGCGTGGAACTGACGGATTCCTGCTGGATGACGGCAGAGGACGCGCTCGCCGCCTGTCGCGGCGGATCGATATCGCTGCATTTTCCCACGATCCGGACGCTGGAGTCGCTCGCCCGCTGGGCGGCGCTCGATGAGCTGATCGCGTGGGCCGACTCGTGCGCCCGCGAGGGCGTGCCCTGCATATTCCCCGAGATCGAAAAACGCGGCGGCGAGGCGCGCGTGATCGTCGGGGGGCGTGACTCCGGGGCCCTGAAATGACGGCGTTCGGTCCCGAGCTGCCGCGGTTTGCCGAACTTGCGCCGGGCATACGCCGGCTGCTCGCGCCGAACCCGTCGATGATGACCGGCCCGGGCACGAATACGTACCTGTTCGGTGTCGCCGACATCGCCGTGATCGATCCGGGCCCGGCGATCGACGAGCACATCGACGGCATCATCGAGGAGGCTGGCGCGCCGATTCGCTGGGTGCTGGCGACGCACACGCACCCGGACCATTCGCCCGGCGTGATGCCGCTCGCCGCCCGGACCGGCGCGGAGGTCCTGGGCCTGCCGGCGCCGGAACACGGGCCGCAGGACAGGACATTCAGGCCGTCGCGCCTGCTCGAAGACGGCGACAGGCTGGAAACCGGGGAATTCACGCTCGAAGCCGTGCACACGCCGGGCCACGCGTCCAATCACCTGTGCTATCGCCACGCGGAGGCCAACTGGCTGGTGACCGGCGATCACGTCATCGACGGCTCGACGGTGGTCATCAACCCGCCGGATGGCGATATGAAAGACTACATCGAGTCGCTGCGGCGGCTGCGCGGGATGAGCTGCGAGACCCTGTTGCCCGGGCACGGCGACAGGATCGACGATCCGGTTCGCGCGATCGACTGGATTATCGAGCACCGCCTGTTGCGTGAGAGCAAGGTGCTTGCAGCCGTGCAGCAGCACCCGGGGCTGACGCCGCAGGAGCTGGTGCCGTACGTATACCAGGACGTATCGGCACACCTGTTCCGGCTCGCCGAGCGCTCGTTGCTCGCGCACCTGCTGAAGCTCGAGCAGGACGGCCTCGCGGGAGCGTCGGGCGACCGGTGGTCGCATTCCGTGTAGGAGCGGGCCCCGGCCCGCGAATCGCGATTCTGCATTGTCTCAATTCGCGGGCCGGGGCCCGCTCCTACAAGCTGTCCTGGGTCACCGTCCAGCTGTTCGGTCCCCTGATGAACTCCGCAACGCGCCTCGTGCGCTGCATCCGCGTCGGGTGCTGCGCATGGAACGCTTTTTCATAGGGCTCCGCGGGTTGCCGGTAGATGACCCCCAGCGCGACCGGAAGCTGCAGGTCGATCAACAATCGCGCCACGACCGCGTTTCTCTCGTCGTGAACGAGGACGTCGCCGGGCGACTCCTTCGCGTCGATCACTTCGAGCGCGAAGGTCTCCGGATTGAAGCGAATGCCTTTGCCGTCGTCCTCGCCGAACAGCATCGGCTTGCCGTGTTCGAGATGCAGCTGCGTACCGGCGGCATCCTCGCGGTCGGTGAAAGCGGCGAACACGTCCTCGTTGTAGACGATGCAGTTCTGGAAGATTTCCGTGAAGGATGCCCCGTCGAATGCGTGTGCCTGCCGGAGTACGTCGCCGAGGCCGGGCTTGTCCGTGTCGATCGCGCGCGCGAAGAACTTCGCGCCCGCGCCGAGTGCGAACTGGCCCGGCGATACCGGCATGTCCAGGGAGCCTTCGGGGCTCGACGGCGACACCGTCCCCGCTCGCGAGGTGGGCGAATACTGCCCTTTCGTCAGCCCGTAGATCTCGTTGTTGAACAGCAGGATCTTGAGGCCGACGTTGCGGCGCAGCGTATGCAGCAGGTGATTGCCGCCGATCGACAGGCCGTCGCCGTCGCCGGTTACCACCCACACGTCGAGATCGGGGTTCGCGAGTTTCAGGCCCGTCGCCACCGCGGGCGCGCGGCCGTGAATCGTGTGGAAGCCGTAGGTTTCGACGTAATAGGGGAAACGCGACGCACAACCGATACCGGAAACGAACACCGTCGACTCCGGCTGCGCGCCGACGTCGGCAAGCGCGGCCGTCACGGCCTTGAGGATCGCGTAATCGCCGCAGCCCGGGCACCAGCGTACTTCCTGGGACGTTGCGAAATCTTTTGCGGTGAGTTTCACGCTCATGATGCGTCACCCTTGCGTTCGGCTTCGATGCGGCTGGCGAGTTCCGAGATCCGGAACGGCTGGCCGCTGACCTTGCAGAAGGAAACCGGCTGCACGCAGAGCTTGTCGCGCAACAACGTCGCCAGCTGGCCGTTGTTCATTTCGGGCACCAGTATCGTGTCGAAGCGCGCGAGCAGTTCGCCGAGATTCCGCGGCAACGGATTGATGTGCCGCAGGTGCACGAAACTCGCGCCGGTCCTGCGCGCCGCCTGGTATATCGGCCCGTAGGTCGAGCCCCAGCCGACCACGACGATGTCACCGCTGTCGTCCCCGAGTTCGATTGCCTGGTCGGGAATGAAGCCGGCGAGGGCGTCGATTTTCGCCTGGCGGAACTCCGTCATGCGTTGGTGGTTGTCGGGGTCGTAGGAAATATGGCCGCTTACATAGTCTTTTTCGAGGCCGCCCGTGCGATGCACGAGGCCCCGCATGCCGGGTGTGATCCACGGCCGCCCGAGACTTGCCGGGTCGCGCTGCCAGGCGATCATCTGCGCGCTCGGCCCGCTGGCCGCCGCGGGAGGCGCGTGGCTTTCGATCGGCGCCAGCGATTCGACGATCGGTATCAGCCACGGTTCCGAAGCGTTCGACAGGTAGCCGTCGACGAGCAGGATCACGGGCGTCATATGCCTGAGGGCGATGCGTACGCCTTCCACGGCCATGTCGAAACACTCGCCGGCCGACGACGCCGCCAGCACCGGCAGCGGCGTATCCGCATTGCGCCCGTACACGGCCTGGTAGAGGTCCGACTGTTCGGTTTTCGTCGGCAGCCCGGTCGACGGTCCGCCGCGCTGCCAGTTGACGATCAGCAGGGGCAACTCGGCGCTCACGGCCAGGCCCATCGCCTCTGTCTTGAGCGCGATGCCGGGCCCGGAACTCGACGTGACGCCGATCATGCCGCCGTACGATGCTCCGATCGCGGCACAGATGGCCGCAATCTCGTCTTCCGCCTGGAACGTGCCGATGCCGAGTTCCTGCAGCCGGGTCAGCCGGTGCAGCAATGGCGAGGATGGCGTAATGGGGTAGGAGCAGAACAACACCGGCCGCTCCGCAAGCTCGCCTGCCGCCGCGATACCCAGTGCGAGCGCCTCTGCGCCGGTGATGCTGCGGTATTCGCCCGGCGCCATCTCCGCGGTGTCGGTGCTTATCTGCGGCAGCTCCGCCGACAGTTCCGCCGTCTCGCCGAACGCGTGCCCTGCATGCAGCGCGGCGATGTTGGCATCGCGCAGCGTGGGCTCTCCGCCGAGCCGCCGCCGGATCCACGCTTCGACGGGTTCGAGCTCGCGGCCGAACATCCACAGCAGCAGGCCGAGCGCCCAGAAATTCTTGCAGCGGCCGCCTTCGGACTTGCTCAGCCCGAACGACCTGACCGCCTCGAGGTTGAGGTGGCCGATGTCCGCCGTGACGACCTGGAACGCATCGAGTGCGTTGCCCTCGCGAGGATCCTCTTCATAGCCCGCCTTCGCCAGGCTTCTCGGCGTAAAGCCGTCGTTATTGAGGATGATCAGCGCCCCCGGCTGCAGCATCGGCAGGCTGACCTTGAGCGCGGCGGGGTTGAACGCAACCAGGACGTCGGGTGCGTCGCCCGCCGTCGTTATCCGCTCGCCGCCCAGGTTGATCTGGTAGGCCGATACGCCGAAGGTCGTGCCCGCCGGCGCCCGTATCTCGGCGGGGTAGTCGGGGAAGGTCGCAAAGTCCCGGCCCGACAGCGCGGTCGAGACCGCGAACTGCGAGCCCATGAGCTGTATCCCATCGCCGGAATCGCCGGCGAGGCGCACGACAACCGACTGTAATGTGCTGTTTTTGTTCACAAAAAAAGAGATCTTGTCGCCAGGACGAGCCGCGGAGCGGGACGCGTGCAGGGCAGTGTAGCGTATTCGCGAGTGCGAGCGTGATGCGGCGCCGCGCGGCTTGATATGATGCGCATCTTCGCATAGTTTACGCGCTCCAAAACCGACAAAGCTGCCCGGAATTCGCACCAATGACGTTCGTTGTCACCGAAGCCTGCATCAAGTGCAAACTGACCGACTGTGTCGAGGTTTGCCCCGTGGACTGTTTCCACGAGGGACCGAACTTCCTGGTCATCGATCCGGACGAATGCATCGACTGCACGCTGTGCGAACCGGAGTGCCCGGTGGAGGCGATTTACTCGGAAGACGAATTGCCGGCGGACCAGGAGCAATTCCTGGAATTGAACGCCGAGTTGTCGAGGGAGTGGCCGGTCATCACCGAAATGAAGGACCCGCCCGAAGACGCCGACGAGTGGCGTGACGTCAAGGACAAGTTGAAGTACCTCGAACGCTGAGCGCAGATTCGCGGTTCAAGAACCGCTCCTACAGGTTAGTCGCGCGCTGCAGGGGCGCTTCTCGAAGCGCGATTGGTTTCGATGAACTCGATCAGTACGCCCGCCAGTTCCTCCCCCTTGTCCTCCTGCAGGAAATGCCCGGCGCCCCCGATCGTCACGTGGTTCTGACCCTGCGCCCCCGGAACGTGCTTTTGCCACACGCGGTCGCCGCCCCGCGTAATCGGGTCCTTGTCGCTGAATGCCGTCAGGAACGGTTTTTCCCAACGGCCGAACGTGTCCCAGGCGCGGCGGTTGGCATCGCTCGCGGGGTCGTCCGGCCGGACCGGGACGAGTGCCGGGAACACGCGCGCGCCGGCCTTGAACTTGCGTGACGGAAACGGCGCGTCGTAAGCAGCGACCACCTCGTCGCGCAGGTTCGTCGTCGTGCCTTTCTGGATGATCTTGCCGATCGGGAAATACGGGCTGTGCAACGCGAACGCGCGCCACTTCATGAATGCGTCGGGCATGGTCTGGTCGCCGGTCGGCAGCCCGCCGTTGCCGAGCGCGATTCGAGCGAACCGATGCTCGTTTTCCGCGGCGATGCGCAGGCCGATCAACGACCCCCAGTCCTGGCAAAACAGCGTGATGCCGGTGAGATCGAGCGCTTCGACAAATTCGCGCATCCAGCCGACGTGAGCCGCGTAGCTGTAGTCGCGCTTGCTGACGGGTTTGTCCGACTTCCCGAAGCCGATGAGGTCCGGGGCGACGACGCGCAGGCCGGCGGCGACCAGCGGCGGCACCATGTGGCGGTAGAGGTAGGACCAGCTCGGTTCACCGTGCAGCAGCAGCACCGGTTCGGCATCCTCGGGGCCTTCGTCGAGGTAATGCATGCGCAGCCCGCCGACTTTCAGGTAATGGGGTTCGAAGTTGTAGTCGGGCAGGTCCTCGAAACGATCGTCGGGCGTGCGTACGGTTTTCATGGCGCATTCCTGATTCGAGGTCGGCCCCTCGATGTACGCCAAGATAGCAGAATGTCCCGATACGGTTACATCGACCTCGATGGCACCCTGACGGAGCCGTTACCGGGCCTGGCCCAGTTCCTCCAGCGCGGCGCGTGCGCGATTGAGCACGGTCGCTGCCGTCAATAGCGCCATGATGCCGAGGCAGGCATTGACCCAGGCGCCCGGGTCCAGCCCGCAACCGAGCAGCACCGCGAGCAGGCCGAATCCGAAAGCCCGGTCGCTCTTGCCCATGGGGCCGTCGTAGCGCCGGCTCGCGCCGACCTGCACCGCGGCGACGCCGGTCATTTCGCTCAGCACGGCGAGGACTATGGCGGCGTTGACCAGGACGGGGGAGACGCCGGCAATCAGGGCGAACGGGACGTACAGGGCGATATCGGAGACCACGTCACCGAGTTCGTTGAGCAGCCCCCCCAATGCGCTTTGCATGGCGTGTTCCCGGGCAAGCATGCCGTCGATGGCGTTGAGCGCCATGCGCACCAGGAGCGCTGCCGGCAACAGCAACAGGACCCATCGCTCCTCGTGCAGGATCGCCAGCGTGGCGCCCGTAACGACGGAGAGGAGCATCGCGGCGAGGGTTACCTGGTTTGCCGTGACGCCGGCTCTCGCGAGGCTGCTGCAGGCCGGCCTGAGCAGGTTCTGGAAAGCGGGCTTGATTGTGTAAAGCGTCATACGTCTTCTCCTCCGAGTTCGGTTACGCATCGCTGCAGGTCTGCACAGACGGCATTCACCGATTCGGGACTCCTGTCGAGATGAGCGAAATTTCTCGCCTGGCCGATACGCAGGTGCAATCGGCCCGGACGCGGCAGCAGCCGGCCTTTCGGCCACGCCCGCATGCCACCGTCGAGATGGCAGGGCACGACGTCGAGGTCGTGCCCGGCGGCGAGCCGGCCGATCCCGGAGCGGAAGCGGCCGATCGCGCCCGTCGTCGTGCGCGTTCCCTCGGGGAACAGGACCAGGATGTTCCCCTGCTCTTCAAGCAGTGCCGAGCAAAGGGCGAGACTCTGTGCGCCGCCGGCCTTGCGATCGAACGGCAGCGCATTGATCAGTACTGCCGATACCGCCGAGCGGGGCAGGCTCGTGAAAAAGTAGTCGGCTGCCGCGGCCGGGAAGCAGTGGTGGATACTTCGCAGCGGCACGGCGGACAGCAGGCAGAGCGTGTCCAGGTGACTGGTGTGGTTGCACACCAGCACGTACGAGCCGCTTGCCGGCAGGTTCTCGCGGCCGTCGATACGCAGGCGGTGGTACGAGCGCATCCAGGCGCGCAGCAGGAGGGCTGCGATCGAGCGCACGACGTACGCGAGCATGCCGGGCTCGCGCGGGAAGCTCTTCAGGCTCTCCGCGACGGGGGTGCCGATGCGGGGAGACGGATGGTATTTCCACGTGTTCATGACAGGCATCACCCCGCGCCGCTGAACCAGCGCACCATGTGAAAGAAGATCGGCGCGACGAATATCATGCTGTCCACGCGATCCAGTATTCCGCCGTGTCCCCGGATTGTCGTACCCATGTCCTTGATGCCTATGTCGCGCTTTATATAGCTGACCACCAGGTCGCCGAGCTGGCCGCCGACACCGACGATGAGGCCCGTAAGGATGAGCAGGGCGGGGCTGAAGTGCGGGAACGAGAACCACAGCAGCCAAGGCAGCAGCAGGGACACGGCGATGGCGCCGACCGAGCCGGCAACCGTCTTGTTCGGACTGATGCGTTCCCGGAGCTTGCGTTTGCCGAACATCTTTCCGAACGTGAATGCCGCCACGTCGTTTATCTCCACCGCGAATACCAGGAACAGGAGGTAGCCCCAGGCATTGTCCGTGTTGGCCAGGAAGCCGAGGTGCATGAACATCCAGCCGAAGTAGATGAAGCCGAATATCGCCAGCGCGACCTGCTGCAGTTCGCCCTTGGCGCGGTTACGCAGGACAGGCACCAGCAGGATCAACGCGATGACGAACGTGGGCAGCGCCATGAAGAACCCGTACCAGCCGGGCTGATCGAGACGCGGGTCCGTCATGAGCGTCACGGTGCCGAGCGCAGCTATCGCCAGGTAGACGATGCCGGTCAGCCACCAGTCTTCGTACAGCCCGGTGGCGCGGGCGAACTCCCGGAATCCGAAGGCGGCGAGCACCGTTACGCCGCCGATCGTCGCCTCCCTGCCGAGCAACAGCGTGCCCAGTACGATCGGAATCATGACGAGCCAGCCACGGTACGTGGAAAGCGGGGACGACACGTCCCGGCCCGACAACCGCAACGCGGCGAGCAGCAGGCCGGCGACGACCAGCAGTGTGCCCGTGATCGCCAGGTAGCGAAGGAACACCGGGTTGCCGATTGCGATGTCGATGGCCATGGTTCTACTTGCCCATCAGGAACATGCCGATAACCAAAAGGCCCATGCCGGCAACGTTCACGGGCCTGATCGGCACGGCCTGGAACAGGAGCGCCAGCAACGCCGCCCATATGAAGGTCGACGCATAGATGGGATAAAGCACCGTGAGAGCCCCGCCTTTCCTGAACGCGGCCACGAACAGCGTCATTACCGCGATGTAGCACAGAACGCCGGCAATGAGCCGCCAGTTCAGCAGGTAGCTGGCGACGCCGGCCCCTGCGAGGTCGGCACCGGTTTTGTACAGATACTGTCCGAGCGCGCCCAGAAATGCGGCCACGATGAAAAAGACGATGGAAATGGCAGGTGTCATCACGGGTGCCGGCTCCCTGGCCGCTGCAAGTCGTTGATTCGCAGCATTGCAGCCGCCGCGGCGCGCAGCATGATGGAAGCCGGATTTTTTCCGGATGACGGCCTGTGCCAGGCCGGGGATTCCCTAGTAGCCTTGCTGGCGCCCCGAATCGTCGTGCATGCGCGTGAGAAACGTGCGAATCGCGGGTACGGCTTCCTGGCGGCTCATGAGTTTTTGCTGCTCGAGGATCCTGGCCATGTCCTCGATGGAACGCTTGCCGTCGATGAGCGACATGATGAAAGAATAGATCTGGGTCGTCATCGCCTGCGTGCGGAACGACTGTGCCAACGGCACCGGTTCCCTGGCCGTGACGAGCCAGTCGGGCAGGGCCTTGTGGCGCGGTACCGACCCGGCATCGCGTTCCTTGTACGCACAGAAGGAGAATACGCGTTCCTGCCGGCCGTGGCGGCTGGCCGGCGAACACATGTACGGGATAGTCGCCTGCGACACGTACGGATCCGAGAACCCGGACTCGGCGACGATTGCCCTGGTTTCCTCGGGACTGTAGCGCCGCGCACGATGCGGATCGGCAAACGCCAGTGAGCCGAAATTCACCCAGCGGCCGTTGTCCCTGAGAAGCCGGTTGATGCGCGCCGCGAACGCCGGGAGGTCTTCCGGGATGATATCGATGAGCCAGGGCGTAACGACCGTGTCGAACGAGGCCCCGGCAAACGGCGCGCGCAGCGCATCGCCGAGCACCAGGTGAAAGTTCTCACCGGCCGCCTCCGGCGCCGACAGTTTGCGCAACACCGCGTCGTCCTCGAGCGACCTCGGCGCGATCGGAAATTCGTACATCGACAGCCGATTGCCCCTCGCCATTTCGTTCGCGACGAGCATCAGTAACGGGTTGAAATCGAGGGCAACGAGACTTGAGCATTCGAGCTGCCGGTGGATGTCGTATGCAAGGCGGCCCGCGCCCGCGCCGAGCACCAGGACGTCGCCGAGTTCTGCATGATCGTGCAGCACCGATCGAACCTGCTTCAGTGAAGCTTCGTTTTCCTCCTCGCCCCATGCCCAGTCGCGATGGATGTTCGCGTAATACGTATTCAGTCCCTGGTCGACCGGAAGCCGCGTCCTGAGTGCGAGGTAGGACTCGTAGCTGCCGCCGCTGGATTGCACGTCGACAGGCCTGAGCAGCTTCTGCAGCGCACGTTTATGCTGCTCTACCGACTTCCGGTAGCGCTCCAGGCGCCTGCGGGTCAGTGTGCGCAGGTCCTTGTGATTCAGCTCGACGTCGAGCCCCGCAATCTCGTGGCCGAGCTGCTGCAGCGCGAACTGCAGACGGTTGCGCCATTCCCCGAGGCTGGCGTCCGGGTCCGCGAACATCCACGGAATGCCGTCCACGTCGGGAAAGTCGATCTTGCAGGCCGCGCAGCGGAACCTGCCGTCGTCGAAAGCGAGCGGTGTCTTGTCGCAGCGCGGGCAGGCGAGATAATTCTGCAGTTGTTTCACGTCACCCATGCGCCGTTTTATAGCACGGCCCCGAGCCTGACACCGGACGCGCTTCTCAATTGAATAACAACCAGCTCCCCGGCCGTCCACTCCGGTTATTCATTGCCGCGTGAATTCAGCTGGCGGGCTACCGGCGATGTTCTTCTCGTCATGGCTCCCTTCGGTCCGCTTTACTTCGGTCGAAAAACGCCCCGATCGCCTGGCGCTCGTCGCGCGACGATGGTTGACGCGCATGGGCGGCCGGGGAGCGGGTTGTTATTCAAGTGAGAAGCGTGTCCGGCAGTGTGCGTGGCACCGTGCTATAAAACGGCGCATGGGTGACCCGAAGCAACTGCAGACTTATCTCGCCTGTCCGCGCTGCGACAAGACACCGCTTGCTTTCGACGACGGCAGGTTCCGCTGCGCGGCCTG
>DATHRM010000271.1:0-1931 GCA_035465295.1 Woeseiaceae bacterium | reverse complement strand
ACGAAAGCGGTGTGCGGATCGACCTTCCGCGATTTTTTCAGGGCTGCGTAAAGCGGCCGGTACAACGCCACGAATCTTTCGTACCGGGCATCGATATCGTCGAGATTCCATGCGGACGCCGCCAGCTTCCGCATGCTCGCGTCGCTTTTCACCGTGCGCCCCGCCAGGATGACGACGTCATCCGCCGCGCCCGCGCGTTGCAGCGTGATTTCGAGATCCGATGCGTCCGGCGCCGGATGCGCGAGCACGTTGGCCGAGAGCGCGCCGAAACCGAGCCAGCCGCACTCGCGGCGCAGCGTATCCTTCACGGTCGCATCGAGGCTGGACAACAGCAACAGGCACCATTCTCCGTCCCACTCCGTAACCGGCTCGCCGTAGATGCGATGCGTGGCGGCACGAAACTTCTCGCGCCCTTCGTCCGTCAGGCTGTAGAACGAGCGCCGGCCGACCTGGGACGACTGCAGCCAGCCGTCCTTCACGAGCCGGAATACGGACGTGCGTACCAGCCGTTCGTTGATTCCGAATTCGCCCATGGCCCGGATCAGGCTGCCCAGCCAGACGGTGCCACCACGCGGCGCGATCGAATCCCCGAAAACGGTCGTGATGAGAGAGCCCGCCCGCAATGTCGGCCGGGATCGGAATTCGTCGAGGATCAGGTCGCAGGCTGAATCAATGCTCATCTCGGGGCACACTTGCTTTCGAATCGAACGACCGTACAATTTGATACATAATAATTCAATTCCCTTTCTAGTTTGTATCCCGCTGAACCGGCCCATGCGGCCGGCACAGGAGTCGCAATGATGAAGCTCGGCAATCTCGCACTGGACCGCTGGATCGAAGGTGACGGTGACGGCAAGGCGTTGAGCAGCGCGGTCACCGGTGAGCCGATTGCAAGCATCAGCAGCGACGGCCTCGACTTTCGCGGCATGCTCGAGCATGCACGCAACGTCGGCGGCGCCAACCTGAGGAAAATGACCTTCCACCAGCGCGGCGACATGCTGAAAGCGCTCGCCCAGTACCTGATGGAATACAAGAAGGAATTCTACGCGCTGTCGACGCAAACCGGCGCGACACGCGCGGACAGCTGGATCGATATCGACGGGGGCATTTCCACCCTGTTCGTATTCTCGAGCAAGGCCCGGCGCGAAATGCCGAACGATCATGTCTACCTCGACGGCCCGCCCGAGCAGATCTCGCGAAATGGCACGTTCGTCGGGCAGCACATCTATACGCCGAAGCTCGGCGCCGCCGTGCATATCAACGCGTTCAACTTCCCGGTATGGGGAATGCTCGAGAAGCTGGCGCCGACGCTTGCAGCCGGCGTCCCGGCGATCGTCAAGCCGGCTTCGAGCACGGCGTACCTGACCGAGGTCGTCGTAAGGCGCATCATGGAGTCGGGGTTGCTGCCTCCGGGAAGCCTGCAGCTGATCTGTGGCGGCGTGGGCGACCTGTTCGACCATCTTGACTGCCAGGACACGATCGCCTTTACCGGCTCGAAGTCCACGGCCGAGACGCTACAGCAGCATCCCCGCGTCATCAGCGAGTCCGTCGCGTTTACCGCCGAGACCGACTCGCTCAACGCCTCGATTCTCGGTCCGGACGCCGTGCGTGGCACGCCCGAATTCGACCTGGATATCAAAGAGGTCGTCAGCGAAATGACGAGCACAGCCGGGCAAAAATGCACGGCGATACGCCACATCATCGCTCCTGCGGCGATTGCCGGGGAACTGGTCGACGCGTTGTCGACGGCACTGGGACAGGTGAGCATCGGCAATCCGGGCAACAAGGATGTCGGCATGGGTGCGCTCGCCAGCCTGGGCCAGCGTGACGAGGTTCGCGCGCGCGTCGGCGACCTCGCAAAAGAAGCCGACATCGTCTACGGCGGCAGAGACGATTTCGCGGTCGTGGATGCGGATGCGCGGAAAGGCGCG
>DATHRM010000270.1:0-47637 GCA_035465295.1 Woeseiaceae bacterium | reverse complement strand
CCGAGATGCCGCAGCAGCAAGACGGCCTCATGTGGGGATTCCAGCTGTGGGTCAACCTGCCAGCCGATCAGAAGATGGTCGAGCCGCGCTACCAGGACATACCGGCGCGCGACGTGCCTGAAACCCGGCCCGCGGAAAACGTGACCGTGCGCGTTATCGCCGGTGAACTCGACGGCATCAGAGGCCCGGTATCCGGTGTCGCAACGGAACCGTTTTATTTCGACGTGCGCTGCGAGGGACCGGCGGACGCGCGATTGCCCACACCCGAAACCCACAACGTTTTCGCCTACCCGTACGTGGGTGACATCAGTATCGGCGAGGAAGGAGCCGTGCGCGTTCCACGCGGCAACATCGCGCTCCTGGGTCCGGGCACCTCGGTCTCGGCGGCGACCGCCGATGCCGCGAACTTCATCCTGGTCGGCGGCAAACCGCTGAACGAGCCCGTAGCGCGCTACGGGCCTTTTGTCATGAATACGGCAGACGAAATTCGCCAGGCGATAATGGATTTCCAGGCGGGGCGCTTCTGATCGAAAGAGAGAACGCTGCCTGCGCAAAGCAGGCAATTTACCACAGCCTCAAGCTCGCGCCCCGCGTCACCGCGGCTTGACGGGCCGGTGCTGGGCACTTGGGTCCCGACAGGTTATGCTCCATCCGCATGAAGATCGCGCGACGTAACTGGCTGGCTCCTTTGTTCTGGGGGCTGCTTGTCGCCGCACCGGGCCATGCCCTGGCCCAGGAACCCGAAGAGAGCGCGCCGCCGAAAGTACCGGACGTGGCGTCGCTCGACCAGGACTGGTGGAGCTACTTCGAGGGCCCGGCGGAAGAAATCGCCCCGCGCATCGAGACCTTCCTCGGCCAGGTCAACGACGAGATTGCCGGTCTTCGCAGCCAGAAACAGGAATTGGCGCCCGCCATCGTTGACGCCGTCCGCGATAATTTCGACGTGTACCTGTCGCTGCTGGACGAAGCCGAAGCCCAGCCACAAAGGCTGCCGGAACCGCAATCGACGTACACCATCGACGAACTGCTGGAGATTGCCGCGGCCGCCCGCGAAGCGCGTTTCGACGCCACGTCCGCGGCTGCCGAGGTCGAGCGGGAGCGCCGTATCCTCAACGGTTCGAGTGAACGGCGCGATGCGCTGTTCAAACAGTACCTGGACGCGGCCGACGGCGATGCACGCTGGCTGGCGGGGTTGAGGCTGGTTCGTGCCCGGTCTGCGCAGGCCATTGCGGCCCGCCGTCTCGAAATACTGACGCAGAGCGCCCAGCTCGCCAGCGACTATGCGAAAGCGGCGACAGACAGGGTAGATCTCGCGCTGATTCGCCTCGGTACCGATGGTGACGGGCAGACCCTCGACAAGCTCAATGAAATCGTCGACGAGCGCAGGGCGGCGGTGGAGACTGCGATCGAACGCGAGCGCGAAGCCCAGGTAGCAGCAAGCACCATCGGTGCTGACTCGCTGCTGGGCCGGTCTCAGCAACGCGAGGCGCAGCAGCTCGCGCTGGATGCCGAAGTCGAACTGGCTCGCGCCCGGGCCAGGCTCGCCACTGCGCAGGCGCGCCGGTTCTGGACCGCGCTCGAGCTGCGCGCGGACTTCGACTTGTCGGACATCGAGAATGCATCGATCGAGTGGTCGGAACTCGTCCGCAGCATCGAGAGTTACCTGCCTGACTGGACGCGGCAGACCGAGGACGAACTGCTGGCGGTCCAGGGTATCGATCGCGACGGCCTGGACCGGGCCACGCGCCGGGTCCTCGACCAGCGGATCGGTACCGCGCAGGAGACACTCGGACACATCGGCAATCTCGAGAGCACGGTAGCCGATCTCGAGTTGCTGATGAGGGCCGTCGACGACGCGATCGCCGAGAACCTCGGGACGCTGAGGCAATGGCTGGGTAATGCCTACCGGACCGTGAAGACGGCGTGGATTCGCCTGACCGAAGTCTCCGGCACTACGCTCTTCTCGGTCAAGGAGACGCCTGTCACGGTCGGGGACGTCATCCAGGGAGTGATCATACTGATTATCGGCTGGCTGCTGTCGCGCGGTATCCGGTTTGCAATCAACCGCGTCGGCCGCAAGGAGTCGGTAGGTACGCAAGCGTCTCTGTACACCGTCAGCCGGCTGACGCATTACACGATCATCATCGTGGCGGCACTGATCGCATTGGCCTCGATCGGGCTGAGTTTCACCAATATTGCCATCGTTGCCGGTGCACTGTCGGTCGGTATCGGATTCGGCCTTCAATCCATCGTTAACAACTTCGTCTCCGGCCTGATCATTCTCTTCGAGCGCACGCTACGCGTCGGCGACTACATCGAGCTCGATACGGGACTGACCGGCACGGTCAAGGCAATCAACGTGCGCAGCACGCTGATCAACACGAACGACAACATCGACATCGTCGTACCCAACTCCGAATTTGTGTCGACGAAGCTTACGAACTGGACCCTCGGCGAGCACATTCTCCGCGTACGAATCCCCTTCGGCGTCGCCTACGGCTCCGACAAGGAAGTGGTCCGTAAAGCGGCCATCGAGGCCTGCGAGGACGTGCCTTATACATTGACGCACATGCCCGGCCGGAAACCCGACGTCTGGCTCGTCGAATACGGCGACAACAGTCTCAATTTCCTGTTGCTCGTCTGGGTCAACCGCCAGGGCGCACGCCGCCCGACGCGGACCCGGGCCGCGTACCTGTGGGCGCTCGAAGACAAGCTCACCGAGTACGGGGTCGAAATCCCGTTTCCCCAGCGGGACCTGCACCTGCGCTCGGGGTGGCTGCCACAGGCAGCGAAAGAGGCAGACCAGTGATGCGGCGGCCAGGATGATGGCGCGCCCGGCAGGATTCGAACCTGCGACCCCCGGATTAGGAATCCGGTGCTCTATCCGACTGAGCTACGAGCGCACGGCGCCGGATTTTAGCAGAGAAACGCCGCACTGACGCCGGTTGGCTCAGTCGTCCTGCTTGCGAATGGCCCGGTAAGCGTCCAGCGCGAGATCGCGCGCGTCTCCGTGATTGACGATCGGCTCCGGGTAGTCCTCGCCAATGATCACGTTGGCCGCTTTCTGCTCGTCGTGGTCCGCCTTCCATGGTTCCTGGATCAGTTTCGCGGGCAGGCGCTCCAGTTCGGGGACCCAGCGGCGCACATAGTCGCCCAGCGGATCGAATTTCCTGCCCTGCAGCACCGGGTTGAAGATGCGGAAGTAGGGCGCTGCATCCGTGCCGCAACCGGCCACCCACTGCCAGCTGGCCGAGTTGTTTGCGAGGTCCGCGTCGACCAGCGTATCGAGAAACCAGTCCGCACCCGCCTGCCAGGGGACCAGCAGGTCCTTGACCAGGAATGACGCGACGATCATCCGCACCCGGTTGTGCATCCAGCCGGTCTCCCAGAGCTGGCGCATTCCCGCATCGACAATGGGAAAGCCGGTGCGACCACGCTGCCATGCCTGCAGGCCCTCCGCATCGTCCGTCCACGGAAACTCCTTGAATTCCTCGCGGAGCGGCTCCTCCGGCAGCCGCGGAAAGTGGTACAGCAGGTACGCGCTGAAATCGCGCCAGTAAAGCTGGCGGAGGAGGGCGTCCGCGCCTTTCCGGCCGTCCGCCGAGGTCGCGGAGCGAATGTCGTGCCAGACCTGCCGAGGGCTCAGCTCGCCGAAATGCAGGTGTGGGGACAGTCTCGATGTGCCGTCGATATCCGGGCGGTCGCGGTCGTCGCCGTAATCTGCAGCGATCTCGCACGCAGCATCCAGGCGCCCGAATGCGCCCTCTTCGCCGGGTGTCCAGGATTCGCGTAAGCCGCCAGCCCAGTCAGGCCCGGTCGGTCGCAATTCGAGTTCGCCGATCTCTCCCGCATCGAGGCCGGCCGTTGTCGTCTTGAAATCCCCGGGCCCGGGCCCGGGCCTTTCCGGTTCGCCGTCGCCGGACGCGAATTTCCAGAACGGCGTGAATACCTTGTACGGCGTCCCGGACTGGGTCATGACGCTGTCCGGGTGCCGGATTACGCTGTCGTCGAAACCGTGCAGCTCACAGCGTCCGTAAAGCGCCGACTCAAGGGCATCCTCCTGCGCGCGGGCTTGCGGCTCATAGCGCCGCGAGAAAAACAGGGCGTCGGCACCCGTTGCCTCGACAATACCGGGCAGCAGTTCCTCGGGCTTCCCGGAACGAATGACGAGACCTGCACCATGATCCTGCAAGGCCGCATCGAGGCTGGACAGGCTGTGATGCAGCCACCAGCGGCTCGCGCCGCCCGAATCGAGCGCATCCGAGACGTAAATGGCAATCATGGGCCGGCCCGTGTCCACGGCGGCGCTCAGCGCCGCATTGTCGTACAGGCGCAGATTCCTGCGAAACCAGAGTATGACGGGATTCATCGAGATGGCTCAAATACCTCGGATCCGATACTTTACGCGAGGATAAGTTGCCGACTTGTAAGGGAATGTAACAAACCATTTCAGGCGGTTGGCGGCGTTCGGAGCTGTTCGTATAGTCGCCCCATCATTTTTGGAGAACGCGCATGAGCAGCGTAACCGCAAAAGCCGTCGACTGGACAGAAACGGGCCTGGTACCGGATTCTGTGATCCGCGCAGGGATTCGGCGCCTCCTCGAGCGGAAGCGGAAGGAGATCCACGCCACCGACGTCGAGCGGGCCGCGATTATCAAGAATCGCTTCGTGCAGATGATGAGCGAGTCGCCCGTCGCGCTCGTTCCGCACCTGGCCAATGAACAGCACTACGAAGTGCCCGCGGCATTTTTCTCGGAAGTGCTGGGCCGTCACCGCAAGTACAGCTGCTGCTACTGGCCGAATGGCGTCGACAACCTCGATTCCGCCGAAGAGGCTGCCCTGCAGGCCACGGTCGAGAGGGCCGGCATCGAGGACGGGATGAAAATCCTGGATCTCGGTTGCGGCTGGGGTTCGCTGTCACTGTGGATTGCCGAGCACTTTCCCGCTGCGACCGTTACCAGCGTGTCGAATTCGCGGTCCCAGCACGATTACATCAAGAGGGCCGCCGCAAACCGGGGCCTGGACAACGTCGACGTGCATGTGAGCGATATGAACGACTTTGCCGCGACCGACACCTACCACCGCATCGTTTCGGTGGAAATGTTCGAGCACATGCGCAACTACGCGGAGCTGTTTCGGCGCATCGGCAGCTGGCTGGAGCCGGACGGCCGCTTCTTCATGCACATTTTCTGCCACCGCACGACGCCTTACGAATACATCGACAAGGGGCCGGGCGACTGGATGAGCCGCCATTTCTTTTCCGGCGGCATCATGCCCAGCGCCGACCTGCCGATGCGAATCGGCGGCGACCTGACCGTCGAGAAGCACTGGCAGTGGAACGGCGATCACTATGCCAGGACCCTGCGCGCCTGGCTGAACAAGATGGATGCTCGCAAGAGCGCCGTGATGCCGGTCCTCGAAGACACCTACGGCGAGGGCGAGGCAGACCGGTGGCGCATGCGCTGGCGCATCTTCTTCATGGCCTGCGAAGAGCTGTTCGCCTACGACGGCGGGCGGGAATGGTATGTAAGCCACTACCTCCTGAAACGAGCGGGAGACTGAAATGAACCTGTTGATCAATGTCGCTGCGTTCAAGCTCGGCTGGTTGTCGTCGGTGTTCGGCGGCGCGCAGCAGCTGCCCTGGCTCGGCCCCGTGGTCGTGTTCGGCGCGGTCGCAATACACCTTGCCCGCGCCAAACGGCCCGGTGCGGAGCTGATGCTGGTCCTGAGCTGCGGGCTCATCGGCGCCGTTTTCGACAGCGTGCTCGTTGCCGCCGGCTGGGTGACGTTTCCTTCCGGCATGTTCAGCGACGTGATGGCGCCTTACTGGATCGTCACGATGTGGATGCTGTTCGGTACGACCATCAACATGTCCATGCGCTGGATGCGCGGACGCCCCTTGCTGGCCGCGGCATTCGGTTTCGTGGGCGGCCCGCTGGCGTACGTCGCGGGCTACAAGATCGGCGGGATCGAGTTTGTCGACCAGTCGGCTGCCATTGCAATGCTGGCCGTCGGGTGGGCCGTGATCATGCCGCTGCTCATGCGCCTGGGTGAGCGTCTCGACGGCGTGTCGCCGGAGGCGCCGCAGGGCGACATGATTGGACAGAGGGTATCGTGATGGACCTGCAGACCTATTTGTTTGCGCTGGCTTTGATCCTGGGCGTGGGCGTCGTGGCCTGGCTCGTCAGCGTCGTCATCCGCAACGTCGCATTCGTCGACAGCCTGTGGTCGCTGTTTTTCCTGATCGCCGCGATTGTATTCGCTGTCGAGGCGGCCCCGCTGAGCGCGCGGGGTACGCTCGTCACCGTTCTCGTGACCATCTGGGCGCTTCGGCTGAGTATTTATATCACCGCGAGGAACTGGGGGGAGCCCGAGGATCACCGCTACCAGAAAATCCGCGAAAACAACGAGCCCGGATTCGCGTTCAAGAGTCTCTACATCGTCTTCGGCCTGCAGGGTGTCCTCGCCTGGTTCATCGCCATGCCGCTGATGCCGGCCATCATGAATCCGGGCGGCATCGGGCTGCTCGAAATTGCCGCCACCGCGCTGTGGCTGCTCGGCTTCGCGTTCGAGGCCGGCGGCGATTACCAGCTTGCGAAGTTCAAGCGCGATGAATCGAACAAGGGACGGGTACTCGATACGGGTCTGTGGCGCTATACGAGGCATCCCAACTATTTCGGCGATTTCTGCGTGTGGTGGGCGTACTACCTGTTCGCGGTCGCCGCGGGCGGCTGGTGGACGGTGCTTTCGCCACTGCTGATGTCTTTCCTGCTGCTGAAGGTGTCCGGCGTCGCGATGCTGGAGAAGACGATCACCGATCGCCGGCCCAAGTACGCGGACTACATCCGCCGAACCAATGCTTTCTTTCCCGGCTTGCCGAAAGGCACGTCGGCGGCCTGAGAGGTACCGGTATCATGAATCGCCTGAAACGCATTATCGCCGTTTTCGCCATTTCGATGCTGTCGGCATCCGTGTCGGTCGCCGAAGACCCGGCGGACAGGACCTTGCTGTTCGACGTCTATCTCGACGGCAAGAAGATCGGCTATCACCGTTACGAGATTGACGGCCCCGAGAGTAATGCAGACGTTCGCAGTGAGGCGAGCTTCGAAGTCAAGTTCCTGTTTGTTACCGCGTTCAGCTATCAGCATACCGCGGACGAAGACTGGGCGGGTGGTTGTCTCAGAGAGATAACGGCCCGAACGAATTCGAACGGCGAGAAGCTCGAGGTTGTCGGCGAGAAGACGGACGATGCTTTCGTGGTCGAAACCGGCGATGGTGAAGCCGAGCTGCCGGAGTGCGTGAAGAGCTTTGCCTACTGGAACCCCGGGTTCCTGAAAGAACCCCGGCTTCTCAATCCGCAAACGGGCGAGTACCTCGAGGTCGATGTGCAGGAACTCGGCCAGGACGTCGTGCGCCTGGATGGACGCGAGATCCCCGCGAGGTCGATCAGGCTTACTGCGCGGCAAATGGACATCACCTTGTGGTATTCGGAGAACTCCGAGTGGCTGGCACTGGAGTCAGTTGCAAAGGGCGGCCGGATACTTCGCTACGAGTTGAGCTGACATGACTTCCTTGCGAAAAGCGGCGCTTGTCGTCGTCGCATCATCGATGCTGGCCGCATGCGCCGGCAATGGACCCGAGATGGAAACCGTAGACTACGTAGACCTCGAACGCTTCATGGGCGACTGGTATGTGATAGCCAACATCCCGACCTTTCTCGAAAAAGACGCCTACAACGCCGTCGAAACCTATGAGATGAACGACGACGGCACGATAGCGACGACGTTCACGTTCCGCAAAGGCGGGTTCGAAGGGAAGAAAAAGGTGTACAACCCGAAGGGATTCATCCGGGACGAGGAATCGAATGCCCTCTGGGGCATGCAGTTTATCTGGCCGTTCAAGGCCGACTACCGCATCGTTTACCTCGACGACGATTATTCGCAAACCATCATCGGCCGCCAGAAGCGCGATTTCGTCTGGATCATGGCGCGCAAACCGGATATTTCCGAGGCCGATTACGAAATGCTGCTCGGCGTCGTCGAGTCGCTGGGCTACGACGTGTCGAAGGTCCAGCGCGTCCCGCAGAAGTGGTGAGGGCGCGGTCTTGAGGATTGCAATCGTTGGTACCGGGATTGCGGGAAACGTTGCTGCTTACAAGCTGCGTGCGCAGCATGACATTACCGTCTACGAGGCGTCGCCGTACGTGGGCGGGCATACGAACACGGTCGACGTCACGGAAGACGGCAGAACCATACCGGTCGACACCGGATTTATCGTGTTCAACGACCGGACCTACCCCAATTTCATCGAACTGCTGGACGAGATAGGGCAGGAGTCGCAGCCGAGCGTTATGAGCTTCAGTGTCAGTTCCGGTGATGCTGGCCTCGAGTACAACGGCGCGGGACTGAATGCGCTGTTTGCGCAGCGGCGCAATATTCTTCGGCCGCCGTTCTATCGCATGATCCGCGACATTCTGCGATTCAACCGTGAGGCCCTGGCGACGCTGCCGTTCGAGGACGAGGGCCGGACCGTTGGAGAGTACCTGCTCGAGCACGGCTACAGCCAGGAGTTCATGAATGACTACCTCGTGCCCATGGCCGCCGCCATCTGGTCCGCCGAGCCGGTGGCAATCCGGGAAATGCCGATGCAGTTCCTGGTCCGGTTTTTCGACAATCACGGCCTGCTGCAGCTCAAGGACCGGCCGGTCTGGCGGGTAATCAAGGGCGGGTCGCGCGAGTACGTGGACAAACTGGTAGCCGGGCACCGCGACCGCATCCGGCTCGATACACCCGTCAGCGCCGTGATCCGGCATGCTTCGGGCGTCGAGATCGTTACCGGGCAGCACGGACGCGAGTGGTACGACGCGGTGTTTCTCGCATGCCATAGCGACCAGGCACTTGCCCTGCTCGACAAACCATTGGCAGTCGAGCGCGACGTCCTCGGTGCGATCCGCTACCAGGACAATGAAGCGGTGTTGCATACCGATGCGAGCGTTCTGCCGAAACGGCGCCGTGCCTGGGCTGCCTGGAATTACCACATTCCCGACGACCCGAACCGCCACGTCGCCGTCACCTATAACATGAACATGCTGCAGGGGCTGGATTGCAGGGAACAGTACTGCGTCACGCTCAACAACGACCGTCATATTGACCCGGCGAAAGTGATCCGGCGCATCCAGTACCAGCATCCCGTCTATTCGCGCGAGGCGGTCGCGGCACAACGGCGGCAGGTCGAACTCAATACCGACCGCACTTTTTTCTGCGGTGCCTACTGGCGCAACGGCTTCCATGAGGACGGCGTGGTCAGCGCGCTGAAAGCAATCGGTCATTTCGAGGAGAGGCAGAATCGTGGAGAGCTGCATCTACGAAGGGCGGGTTAGGCACACGCGGACGGAACCGGCGCTGCATCGGTTCAGCTACCGCGTGTTCATGATGTACCTGGACCTCGACGAGTTGCCGGAGCTGTTCAGAAAGCGCTGGCTGTGGTCGGCGACGCGCCCCGCGCTGGCGCGTTTTCGCCGCAAGGATCATCTCGGCGCACCGGACGAGCCCCTTTCCGAGTCGATCCGTAACCTGGTCGATCGGGAGACGGGCAGGCGACCCGCCGGTCCTGTCCGTCTTCTGACCAACCTCAGTTATTTCGGCTATTGCTTCAACCCGGTAAGTTTTTATTATTGTTTCGACGCCGACGGGAAGACATTGCAGACGATCGTCGCCGAAGTGAACAACACGCCCTGGGGTGAGCGCGACACCTACGTTTTGCCGGACTCGATGGATATCGGTAATCGCGATGTGAGGCGTTTCAGGCCGGAGAAGAAGATGCACGTATCGCCGTTCATGCCGATGGAGGTCGACTACGACTGGTGTTTTACCGAGCCTGCCGAGCGGGTTACCGTCTATATGGCCAATTCGAGCGCCGGCAAGCGCATATTCGACGCGTCCATCGTGTTGTCGAGAACCGAGATTTCGGGCGGGGCCCTGGCGAGCGTTCTCGCGCGATTTCCTTTCATGACGTTAAAGGTCATCGCAGGTATCTACTGGCAGGCGCTCAGGCTCTGGGTAAAGCGCTGCCCCGTGTACCGGCATCCGGGTAAGCGGCAGAAGATCACAGCGGAGGCACAATGAGATCAGCGTCAATCGACTCGCCGAAATTCCTCGAAGCGAGCAAGAAGCCGACTGCCCTGGATGCGCTTGCACGACATGTCGTCCGTGCGAGGCTTGCGTCACTGCGGAACGGGCAGGTCGTCGTCACCGAAAACGGCCGCCACGAGTCCTTCGGCGCGGTCACGGACGATCTGCCCCTGACGGTGCAACTCACGATCAACGACCCGAGGTTCTACAGCGATATCGCTTTCGGCGGCGCGGTCGGCGCCGGGGAGGCGTATATCCAGGGCTTCTGGTCCTGCGACGAACTCACCACACTCGTCAGGATACTGGTGAAAAACAGGGACGTATTGCTGGACATGGATTCGGGCACGGCTCACCTGACGAGGCCGCTGCAGAAGATGTTCCATTGGCTGAACCGCAATACGCGCAATGGCAGCCGCAGAAATATCGCCGCGCACTATGACCTCGGCAACGACTTCTATGCCCTGTGGCTCGACAAACGGATGATGTATTCGAGCGCGATATTCGAGCGCGTGGATATGTCACTGGAGGCAGCGTCCGTCGCGAAACTCGACCGGATATGCCGGAAACTCAGCCTGTCGCCCGACGATCACGTCCTCGAGATCGGCACGGGCTGGGGCGGGTTCGCAATCTACGCAGCCGAAAACTACGGCTGTCGCGTGACGACAACGACGATTTCCCGGCGGCAGCATGACTTCGCGAAAGACGCGATAGCGAAAGCCGGCCTGCAGGATCGAATCACCCTGTTGCAAAGCGATTACCGCGACCTCGACGGGCAGTACGACAAGCTCGTGTCGATCGAGATGATCGAGGCGGTCGGGCACGAGTACCACGACACGTATTTCAGGAAGTGCTGCGAACTGCTCAAGCGTGACGGCATGATGCTGTTGCAGGCAATTACGATCGCCGACCAGCATTACGAGCGGGCGAAGAAGACGGTGGACTACATCAAGCGTTATATCTTCCCTGGCGGCTGCCTGACGTCGGTAACTGCGATGTCGTCCACCCTGACGCGGGTTACCGACATGCGAATCGTCGACCTCGACGACATCGGTCCGCATTACGCGACGACGTTGCGGCACTGGCGTGAGCGGTTCTTCGAAAACATCGACCGGGTCCGCGGCATGGGCTTCTCCGAAGAGTTCATCCGCATGTGGCAGTACTACCTTTGCTATTGCGAAGGCGGTTTCCTGGAGCGGGCTATCGGCAACGTGCAGATGTTGATGATGCGTCCGGACGCCCGGCCGGAGAGTTCCTCTGCCTGACGGCCCTTTCTTCCGCGCGTTTCTCGTCGCATAATCGGCGCTATGCAAGGCATAGTTCTCCGAACGCTCATATACATGCTGGGCTTGTTCCTGGCGTCCGCGCTCGTACCCGGCGTGTCGATTTCCGGCGCCTGGACATTCATACTCGCGGCCGTTTTGCTTGGTCTCGTCAACGCATTCGTGAGACCGATCGCATTTATCCTGACCCTGCCGATCACGCTGGTGACGCTGGGACTGTTCCTGTTCGTGCTGAATGCGGGCATGTTCGCGCTGGTCGCGGCAATGCTGGACAATTTCGTTGTTGCCGGTTTCTGGTCGGCACTGTTCGGCGCGATTATCCTGAGTATCACCAGTACGATAGCGTCGTGGTATATCGGGCCGGATGGCCGTGTCGAAGTCATCGTCGTAACCCGCCGCTGACGAGATCGGAGGCCCGCATGAGCATCAAAACGCGCCTGGTCGATTATCGGGACGGCGACCTCGTTTTCGAAGGCAAGCTGGCCTGGGATGACGACATCTCGGCACCGCGCCCGGGCGTGCTCGTTGCGCATACGATTCGCGGCCGCAGCCGGTTCGAGGAGAGCAAGGCCGAGCTTCTCGCCGAAATGGGCTATACAGGCTTCGCAATCGACGTGTACGGCAAGGACGCGATCGGCAGCGAATTCGACGCCTGCCGTGAAATGATGGAATCGCTGAGGAACGAGCGGGCCGTGCTGCAGCGGCGCCTGTTGCAGGCGGTGGAGGCGTTACGTGACCAGGCGGAAGTCGACGCATCGCAGATTGCCGCCATGGGTTACTGCTTCGGCGGTCTCTGCGTGCTCGATATAGCGCGAACCGGCGAATCGCTCACCGGCGTCATCAGCTTTCACGGCCTGCTCGACGCGCCTGGAAATACCGCCGGCAATCGCATCCGGGCGCGCATCCTCGCGCTGCACGGCTGGGATGATCCGCTGGCGACGCCCGAGCAGGCGGTGGCGTTCGGCGAGGAACTCAGCAGTATGGGAGCCGACTGGCAGCTGCATTGCTACGGCAATGTCCGCCACGCATTTACGAATCCCGCGGCGGACGCGAGCAATGGCGTGACCGTATATAATCACGCAGCCGATCGCCGGTCCTGGGCGGCGGCGCAGTACTTTCTCTCGGAAATATTCGATACCTGAAAATAATCGGGATCATTCGTGCCGCTTCCCGCGGCACGATGCATCTATACACGGAGGTCAAGTGTGAAATTGAAGAACCTGTTAACGGTCTTTGTCGCTACGTTCATCGCGGCGGCGTGCAGCAAGGAGGAGCCGCAGCAGCCGGCAGCGCAGGCGCCGGCCGAGCAGTCGTCGCCCGTTGCGGTCGAGGTGAGCGGCGGCAATCCTGCGGCGGAGGAAGCCGCCGACCTGATTACGGCGGACTACATGCGCGACATCATCGTCGAGATTTCCAGCGATGCCTATGAGGGGCGCGGACCGGGGAGCAGGGGTGACGTAAAGGCGCGCGATTATCTTGCCGGGGAAATGCAGCAGCTCGGCCTGCAGCCCGGTGCCCCCGGCGGCGGCTGGGAACAGAAGTTCGATCTCGTGGGCGTAAACACCATCCAGCCGGAAACCTGGTCGTTCGAAGGGCATGGCAAGACGCGTACGCTGGAGCAGTGGGACGAGTTCATCGTCTCGAGCGGCGTACAGGAGGAAAAAGCCGAAATCAGCGACGCCGAGTTGGTTTTCGTCGGTTATGGCATCCAGGCCCCAGAGTACGACTGGGACGACTTCAAGGGCGCCGACCTCGAGGGCAAGGTGCTGCTCATCATGAACAACGACCCCGACTGGGATCCGGCGCTTTTCGAGGGCGAGACGCGCCTGTGGTACGGACGCTGGGACTACAAGTACCTGAGCGCCGCGAAACAGGGCGCCGCCGGCGCGATCATCATTCACACGACGCCCTCGGCGGGCTATCCGTTCCAGGTCGTCCAGACGTCGTGGACCGGCGAGCAATTCGAGCTGCCTGCAGGTGACGAGCCGCGCAACCAGGTCAATGCCTGGGTGACGGAGGATGCCGCGCGTGATCTGGTCGCCATGGCGGGCAAAGACCTGGACGCCCTGCGCGAAGCGGCCTACAACCGCGATTTCGAACCGGTTCCACTGGGCATCACGACGTCGATCTCGATGGACGTGGAGCTGAACCGCACGGAGAGCGCGAACGTCCTGGGGCTGATTCCGGGCAGCGATCCCGAGCTAAAGGACGAAGTCGTCATTTACACCGCACACCATGACCATCTCGGTATCGGTGAGCCGAACGAAGAGGGTGACACGATTTACAACGGCGCCAGGGACAACGCGTCGGGCGTCGCGGTCGTGCTCGCCATCGCAAGGGCACTGAGTGAATTGCCGGAGGCGCCGCGGCGTTCGACGCTGTTTGCGCTCGTCGGCGCCGAGGAGCAGGGTCTGCTCGGCTCTCTGTATTACGCGAACAACCCGACCTTTGCGCCGGGACGAATTGCGGCAAACATCAACTATGACAATCCGAACATCCTCGGTGATACGCATGACGTCACGTTCGTCGGGCTCGGCAAGTCGTCGATTGACCAGATCCTGGAGCTGATCGCGGACGAACAGGGCAGGGAGGTCAAGCCGGACCAGTTTGCCGACAAGGGTTACTTCTATCGCTCCGACCAGTTCAGCCTGGCGAAAATCGGCGTGCCTGCAATGTACCTGAAACCCGGTACCGACTACGTCGACCGTCCGCCGGGCTGGGGGCGCGAGCAGCAGGAGCACTACACCAACGTGCATTATCACCAGCCCTCCGATGAATATAACGACAGCTGGGATTTCACGGGGCTGATAGAAGATGCCCTGCTCGGTTACTGGACCGGGCTGGCGATTGCGAATGCCGATGAAATGCCGGCCTGGAACCCGGGCGACGAATTCGAGGCCGCCCGGCTTAAGGCGATTTCGGAGCTCGACGAGTAACAGGCGCTGTGCCCCGCCGCAGGCGGGGCACGTGTTCCCGCTCAGCCTGCAGCGGCCGGCACCACCAGGATGTCGCAGGGCAGGTGGTCGAGTACCCGGGCGGCCGTGTTGCCGATGTAACGGCGCGCAATGCCGCCGCGCGAAAGCGCGCCCATGACCATCAGGCTCGCGCCGTGGGTCCGTGCGAACGTCGGCAGAAGTTCGTGGGCGCGCCCGGGAAGCTGGTGGACGTGTTTTTCGGGGACGCCGGTTTCCGCCGCGAACGCATCCAGGGCCTTGCGGTGCTCGTCGCGGATCTTCTTGTCCAGTTCGTCTATCGGCAGCTTGACGGGTTTGAAAGTCTTCATTGCCCGTGAGCCGATTTCGACAAGCCGTTGATAGGTGTGTACCAGTTCCACCTGTCCGCCGCAGGCAGTTGCCAGCGACTGGGCGGTTTCGACGATAAGGCGGTCGAGGCGTGCTTCCCTGTCCTTCTCGTGGGTCGGATCGACGGCCGCAACGATAAGCGGTTCTTCTTTCCAGGCGACGGGTTTTACGAACCACAGCGGATAGTCGAGTTTCTTCATCAGCTGCCAGTCCGTATCGGCAAACGTCGCACGCTCGGCGGGCGAGTGATAGTGCGTGCCCTTGACAACGAACATCGGATCGATCTCCATCGCACGCGAGATGATGGCGTCGGCAATGGGTCTCGTGTGGCTGGTGTGAGTGCGCACTTCCAGGCCGGACGATCCGGCGCTCTTCGCCAGGTCGCGCAGCGCCTTTTTCTGGGCTTCCTCGATGTCGTCGGCGAGATCCTGCACTTCGCTCGAAATAGTGAAAACCTCGCTCAGGAAGCTCGTGGTCGGGTCGCACAGCAAGAGCTCAAGATCGCAGCGCATGAGCCTGGCAAGCCAGGTGGCTCGCGCGACAACTTCTTCCGGGTAGTTGTCGAGTTCGATGATTGTAAGAACAGTCTCGCTCATTCGATTCTCCCTCGAAGCCAATAGAGCAACGGCACTCCGCCGCCGCGAGAGACAGCGTAGGCGTTTTCCACGAGCCGCAAAATCCGTATGCGACGCGACAAACTTCGGGGACTACTTAGGCTTGTTCATTCGCCCGGCACCGCCCGCGCCTGTACGAGTCAACCGCTGAAATTGTCCAATTCGTCAATAAATCAGGTGTACAATGCCGCCTGCCTGCCGAATTTCCCCGCATACCCATAACAACAAGTGACTCCGGCGAAGGCAATATCTGAAATTTCCAGGGAGAGAAAAATGACAAGAACAAAATCACTAGGCGCGACCCTTGCTTTGAGTTTGCTCGCGGTTCCTGCGCTGGCACAGGACGAAGAAGCGGAGCGTTATACCTACGCGACGTATTTCCACTGCGATGTCGCAATGGAGAGCAGGGCAGACAGCATCATGAAGCGCAATGCCCCGATTCTCGACAAGCTCGTCGAGGACGGCATCATCCTGTCATGGGGCTGGCTGTCGCACCATACGGGCGGCGACTGGCGGCGGATTCGCTACCACCAGGCGGCGTCACCCGAAGCGGCAATGGCGGCGCTGGACGTCATGGGCGAGGCGATTGCCGCTGCGTACGGTGACGATGATCCTGCCGCTGGCGTAATGTCCGAAGCCTGCCCGCGCCACGACGACTATCTCTGGCAGGTAGAGGCCGGTAACGCAGGGAAAGAGCGCGGCAAGGTCGGCTTCTCGGTTTATCACTTCTGCGACATCAACCGCGAAGACCGTGCCGACGAGATCGTGGCGGAGCATATCGCGCCGATCCTCGACAAGATGGTCGAAGACGGGAAGATTGCGACCTGGGGCTGGCAGTCACACGTTATCGGCGGACGCGCCAGGCGGCTCCAGACGATGACGGCGGTGGACATGGGCGCGTTACTCAGCGCGCGGCAGGAAGCCATTGCAACCATCTACGAGGAAGACGACGAAGCCGGTGCCGAGTTCTCGGATATCTGCGGGCCTCACGTCGATTACGTCTGGAACCTCGTGCACGAAGCGCAATAGTCACCTGCGCATGACAAAAAAGCCGGGCCCTCGGGCCCGGCTTTTTCGTTTGCGGCACGTCGTCAGGAGCGCCGGAAACGGCTGAAAAATCCGCCTTTGCGCTCGTCATCATCGTCGTCGTCATTGACCGCCGCCGGGTCCGGATTGACCTTGAGCGCCTTCATGGTCTGGGTCAATGACGTTGTAATCTGCTCCTCGATCGGGTCCGGACTCACGGCCGGGGGCGGCGGCGCATTGGCGGCCTTCTGCGGGGCCGCCGCGGGCTTGCCGCTACTCAAAGCACGAACCGTCGCGAGCCGCTGCGAAGCGGAAATGTCCAGGCCGCCTTTCTGATCCTCGATCCCGGAATCGATGGAGACTTCGATTCCGGGCTTCTTGCCCCAGACATTCTCGAATTCCTTCTCCATCTCCGACCTGGCCGGTTCTGCCTGTGCCGCAGATTCCTGCGGGGCCGATGAGGCTTCAGCCGCAGCTGCGGCAGCTTCTTCGGCAACCCGGGCAGCGACAGCGGCGGCGGCCACGCTCAGTTCTTCACCGAACAATGTCTCCGCCATCTTGTCGTCGACATCCTCGATGGTCTTGGCCTTCGCGAGCCCGGCGGCAATCTTCTCGAGTTCCGCTGCTGCTTTTTCTTCCCGAGCCCGGTCCTCCGGAGCGGTTTCGTCATTGGCGGTTTTTTTGGCGGGCTCCTCGTCTTCGAGGATGCCTTCTTTTTCGAGTCGTTCCCTGCGTTCCAGGGCTTCGCGGTCGACTTTGCGGTTAATCGAGTCGTCCAGCGTTATTTCGGGAATTTCCTCGACTTCGTCTTTCGGCTGTGGCTTCGGTTTCGCCTGCGCTTCGGGCTGCAGCTCTGGCTCGTCACCGGCTTCCGGGTCGCGGCCCTGGGCGACGGCCATGGCGCGTTCCAGGGCGTCCAGGTCGGGACGCAGCTCGGCGAGGGTGGGATCTCGATCCCAGGCCGGCTTGTCTTCCTCGGATAGCGTTGGAATCGCTTCTTCGGTGGCCGGCCCGGGCTCTTTTTCGAGTTCCAGTTTCAGCTCGGGTGCCGGAGCCGGCGGCTCGCCGCTTTGGGTTTTCGCGGCGGGTGCCGGCCGAGGCCCGGGTTCGGGTCTCTTCTCCGCCTGCCCGGGCCGGGTCGCGGCCGTGCGGGGTTGCGGCTTCTTGACGGCAGCGGGCTTCGGTTCCGGTTTCGATGCGGATTCCTTCGCCGGTGGCGGTTCCGGGACCGGCGGTTCCGCCCCGAGCTCGGCCGACAGTGCTTCGATGTCCGGCAGCGTGTGCTGGAGTCGGGCCTTTCGGTCGGGCTTCGCCGGCGGCGGCGCATCGTTGAGAATCGCGAGCGCGGGCTGCGTGTCCTGGATCAGTTCCGGTATGTCGTCGTCGTCTTTTTCCGGGGCTGCCTCGGCAGCCGGCCTTTTCGAGGCCGCTTCCGGGTCTGCGGCCGGTTTTTTCGGGGCCGCTTCCGGTTCGGGCATGGACAGTGCCACGAGCTCGGCCGTTGCGTCGTCGGAATGCCGGGGTTCGGGCTGCTTGCTGCTGATTTCCGGCGGTCGCGTAAACGTTCCGGTCAGCCCGAATTCCTCGTCGGCAATGCGGCTCACGAGCTCGAGCTTGACGGCCGCCTCTTTCGCATCAGCCGCCGCCTCCATCGACGACTCGACGAGGTTGTTCACCACGCGCAGGATGCCGCCGCTCAGTTCGTGCAGCAGCCCGGCCGCACCGCTCGCGAAAATCGTGTCGAAGTCGGCGCCGGCCTGCCGGAAACAGTGGCGCAGGTACCCGCTCAGTTCCTCGACGCTGCAGGGCTCGAGGCTTCTGCGCAGCCTGATTCGCTGCCTGAGCCGGGCAAGGGTCTTGGAGGCCAGGAGTTCCTTCAGGTAATCGTCGCCCATCAGGACGATGGCCGCACCGTCGGAAGGCCCGGTATCGGCCGCCGTCACGACCTCGAGTTCGGCGAGCATGTCCGGGCCGAGAAACGGCGCATCCTCGACGAGCAGGAACATGCGCGAGTCATTCTGTGCAAGATTGAACAGCAGCTGCCGGAACAACGCGAGTTTCTGATTGCCGCGCTGCGGCCGTTGTTGTATGCGCATGTGGTCGAACAGGAGGTCGAGGAGCTCGCCACGCTGCAACGGAAACCGCCCGACCCTGACGATCGCATTCTTGCCGCTGATCGAGCCGAGCGCATGGGCGACGGCCGTGGACTTGCCGGAGCCCACCGGGCCCGTCAGCGTGACAACGGCATCGGGTGCCGACAGCGCCTTCTTGATACCGGTCAGGATACTCGCTGTTTGCGGCCCGACGAAGACGTCCGCGCCGGCGGCATTACCGCGAAAAATCCGTCGTTCGAGCCCGAAATGCTTCTTGTACATAGGTTCCCGTTTCTGCGTATTTTGTTGCGATGCACAAATATGGACAGCAACTGGAATTTTGCGGTCTGTAAACCCGGATTGCGTGGGTTTATGTCACAAAAAGCGCATCGGGCCGGGCAACAGGGAGGCACGCGGCGGCAAACAAACGACTGGTTTTCTGTGTCAAATCACTCACAATACGGGCCTTTGTTTTTCCGCGTACTTTCATGACCCGTAAAGCCATGCGAATCGGTCTCATCGTCGGCATTCTCGTCGCGGCGGTCGCCGTGTCCGCGCTGTTGACGTCGTTTCGCAAGGAACCGCCGAAGAAGCCCGTGGAAAATCTCGCCATGCTGGTCGAGGTCGTGGAACTCGAACCGGTCGATGCGCGCTTCCCGGTCCGCAGCCAGGGGACGGTGCGGCCGCGGACCGAAACGGTGCTGAGCGCCGAGATCTCCGGCGCTATCGTGGAGATTTCTCCGAAGTTCATTCCCGGGGGGATTTTCGCCGCCGACGAAGTCCTGATGCGCATCGATCCGACGAATTACAGGGTTGCCGTAACCCAGGCGGAGGCGCTGGTCCGGCAGCGCCAGATCGAGTACGAAGGCGCCAGGCGGCTGAAAAGCCAGGGATACAGGGCGGAATCGGAATACGCATCCGCAGCCGCGGCGCTCGCGACAGCGGAAGCGGAGCTGGTTCGCGCGAAACGCAATCTCGAGCGCACGTATATCCGCTTGCCCTACGCGGGCATGGTAAGGAACAAGGAGGCGGACCTCGGCCAGTTCGTGAATACCGGCAGCCGGCTCGGCGTGACGTTCGCCATCGACTACGCCGAAGTTCGCCTGCCGCTGACAGACCGCGATCTCGCGTTCGTCGACCTTCCTTATGCCACGGCGATCACGGCCACCGGCGAATCGCAGGGTCCCGACGTCGTCCTGTCGGCAGAACAACGGGGCCGCCTCGTCCAATGGCCCGCGAAGATCGTGCGCAGCGAGGGCGTCGTCGACGAAAGCAGCCGCGTCACGTATGCCGTCGCGAAAATCGACGATCCTTACGCGCTGGACAGCGACAAGGAACCGCTGCCCATGGGCACTTTCGTGACGGCGAGCATCGAGGGCCTGGCGATGGAGGGGTTGCTTCGTGTACCTCGCTACGCACTGCACGGCTCGAACCAGCTGCTTTTCATCGACAGCGAGAACCGGCTTCGTATACGCAGCGTCAATATCGTTCGCGCGGACGCCGAATATGCCTACATCAATGGCGGCGCGGAGGCCGGTGAGCGCGTCATCCTGACCGCGATGGAATCGCCGATCAACGGCATGCCGGTGCGAATCGCGGGCGATGAAAGGGGGGCGGGCGGCGAGAAGATTGCGGCCGGCGGAGGCGACGACCTGCCGTGAAAGCGCGCGGTGTAACAGAACGAAAGGGGATTATCGCCTGGTTTGCTTCGAATCATGTCGCGGCTAACCTGTTGATGTACCTCATCATCGTTGCGGGACTCCTGTCTGCGGCGACCATTCGCAAGCAGACCCAGCCGGATTTCGAGCTGAACAATGTCCAGGTCCAGGTGCAGTATCTCGGCGCCGCTCCGCAGGAAGTCGAAGAGGGCGTCGTCATCAAGGTGGAGGAAGCGATCCAGGACGTCGACGGGATCGTGGAGATCGAATCCTCGGCCTCCGAGGGCCTGGGTGTGGTGACTGCGGAGGTTTCGCGTGACGCCGACCTGAACGAAGTGCTGAGCGAGATAAAGACCCGGGTCGACGCGATCTCCACGTTTCCGGGTTTGACCGAAAAGCCGGTCATCAGCAAGCAGGAGATCCCGTTCGCCGTGTCTTTTATCGCCATTTACGGCGACATGGACCCGGTCACACGCAAGTCGATCGCGCAGAACGTGCGCGACGAGCTGATGCAGCTGCCTGCCGTCAACAAGGTCCGGTTTCTGGGCGACCGGCCGTTCGAGATCAGCATCGAAGTGTCCGAGCAAACGCTGCGGCAATACGGACTGACGATGAGCGAGATTTCGCAGGCCATCAAGAACTCGTCGGCGGACCTGCCGGGCGGCACGATCAAATCGAGGGGCGGCGATATCCTGCTGCGCACGGAAGGCCAGGTCTACACCGGGATCGAATTCTCCGAACTGGTGCTGCGCACGTTCAGCGACGGCACCCGCCTGACGCTGGGCGATATCGCGACCATCAAGGATGGATTCGTCGAGAGTAACGATTACAGCCGCTTCAATGGCCGTCCGTCTGCCATCCTGCAGGTCCTCGCCGTGGGCGAGCAAAGCGAACTCGCGACGGCAGCAGCGGTACGCGAGTACGTTGCCAGGAAGGCCACCGAGTTGCCCGAGGGAATCCAGATGGATATCTGGGCGGATCGGGCGAACTACCTCGAGGACCGGCTGGACATGATGCTCGACAACATGTTGCTTGGCGCGCTGCTCGTGTTTATCGTGCTGTCGCTGTTCCTGCGCATGAAGGTGGCTGGCTGGGTCATTGTCGGCATCACGATCACTTTTTTCGGCGCGCTGTGGATGATGCCGGTCAATCCCTGGCCCGTGACCATCAACATGGTCAGCCTGTTCGGGTTCATAGTGGTTCTCGGAATCGTCGTTGACGACGCGATCATCATCGGTGAAAGCGTATATACGAAAATACGGGCGGACGGCCACACACTCGATAACGTGATCGATGGCGCGCAAAAGGTGGCGATTCCCGCGACCTTCGGCGTGTTGACGACGATCGCGGCATTTGCGCCGATGCTGTTCATCGGCGGAATATTCGGGCCGTTCTTCGAGGCCATTTCGGTAGTCGTTATTCTCTGCCTGCTGTTCTCGCTGGTCGAGTCCAAGCTGATACTGCCGGCACACCTGGTACACGCGAGAATTCCGTCCGTCGACGAAGACGACCTGTTCAACCCGCAGCGCAGGATTGGCCTGTTCGAGCGCGTGCCCCGGTTTTTCCTGAAGATCCAGCGCTACGTGCAGCGCGGATTGCAGGCGCTGATTCACGACCACTACCGGCCGTTGTTGTCGAAGGCGATCGATAACCGGGGCGTAACCGTGGCGATATTCATCGCGGTGCTGATCGTGACGGCGGGTCTGGTCTCCAGCGGACTCGTCCGGCAGGTCATGGTGCCCGAGGTGGACAGTGATTTCATCCAGGTCGAGATGCGCATGCAAACGGGCACGGCGCCGCGAATCCGCGATGCCGCTCTCGACAGGATCGAAGGCGAGTTGCTCGCGATGAACCGCGAGTATCTCGAAGAAAACCCGGACGCCGTGCCGATGATCCGGCAGGTCGGCGTGTTTACGAATGGCGATACAGGGGCGACCATCGTGGTCGAGATGCCGAGGGACGACGACCGTCCGTACGAAGGCGTCGAGATCAGCGGCATCTGGCGTGAGCGGGTCGGGGAGATACCGGGCATCAAGACACTGACGTTCTCCGGGGCTATTCATCTCGGCGGCGGGCCGCCGCTCAGTTTCAGGCTGAACGGCAATAACTACGAAGCGCTCGAAGCGGCCGCGGCGGAACTGGAGCGGGAACTCGCGTCGTACGCCGGCGTGTTCGAAGTACAGAATTCGGCCGTGAGCGGCGGTGACGAGATCCGCCTCGCGATCAAGCCCGAGGCCGAGGCGCTCGGGCTCACGCTCGTGGCTCTCGGCAGGCAGGTGCGCCAGGCATTCTACGGCGAGGAAGCGCAGCGCATACAGCGTGGCAAGGACGAACTCAAGGTGATGGTCCGCTATCCCGAGGAGCAGCGCCGCTCGATCGCCGACCTCGAAAACATGCGCATCCGCACGCCGGCCGGCGACGAAGTACCGTTCTCATCCGTCGCCGAGGTGGCGTACGGCGAGAGTTACTCCAGCATCCGCCGCCAGGACCGGCAGCGCACCGTGACGGTTAGCGCCAACATCGATCCCGAACGCGTCGAGCCGCAGGAAGTCATTCGCTCCATACGCGACAATTTCATTCCCGATTTGCTGTCGCGGCACCCGGGCGTCAGTTTCGGACTGGAAGGCGCCAGCGAGGAAGAACGGAACTTCATCCGCAACCTGTCGATTGCGTCAGTCGCCGCGCTGTTCCTGATCTATGCGTTGATCGCGATACCGCTGCACTCCTACAGCCAGCCCCTGGTCATCATGTCGGTGATCCCGTTCGGCTTCATCGGCGCGGTTCTGGGCCACATCGTCATGGGCAAGGCCATCAGCATGTTCTCGATGTTCGGCCTGATCGCGCTGGCCGGCGTCGTCGTCAACGACAGCCTGATCATGGTCGATTTCATCAACCGGGCGCGACAGCGGGGCGCCGACCTGAGGACGGCCGTCATCGAATCCGGCACGCAGCGTTTCAGGGCGATCGTCCTGACCTCGTTCACGACGGCGGCCGGGCTGTTGCCGATCATGACGGAGACGAGCATGCAGGCCCAGTTCGTTATCCCGATGGCGATCTCTCTGGGTTTCGGCATCCTGTTCGCAACGGTGATCACCCTGTTCCTGGTGCCTGCGCTGTACCTCATGCAGATCGACGGGATGGCGCGTATCCGTTTCCTGTGGGACCTGTTGCTGGGCCGGCCCGAGCGCTCGGAAACGTCGGCTTGAAACCCCTGCCGGACGACGCGGCAGCCCGGCAACTCCAGCACGATGGCGTACTGACGGCGCTGATCGCGTACGTTCTGTGGGGCTTGTTCCCCGTCTACTTCAAGCTCGTGCAGTCGGTGGCCCCCACCGAGGTACTCGCCCACCGGATCGTGTGGGCGGTGCCTTTCGGCGCGTTGATCCTGCTCGTTCGCAGGCAATGGCCCGAAGTCAGGCGTGCGTGCGCGTCGCCGTCCACCCTGTTCTGGCTGGGTCTCGCGGCGCTTGCCATCTCTGCAAACTGGTTCATCTATATCTGGGCTGTGCAGCAGGACCAGGTGCTGCAGGCAAGCCTCGGCTATTACATCAACCCGCTGATGTACGTGATCGTCGGCGTACTGTTCCTCAAGGAGCGGCTGCGGCGGCCACAGGTTATCTCGGTCCTGCTCGCAGCCATCGGCGTCTCCTACCTGACGATCAGGGGCGGGCAGTTTCCCTTCGTCGCGATTTCGCTGGCGCTGCTGTTTACGCTCTACGGCGTGATACGCAAACAGGTGGCGATTGGTGCGATGCCCGGCTTGTTCATCGAGACGCTGATGCTGTTCCCGTTCGCGATGGCGTGGCTGGGCTGGCTGATGCTCGAGCAGCAAGCGGCGTTTGCGGGCAGCACCGTGTCCCTGTCACTGCTGCTCACGCTCGCCGGGCCGCTGACCGTCGTGCCGTTGCTGATGTTTGCCATCGCCGCTCGCCGCCTGACCCTGACGGTGATCGGCTTCATGCAGTTCATCGCGCCGACGCTGCAGTTCATCGTCGGCATTTACTACGGCGAAGTCCTGACGACGGCGCACCTGGTCTGTTTCGGGTGTATCTGGGCGGCCGTCGCGGTTTTCAGCGTCGACGCGTTCTACCAGCAGCAGAAGAGCCGCGTCGCGCTGTAGGAGCGGTTCGAGAACCGCGCCTACTTGTTCGCCTTGCGCTCCTGCGCTTCCCGGATCACTTCTTCGGCGACGTTCTGCGGGCACGGCGCATAGTGCGAGAACTCCATCGAGAACTGGCCGCGGCCCGACGTCAGCGTACGCAGGTGGCCGATGTAGCCGAACATCTCGGCGAGCGGTGCATTCGCCTTGACGCGTACGCCCGTCGCGCCGGCATCCTGCGACCTGATCATGCCGCGCCTGCGGTTCAGGTCGCCGATGACGTCGCCGACATTGTCTTCCGGCGAAAATACGTCGACTTTCATGATCGGCTCGAGCAGCTGCGGGCCCGCCTTCGGTATCGACTGCCGGTAAGCGGCCCGGGTCGCAATTTCAAAAGCCAGCGCCGACGAGTCGACGGCGTGGAAAGCGCCGTCCAGCAGCGTGAACTTGACGTCCAGCAGGGGATAGCCTGCAAGCGTGCCTTCGGCCATGCTGGCCTGGAACGCCTTTTCGATCGCGCCCCAGTATTCGCGCGGCACGTTGCCGCCGGTAACGAGAGACTCGAATACGTAACCTTCGTTCGTTTCCGCGGGCTCGATGCGGTAGTCGATCCTGCCGTACTGGCCCGAGCCGCCGGACTGTTTCTTGTGCGTGTAGCTGTCTTCGACCATCTGCGTGATGGTTTCGCGATAGGCCACCTGCGGCTTGCCCATCTCCACGTCCACCTTGTGCGTGCGGCGGAGGATGTCCACCTTGATGTCGAGGTGCAGCTCACCCATGCCCTTGATCAGCGTCTCGCCGGAGTCTTCGTCCGTCGCGACCTGGAAGGACGGATCTTCCTGGACCATCTTGTTGAGCGCGACGCCCATCTTTTCGTTGCCGGCCTTGTCCTTCGGCCGGATGGCAACCGAAATGACCGGGTCCGGAAACACCATGGGCTCCAGCGTGGCCGGATTGTTGACGTCCGCCAGCGTATGCCCCGTGCGCGTGTTTTTCATGCCGAGCAGGGCAACGATATCGCCGGCCTGGGCGACTTCGAGTTCCTCGCGCGAGTTCGCATGCATTTCGACGATGCGGCCGATGCGCTCTGTCTTGCCGGTGAAGGTGTTCAGGACATTGTCGCCTTTCTTCAGCCGGCCGGAATAAATGCGCGTGAACGTCAGCGCGCCGTAGCGGTCGTCCATGATCTTGAACGCGAGGGCGCGCAGGGGCTTGTCCGGGTCCACGATGGCCAGACCGCCGGTCTCGTGCCCTTCGAGATCGATCTCGGGCTGCGGTTTGACCTCGGTCGGGTTCGGCAGATAGTCAACTACTGCATTAAGAACATTTTGTATGCCTTTGTTTTTAAAAGCAGAACCGCAGTAGGTCGGGAAGAACTCCAGGTTGATCGTGCCTTTCCTGATGCAGCGCTTCAGGTCTTCGACCGAAGGCTCGTTGCCTTCGAGATACTGTTCGAGCAAATCGTCGTCCTGCTCGACGGCGGTTTCGACGAGCTTCTCGCGCCATTCCTCGACCGCGTCCCGCATGTCTTCGGGCACGTCGGTGATCTCGTACGACGCGGGATCGTCCGAGGAACTCCAGATCCAGGCTTTGCGCTCGAGGAGGTCGACGATTCCCTTGAAGTTGTCTTCCACGCCGATCGGCAGCACCATCACCAGCGGCTGGGCTGCGAGCACGTCCTTGATCTGCTGCACGACGCGATAGAAATCGGCGCCGACACGATCGAGCTTGTTCACAAAAATGACGCGTGCGACCTTCGAGTCGTTTGCGTAACGCCAGTTCGTCTCCGACTGGGGTTCCACGCCGCCCGATCCGCAGAACACGCCCACGCCACCGTCCAGGACTTTCAGCGAACGATAGACTTCGATCGTGAAGTCCACGTGTCCCGGCGTGTCGATGATATTCAGGCGGTGCTTGTTCCATTCGCAGCTGGTCGCGGCGGACTGGATCGTGATGCCGCGTTCCTGCTCCTGCTCCATGAAGTCGGTCGTGGCTTCGCCATCGTGCACTTCGCCCGTGCGATGGATTCTCCCGGTCAGCTTCAGGATGCGCTCGGTTGTCGTCGTCTTGCCCGCGTCGACGTGGGCAAAGATGCCGATGTTTCTGTATACGCTTAAGTCTTTCATGTCGAATATTCAGCCAAGTCCTAATTAAAACGCGCCCACGCCCGCATTTACGTATGACCTCGCTCTCGGCATGCCAGAGAACATGGAGCTCGGTCGATCAGGGTGGGTGCCTGTGTTCAGTGCCGTCCGGGGAATGTCCGCGGGCATCGTCAGCTGCGCGTTCGCCCGGTACGAAGCGGCTTTCGGGCGCGGATAATAGCAGCGCAGGCGCCCCTAAACCAGTAATTTTCAAGGCTATTGCCCGTGACTTCGGGAAATGGCGGCGAGCGTCCGGATTTCAATACCGGATCGCCGGCGCCGCCGCGCCTGCCCGCCTAGCGGCGCAAAATGGCCCACCAGCGGGCGATGTTGAGCAGGCTCATCAGGGACGCCGAAACATAGGTCAGGGCGGCGGCGGTCAGCAGTCGGCGGGCGTGCGGGCGATCCACCTTCTTAAGCACCCGCTGCTCGTCGAGCAACGGCAGTGCGCGCCTGAAGCTGGCGTCGAATTCCGTCGGCAGCGTGGCGAGATGCACGAGGGTCGAGGTCGCAAGCGTCAGGAAGCCGGCCAGGAACATGATGATGCCGATGCTCGGGGCGCGGGTGAGGGCGCCTATGAATGGCGCCACCATGAGGGCGCCAGCCCCGATACGCTCGACCGGCCGTGCGACGCGAACGAGATAGGTACGCATCCTGAGCGGCGCGTAGCCCTGGTGGTCCTGGATCGCGTGGCCGACCTCGTGAGCGGCGACCGTGATTGCCGTGAGCGAGCGGCCGTCGTACTTGTCGGGCGTCAGCCGGAGCACTTTGGCGGCCGGATCGTAATGGTCGCCTTCGTCGGTGGATTCGACGCGGACGTGCTGCATGTCCAGTTTGTCGAGCAGGAAACGCGCCAGCTGCGCGCCCGTCCCCGCATACCGGTCGGGCGGATTGCTGTAGCGCTCCATCACCTTCCGGACCCACAGGCCGGGCCCGAAGACCAGCGCGAGCAACACGACGATCATGACGACGAAACCCATGCCGTGATCCTAGCGTGCCTTTCGGGCGACGAATAGCGTATCGTCGGGCCGTCGTGTGAAACAGGGCAAATGATGACACCGCCGCAAGCCACCTTGTTCGTCATTCTGGTTCTCGTCTTCGTGATGCTCATATGGGGACGCTGGCGTTACGACCTGGTCGCGTTCATCGCATTGATGGCGGCCTTGCTGTCCGGCGTCGTACCGGTCTCCGACGCCTTCTCCGGGTTCGGGCATCCCGCGACCGTGATCATCGCGCTCGTGCTGATTGTGAGCCGCGGATTGTCCAATTCGGGGGTCATCGAACTGCTCGCGCGTTACGTGATCCACTCGTCCCGCAAGCTGGCCGCACATGTAAGCATCATGTCCGGCCTCGCGGCGTCGCTGTCGGCGGTAATGAACAACGTGGCGGCGCTCGCATTACTGATGCCGCTCGATCTCCAGGCCGCGAAAAAAAGCGGCCGCAGCCCCTCGCTTTCGCTCATGGCACTGTCATTTGCATCCATCCTCGGCGGCATGATCACGCTGATCGGCACGCCGCCGAACATCGTCATCGCCGAATATCGCAACGACGCCCTGGGCGACCCCTTCAAGATGTTCGATTTCGCCCCGGTCGGCATCGCCTGCGCGGCGGTCGGCGTCGCCTACGTTGCGCTCATCGGCTGGCGCCTGCTGCCTGCTTCGCGCACGTCCGGCGAGTCGGGGGAAGATGCCTTCGATCTTAAGGATTACGTCGCAGAGGTCCGGGTGCCTGAAGGCTCCTCGGTGATCGGCAAGCGCGTCCGCGAACTCGACGAACTGGCTGCGAAGAGTGACATCGAGATCGTGGGCCTGACGCGGCGGGGGAGGCGACTTCCCGGCCTCGCGCGTATCGCCAGAATCGAGGCCGACGACATCCTGGTCGTGGAGGCCAGCCCGGAGGGCCTGGACGAGGCGCTGGGCGCGCTGGACCTCGAATACGTCGGCAAGTCGGAAGGCGTGCTGGGCGATGGCGACCTCGAGCTCGCCGAAGTCGTGGTGCCGGAAGCCTCGAGGCTGGCCGGGCGCTCGGCGGATTCGCTGCGCCTGCTGTACCGCTACCGCGTGGTGCTCGTCGGAGTATCCCGCGCCGGCAAGCGGTTTCGCGAGAACGTGCGCAAGCTCGAGCTGCGGCCCGGCGACGTGCTGTTGCTGCTGGGCCCCGAGGAGCGCCTCAACGACGTCACGGGGCAGCTGGGGCTTCTGCCGCTTGCCGACCGCGGCCAGCGTGTCGTCCAGCGCGACAAGATGTGGCAGGCCGTCGCCATCTTCGTCGCCGCCATCGCGGCCGCGAGTGCCGGCATCATCTACCTGCCGATCGCACTCGGCTGCGTGGTAGCCGCCTACATATTGCTCAATATTGTCCCGCTGCGCGAGGTCTACACCGCGATCGAGTGGCCGGTGATCGTCCTGCTGGGCTCGATGATACCGATCGGCGGGGCGCTCGAGGCCACCGGAGGGTCGACGCTGATCGTCGACACGATTCTCGGCCTGACGAGCGACATTTCGCCGGTCATGGTGCTGACCTTGCTGATCATTGTCACGATGACGCTCTCGGACGTAATGAACAACACCGCGACGGCCGTCATTGCCGCGCCGATTGCGCTGGAAATAGCCGATCGTCTCGACGCGAACCCCGATGCCTTCCTGATGGGGGTGGCGGTTGCGGCATCCTGCGCGTTTCTCACGCCGATCGGCCACAAGAACAACACCCTGATCCTGGGTCCGGGGGGATACCAGTTCGGTGACTACTGGCGCATGGGCCTGCCGCTCGAGATCCTGATCGTGGTGGTGTCCGTGCCGATGATTCTCATCGTGTGGCCTCTCTGACCGTCCCCGTTTATGTAAAGCGAGTGTCGCCATTTGCACGACTCGGGTGTCACCTCCTGACATTCGGGGGCCCGCCAAGCGCTAAAGTTATTTATAGAAAAAACTTATAAGTATCTGATAAATTAATATTTAATAAATTTTTTCTCGCCGGGAATCCGTTGGCACGCGGATTGCACCCTGTTGATGGACTATTGACTACACGAGCCAATTCGCTTGGTGTGACGGAGGCTACGATGGAGCGGGCGACAATACAGGACTGGACATTCAGCAAAGTGCCGATGCAGGCCGGCTACCGTGAAGTGGAATATCGCGTTTATCGCGACAGCAACAGGCATTTCCAGGAGATTCGCGAGGCCAATGGGGCGCCGATTCATACCCTGGAGCTTCCCGAGGGCATGAAGCTCGACCGCGGCAGCTATGAAGTGCTGCTGCGCTACGTGCTGGTCGACGTGGTCGCGGCGTAGTCCTCGACCGCCTGCCAGACCCGCAGCAGGTTCTCGCCGAGGATCTTCTGGATATCGGCCTCGCTGTAGCCGCGGCGCAGCAGGCCTTCGACGAGATTCGGGTAGGCCGATACGTCCTTGAGACCGGTCGGCAGCGAATCGCCGACGCCGTCGTAATCGGAGCCGATGCCGACGTGGTCCACGCCGACCAGTGCGATGACGTGGTCGAAATGATCGAGAACGTCGTCGAGGGACGCGTAGGGCATGGGACCGTGCTCCGCTTCCCAGGCGGCCTTGAACTGCGCCTGCGCCTCCTCGCGCGAGAGTTCGCTGTGTTCCTCGATGTAGGCCGTCGACGCGGGCCAGCTCTTTGACGAGTACTGGCGGGCCGCGTCGGTGATAAACGCGGAGCCGAAGTTGATCATGACGACGCCACCGCTCCCGGCAAGCGCCTTGATCATCGCGTCGTCCATATTGCGCTCCCAGCCGGGCGTGAAATGGCGTGCCGAGGAGTGCGAAGCGATTACCGGCACGTCGCTGACGTCCATCACCTGCCAGAATGCATCGTCGGAAACGTGGCTGACGTCGACCATGATGCCGAGTCGGTTCATTTCCCGCACGACGTCCATGCCGAAGTCGCTGAGCCCGTTCCACTGTCGATTTTCGTCGAACGACGAGTCGGAAATGTGGTTCGAGAGGCTGTGCGTGAGCGTGACGTAGCGTATTCCGCGCTCGTAGAAATGCGCCAGGTTCGCAAGGTCGCCGTCGATCGGCGCGCCGTTTTCCATGCCCATCGGCAGCGATATGATGCCCTGCTCGAAATTCTCGCGAATATCCGCGGGGGACCGGGCAATGGCAAACCTGCCGTCCGAGGATTTCACAATATTTTCAACCAGATCAATGAGTTCTTCCGCTTTCTCGAAGGACGTGCCATCCGCCTCCAATGCCGCGGGCGTGTATATCGACATGAACGCGGCATCGAGCCCGCCGGCGCGGGCGCGCGGGTAGTCGAAATCGCCGCTCTCGGTCCGGCGGCTGACGTCTTCGCCCGATTCGACGACGCGATAAGGGGCGTCGATATGCGTGTCGACGATGATGGACTCCGTGGCGATACGCCGGGCCTCGGCGGCGAGATCCGTATCGTTGGGCGCACCCTGGCCGCATGCGGCCAGCAGGGCAAGCGCGAGGGTCAGCAAGCTCAACTTGTAAGTCATCGATTCAGTGTAGACTGCTTGAAACGGGCTCGCATTGTAACCATATTGAGGCGGGTAAATCCCTGCTCAGCACGTCGAAAGCACCCGGCACAGGAGAGTTCGATGAGTGACGACAAACCTCCCACCGATCATGTCATGTCCGACGATACGGAAACGGGTATTCCCATCGAGGAGAACATCAAGTCGCGCTCGACGTGGCTCCGCCTGCTGTTCATGTTCATCTTCTACGTGATCGGTACGGTGACGACGGTCGTGCTGTCGGTCGTGGTTGTGCTGGGTTTCTTCTGGGTGTTGTTCACCGGCGAGAAGAACGCCCAGCTGCAACAGGTGGGGCAGGCGATTGCTGCCTACCTGTACGAGATCATTCGCTACCTGACCTTCAATACGGAGGACAAGCCGTTCCCGTTCGGTAACGACTGGCCGTCTGCCGATACCGACGACTGACGTCCGTCAGATCAGTTCCCGCTGCGCCGGCTGCCAGTGGGTCAGCTGAACCTGGGCGGCGCCGACGCCCAGTCCCCGTACCCAGCGCGCGGCCGCGTCCAGTGACACCCAGGTCTTGACCTTGCCTTTCAGGGTCTCCGCGGTAACGGCCCCGTTCGGCGTCCTGGCCTCGACGTGAAATCGTGCGCCGCTCGCGACAATACTGATCTTCTTGACAGCGCCGGCGGCGACCAGCGCCCTCAGCATTCGCTCATCCATTCCTTCTCCTCGAGGACAGGTCGGGTTTCTCGTAGACCGTGATGCCGGACTGGTCGCAGTGCCGGCGTATCAGCACTTCCACCATGTTGGCGACACTGCGGTGCTCGCGCGCCGCCGCCTCGCGGACGGCGTCCTTGAGGGCAGGGTGGATACGCAAATTGAGCGTCGACGTGCGGGTTTTCGCCATGCAACACAATATAACGCAAATATGTGTAAATTGTAACGCATTTTGCGTTATTTTGACGCCGAAAGTAGGGGTGCTTCGGCGCATTCGTAGCGCGACTGCGCTAAGTTCCGCGCATGACGCTCGATTTCCTGCAACGTCACTGGGCCCTGGCTGCGGGGAGCATGCTCGTCGCGGCGATCTTTTTGTTCGCGGCGTGGCGCGCGTGGCTGGACTCGCCGCGAGGGCGCTTGCATCTCGCGCGGCGGCGGCTGCGTGACAAGGAACTCGACGTTCTCCGGCAGCGCAAGCGGCTGGCGCGGTTATCCGCGCAGCTGGAAAGCCTGCGGAGAAAAGCTGATTCCGTGAAGCCGATCCGTCTGCAGGAAACGAAGGAGGCGGTGGAGGATGCCGAGGCGCTGCTCAAAATCGCCGACGACCAGGTACTCATCGCCGGGAACCACCTGCGCAAGATTATCGTCGAGGAATTCCCGCCGAAACGACACGAGCGAATGCGCCGTCGATACCTCCCCGGTGAATCCGGGAACGACAAGCCGTTCACCTTCTGACGTGGCGCAGGTGGGCCCGGCGCGGTTATGATCTCGCCGCATGCCCATGCCACAGGAGGCGCCATGGACGATATGCGGGTGGTAAGCGTCAATGTCGGGCGCGAAGAGACCATCGAGCATGGCTCCCGCACTTTCAGGACGGGAATCCGCAAGCGCCCGGCCGAGGGCGCAGTCAGCATCAGTGCCGATGCCGTCGCGGGAGACACGATCTCCGACAAGAAGCATCACGGCGGTGCAGACCAGGTGGTCTACGCATACAGCGCCGACGACTACGACTGGTGGGCGGAGCAACTCGGCCGCAAGCTCGCGCCCGGGACCTTCGGCGACAACCTCACGATCGCGGGCCTCCCGTCGGACATGAATATCGGCGACCGTTTGCTGATCGGGGATGTGCTGCTCGAAGCAACGGCGCCGCGCATCCCGTGCAGCACCCTGGCAGCGCAGATGCAGGACCCCGGCTTCGGCATGGCATTCCGGAGGGCGGAGAAGCCGGGCATCTATTTCCGCGTCCTGAACGAAGGTGAGGTCGCTGCCGGCGACGCAGTGACCTGTATCGAGACCCCGGCGCCGGTTGTGTCTGTCCTCGACCTTTACCGCCTCGCGTTCGACAACCGGCCCGATCCTGCGGCGCTGGAGCGATACCTGGAAGCGCCGCTGGCGGAGCGCATGCGAGCGACGGTGGAGGAGAAACTGGCGGCGGCGAGGCGGGCAGGCCCGTAGGCGCTGTTCTCGAACCGCGTTTCCCAAAAAAAGACCCCGCCGAAGCGGGGTCCAAGGGGGAGCTTACAGCTCGGGGAGATACGGTTTCCGCGGTCCTCAGGGGGCGGTCGGGGTATCGTCGATCAGGATGACGCCGAGATCGGTGGCTGCTGCGCCGGGAAGCGCATCGCGAGCGATAATCGTGTAAACGCCGCCGTCTTCGAGCGCAACGTCCTCGAGCGGCCCGATAGCCGGCGTACGGGAACCACTGACAGTCACCGTGATGTCGTAGGTGCCCCCCGCGACTGCGAGGTAGCCGGTGTTGGCAAGATACGGCACATCCGCAAGAGTGGGTGCGACACTCTCGTCGCTTATGTCAGTGTTCGGCGGCGTAACATAGATATCGACGGTGTCCGGGTCGAGCGATGCGGCCGTGACGGATGCGTGAATGATCCGGACCTTGGCGAACAGCGGGATCTGCCGCGGGTCGTCATCGGCGAGCGTAACCGTCAGTTCCTCGATGGTTCCCTCGGTCCCACCGAGCCGGCCGACCGCGATAACGTCGGTGCTCGTTCCTGCCGCAAACTCGATATCGGCAGGTCCGATCGCGGCACCTGCGACGCCCGTGCCGGCGGGAGATACTGCAACCGAATAGGTGCCGGCGGGAACCTCTGCGAAACCGTCCGCAGGCTCGAAATTGGGAAATTCCAGCCCCTCGATCAGCGCTGTGCCATCGGCGAACACGTCGACCGCGGGCGTGTTGCTGGACGCGTGAACCGCACGTAGCGCGGCCGGCGTTCCGTCGTTCAGGATTTCACCCGAGCCGCTGCTGTCGAGCAGCACGAGGCTCACCGGCGATTCGCCGCGCGTCGTGTTCGGAACCGCGGCGATGACCAGGTCGGCACCGTCGGGGAGGGTTACCGTGCCCGAGTCGAATGCGAGCAGGAATGCCGGGTCTCCCGGCGTACCGACGCCAACGCGAATCTGGTAGTCACCAGCAGTCAGCTCGGCCGGGCCGTCCGCCGGGAGCGTCTCCTTGAAGTTGAATGAGCCGAGCGGCGCTTCGGCGGTGAGGTCGGCACCGGGCGCGGTCACGTAGACATCGACCGGTCCCTGGACCAGGTCCTGGACGTTACGCGCGGCATGCAGGACCCATACGCGGGCGGCGCCGGCCGAGACCGGCGTGTCGGGCTGCGTCAGCACCAGCGGTTCGATGTTCTGCACGTCGTTGAGCGCGACGACCGTATTGATCGTGTCCGCATCGAAGGCCAGGTCGGCAGGCCCGATGACCGCCGCGTTACCGCCCGGCAGGATGCCCTGGACCTCGACGGAGTACGTGCCCGCATCGAGCGTCAACCACCCGGAAGCGTCCTTGTAATCGACGCCGCTCAGCGCCACTGCACCGTCGACCAGGACGTCGACTGCGGGGGCGTCGGGCGAGCCATGCAGGACCTGCACGGTCGTGGTCGGCGCCGCGGGCGTCACCGGGGCCGGATCGTTGTCGTTCGAGTCGCACGCGGCGAGAACAAGCGCCCCGGCTGCGACCATCAGTTTACTCAGGTTTGTCATAGCGAATCCCTTTCGGCGTTTGAAAAAGTCCGGTGCAGTGTGCGCTCGCCCTGGCGCGAGTGGGTTTCACTGCCGTATCAGGATGTTTCCAATTGTTTCGCAAGGCCATTCGACCCGGGACGCGACCGGTTCGACGCGCTATGATTCATTCATGAGAAAAGTGCTGATCATCGATGACGACCGTAAACACTCCGAGTTGCTGCAGGAGTATTTCAAGCGTTTCGGTATCAAGCTGATAACTGCAGGCGACGCTAACGAGGGCTTTCGCAAACTGTCGGTGGAAGACCCGGATCTTCTGCTGCTCGACGTGATGCTTCCCGGTAAAGACGGCTTCGCCATTTGCCGCGAAGTCCGCAAAACGAGCAACATCCCCATCATCATGCTCACGGCTCGCGGCGATGTCATTGATCGCGTATCGGGTCTCGAGCTCGGTGCGGACGACTACATCGGCAAACCCTTCGAGCCGCGCGAGCTCGTCGCGCGCGTCCAGGCCATCTTGCGCCGCAGTGACTCGGCAGGCCCGAGCTCCGCGAAGCTGCGGTTCGAGGGTCTCGAAATCGATACCGAAGCCCGTTCGGTCAAGGTCGACGGCGACAGCGTCGACCTGACGTCCATGGAGTACGAGCTGCTCCTGATTCTCGCGCGCCGCCACGGCAAGAAGCTCTCCCGTGACGACATCCTCGGGGAATTGCGCGGCATCGATGCGGCGATCCTCACGAGGTCCGTGGACATCATGGTGTCACGCCTGCGCCAGAAGCTGAATGACTCGGTCAAACCGCCGCGCTTTATCCAGACCGTCTGGGGACGGGGCTATTCATTCATCGGAGTGCCATTGACCGATGATTAGGTGGCTGGCGCGATCACTGTCGTTCCGGCTACTGGTCATCTTCCTGCTGCTCGGCGGACTTTTCATTTACGGCACCCTCGTGGCAATACGCTGGGTGTACAACAGCGATGACATCCGCGGCCTGATCAGCGGTCATCTCTCCTTGCATGTCCAGTACGTCAGGGAGGACATCGGCAGCCCGCCGCGAATCGATCGCGCCATCGCGATCACCGAACGCGTGCCGGTCGACATCCGTATTCTCGGCCCGGACATCGACTGGGCGTCGGATCCTGATTTTCCGCGGCTGTCGGAGCTCACGTTCGGTCCGAGCCCGGCATTCAGCGACGACCCGGGCGCCTGGGTCGACGAACTCCTCGGTGTCGAATTCGCGAGCCAGGACGATCACAATTTCCTGCGCATGTCTTCGGGCGACAACGGTGAATACGATATCGTCGTGGTGTCACCGAGGATATCGGACGTGCGCTCCGGTCCCGACCTGAGTTATATCATCGTCGGCCTCGGACTGACTTTCCTGCTGCTCGGCTACGCCGCGGTGAGCTGGCTGTTCAAGCCCATCAATGCAATACGTGCCGGGGCCGAGCAGATCGGCCGGGGTAACTTCGATCACCGGATAAAAGCGATCCGTCACGATCAGCTGGGAGACCTGGCCACGGACATCAACCAGCTTGCCGACGACGTCCAGAGTATGCTCGATGCGAAGCGCGCGCTGCTGCTCGGAATCAGCCATGAACTGCGCACGCCGCTGTCCCGGTTGCGACTGCACATCGAATTCATCGACAACGAGAGCCAGCAGCAGGAGCTGAAGGCCGAAGTGGTAGAGATGGAGAAGATCATCGTCTCGCTGCTGGAAGCCGAGCGCCTGAACAGCCGCCACGAACCGCTCGTCCGGTCGGAGGTTCGGGTGCGCGCGCTGGTAGACGAACTCATCGACGATTTCTTCAATCGCGATCGCGGCCGCATCGAGGTCGTGGACCGCAGTGAAGGCGCTTACGCGAACATCGACGAGGCGCGGGTATCGCTGCTGCTCAAGAACCTCGTCAGTAACGCGTTACGGTATTCGCCCGCGGACAGCGGCCCGGTGGAACTCATGATGGCGGTCGAGGGGAGCGACCTGGTGCTCCGGGTTCGCGACCACGGCCCGGGTATTTCGCCGGACCAGGCCGAGCATATCGGCGAACCGTTCTACCGCGGCGATCCGTCGCGTACGCGCGATACCGGTGGAACCGGGCTGGGGCTCTATCTCGCCACGCTGGTCGCGCGTGCGCACGGCGGATCCCTGCGTCTGCTGGATACCGGCGGGCAGGGCGCCTGTTTCGAGGCCCGTTTGCAGACCTGACGCGGCGTTTGGCGGCCCCGTCAGGCCGGCGCCCTAGTGCCGCTGGCGCCGCGCGGAGTCGCCACGCGAAGAAGCGTGTTTTCTGCGCTCCGCATTGCGCACCGATTTTTTCTCCTGTGCCGGTTGCGGCCTGCTTCGCGTCGGCTCCTGGCGAGGCGGCGCAGCCGCGCGGCGCTCCGGCCGGGGTCCGGTGGCGCGGCGCTCGCTCGTTCGGCGTTCACTGGCGCGGCGCTCGCTGCTACCGCGTTCACTGGCCCGGCGCTCGCTGACACGGTGCTCGCTCGTTCGGCGTTCACTGACACGGTGTTCAGCGGTAGGTTGTTCGCGCCGCACCGTGCGTTCCGGCCGTAACGGCTGTCTCTGCACCCGACTTCTCTGCCGGTCTTCCACGCGCCCGTTTTCAATGCGGCGTTCGGGCCGCGTCGTGCGTCGCGGCGCTTGTCGCGTCGTTGACGGCACGGCGGCCTGCCGCTGCTGGCGGCGATTCTCAGACGCAGCGGAGTGCACGCTTCGGCGCCGCTCCAGGTCGCGACTCCTGGTGGTTGCCTGGGAGCGGTGCCGCACGGTGCGCCCGGTGTAATAGTCACTGCGGGTAATGCGCTCGTTGTGCAGCCGGCGTCGCGTCTCGTGCCGCGGCCGCCAGTAGTCGCCGCGGCTGTACCGATGGCGGGATACGGAATAGCGGTTCGTCGAGTAGTAGTGATTGTGGACGTTGATCGTCGGCCGCCGATACCACCAGCCGTCCCAGTAGTGATGCCCGTAATAGGGATGCCCGTGGTAGCTGTGATGTACGACGTGCACGCTGTCGGTCAGCCAGCCGACGGTGAAGGCCGTCGTTACGCCCCAGAAGAAGCCGCTGTTGAACGCATAGCCGACCGGGTAGGGGTAGTAGTAAACGGGATAGGCGCGCGGGTAGTAATGGTAGACCGGCCGCGACTGGTAATGAACGACTCGCTCCGGCTCGTAATAGGGCACGTAGATGACGTCGTCCTCGACCGGCGTGATCTCGATCGTGCCGTCATTGCGTGCGACGGTCTGGCGTGCGTCGCTTTTCAGGTTTCCGGCCGCGTATGCCCGGTCACGGAAACTCTCGACGGCGCCGACGACGTCAGCCTGCTGCGCGACGACGGCTTCGCCGAGACGCCAGGTCCAGTCGAGGTCTTCGTTGAGCAATTCCACGACCTCGGGGTAGTTCAGCAATGCGATAACCGAGTCGTCCCAGGTGTCGTCCGGTTTCAGCGAAGGGTCCTCCTCCAGGTCTTCGAGGAAGCGCTGTGCCTGGACGAGCTGCAAGGGGTAGGTGGATGCCGGCAGGACGATGGCGAGCAGATCGTCGGGGTACAGGGCGATCGGGCCGACGAGATCCTGCAGCTCGGCCTGCGTCAGGAGCGGTATGTCCTCGTCGCCGCTCTGCATGCCGGGGTCGAAAGACTCGTAATCGGCAAGCGGCGCTCCGCTGTCGTCGACGGGGACCTGCGCGGCAGCCGGCGCAGCGGCCAGTACCGCGATCAGCGGTACGAGGCTGATTGGAAATCTGTCAAATAGGGCGTTCATACGGCCTCCCGGTCCTGCAAACGTGGGCGGTTTTGCCCACCGTGCAGACGAGAATAGCCGTGCTTACCTTAACTGGCGCTTAACGCCCGGGATCCCGACTAGTCGTCGGCGCCCCCGTGCCACGATAGGAATTTCCAGCCGTCGTCCGTGCGCACGAGCACGTCGCTGTAGCGGCCGTTGTTCATCTCGACGTCGCCGTCCTTGTTTTTGTAGGCGGAGGTGTACAGGTAGTGCGCCACCGCCACGTCGTCGTGGATGAGAATGGCGAGGGGATAAAGCTCGTGGGCAACCACCGCGCCCTGCGACTCGTTGAAGCGGTTCCACATCTTCGTTGACGCCTTGTTGCGCGGCGCCGGGGCGTTCTTCGGCCATCCCGCAAAGTCGTCGGCGAGCAATTCGTCCATCCATTTCTTGTCGCCGGCCTCGACCGCGTTCCATTGCTTTTCGACCACGGCCCAGACGCTGGCCTGGTCTGCGACGGGATCTTCTGCTGCGGCGAATCCGGAAAGCAACAAGGCTGTTGCGGCGAAAATGTACTTGTAGCTGTTGAGTCCTTGCATCCCCTATACCTCAATCGTGCCCCAAAGGTAGGCCGAGTGTAGACCCAAAAAATACGAGCGACAATCGGGGACGAAGCGTGCCTACGCGGCACTGAGCCCGAGCGATTTCATTTCTTCGACCTGTTGCGGACGCAGGGACGCGCGCCCGTCGACGGGATACAGTTCGAGCAGGTCGGCGCGCGACAGGTAGTCCGGGTGGTGAAGCTCGATCAGCGTTGCGTAATCGATTGTCTGCCGCCCTTTTTCGAGGAACAGCCGATAGACGTGCATGGCCACGTCCGCCCGGCGATCGAGGCGCATCAGCATGGCAACGGGGTGGGCGGCGTCGTCGAGCGCGACGTTGCCGATGTGCAGCGTCTCCTTGAAGATCGTCCAGCCACTCGCTTTGAAAATCGCGCCGATCGACTTGCCGGCGAGAATCTGTGCATGTTCGTCATCGATCACCGCGTCCGGTTCGTCAACGAACCGCACCACCGCGTACGTACGGCAGGTGCGCTCACCGTTTTCGATGCTGTAGAGATTGGAGCGCCGCAGGCCCGGCCCGTTGCTGATGACGTCGATGCCATAGCTGCCGAAGCGTTCGGCAATCCGCTCGCTGTTGAGTCGCTCGGACTCGTGCGCGCAGGCGTCCAGAGCCGCCGCGATAACCGACCGTGGAAGATTGTCGCCGTGCATAATACCTATTGCGAGCCTTTTGATGGCGCACCATATACTTTGGCACCGGCAGGGTAAAGGAACAGAATCATGCGCGCGATGTTGTTGCAGGCCACCGGCAGCCTCGACGCCAACCCGGCGCCCCTGGTACTCGCGGATATCGACGACCCCGCTCCGGCGGACGACGAGATCCTGATTCGCGTCGCGGCATGCGGCGTCTGCCATACCGAACTCGACGAAATCGAGGGCCGCATGCCGCCGCCGAGGCTCCCGGTCGTGCCCGGACACGAGGTCGTGGGGCGGGTCGTCGGCTCCGGCCCTGCGGCTCGCCGCTTTCGCCAGGGCGATCGCGTCGGCGTCGGCTGGATTCATTCGTCGGATGGCACGGAAGCGGAGAACGTCAGCCCGGCCTTCCGGGCCACGGGGCGCGACGTCAACGGCGGTTACGCGGAGCTGATGACCGTGCCGGAGGCGTATGCCGCCCCGATTCCCGACGCGTTCGGGGACGTCGAGGCGGCGCCTCTCCTGTGCGCGGGCGCCGTCGGCTACCGGGCATTGCGGCTTACGGGGCTCGAAAACGGCGACGTGCTCGGACTTACGGGCTTCGGTGGCTCGGGGCATCTCGTGCTGCAGATGGCGCGGTACCTGTTCCCGGACAGCCGGCTCTTCGTGTTCGCCCGCAGTGGACGCGAACGCCGCTTCGCCCTCGAACTCGGAGCGGACTGGAGCGGCGACACGGACGAGACGCCGCCCGAGCCGCCGCGGGCGATTATCGATACCACACCGGTCTGGAAACCCGTCATTGCGGCGCTCGAGTGCCTGCAGCCGGGCGGGCGGCTCGTCATCAACGCGATCCGCAAGGAAGACAGCGACCGTGAACTGCTGGCGAGCCTGCGCTACGAGGATCACCTGTGGCTCGAGAAGGAGATCAAGACCGTCGCCAACGTGACGCACCGGGACCTGGCGGAATTCTTGCCGCTGGCGGCGCGGGTGCCGCTCCACGTGGCAACGGAGACGTATCCGCTCGAGGCCGCCAACGACGCACTGAACGACCTGAAGCGCGGCCATATCCGCGGCGCCAAGGTTCTGACAATAAGCAGTTAAAACAAATAATTATATTAATTTCTTAAAGTATCCTGTCACTATCGTCGAGGACATGGCCGTTGGCGAATCCTGGGCGCAGAACGAGATCGAGCGCCATACCTACCGCATTCCGGGCCAGGCGACGGCCTACGACTACGGCTACCGCAAGATGCAGGCCCTGCGCGCAATGACGGAGCTGCACCTGCTCGACGACTTCGACCAGCGCGCTTTCCATGACTTCGTGCTGGCGCAGGGGATCCTGCCGCCGGATATCCTCAGGGACGCCGTTATGAACGAGTCCGTGCCGTCGCAGCGCGGGCGGTGAGACGGGCGCCGGGCGCGGCGCTATACTTTTCGGATGAGCCACAACATCGCCTGTTTTCGCTGCGGCGCGTCGCTGGCGTCGTTGTCGTTGCCCCTGTCGCGGCGCGACGAGTGCCCCGAGTGCGCCGCGCACCTGCACGTGTGCAGGATGTGCCGCAACTTCGACCCCGCCGCCGTGCGCCAGTGCCTCGAGGACGATGCCGAGGAAGTCGCTGACAAGGAACGTGTGAACTTCTGCGAATGGTTTGCACCGACCGAGGGCGCCTTCGACCCTGCGGCGAAAGCCGAGGCCGACAGGGCCAGGCAATCGCTCGACGCCCTGTTCGGAGACGGAGATGCGGCCGCGGAGAGCGCCGACTCGGCGCTCAGCGAGGCCGAGAAGCTGTTCCGGTCGTGACCCCGGCAGCTGCGACAACATGACCATGGATCGCCGCCGCTTCATCGGCCTGTCGGTCGCGTTCGCGGCCGCACCGATGACCTCGGCCTGCAGCGGCCACGACAAGGTTCCCGCCCCCGGGGTGCCGCGCAGCGCATTCGATGAAGATTCCACGGCCGAGCAGGTGACCGAAGGCATCGACCTGTCCGGCAAGATCGCCGTGGTCACCGGCTGCACGTCGGGGATCGGTTTCGAGACGATGCGGGTACTCGCATTGCGAGGCGCCTGGGTCATCGGTACCAGTCGCTCGCTGCAGCGTGCGGAGGAGGCCTGCAGGCGCGTGCGCGGCAAGACGACGCCGCTCGCGCTCGAACTCTCCGATTTCGAGTCGGTCGTCGCCTGCGCCGAGACGATACGTGCGCTGAATTCGCCCATCGACATGCTGGTGCTGAATGCGGGCTATCGCGGCGGCGGCAACGAGCGCACGGTCATCGGTGGTATCGAGAAACATTTCCTGGTCAACCACCTCGGCCATTTCGTGCTCGTAAACCGCCTGCTCGACCGGCTCTTCTTTGCCTGGCAGGGCCGCATCGTCGTGGTCGCCAGCCGTGCCGCCTACCGCAGCGCGCCGGAAAACGGCATTCGTTTCGACGATCTGACGCTCGCGCGCGACTACAGCGATTCCCTGGCGTACGGCCATTCCAAGCTCGCCAACGTCCTGTTCTCGCTCGAGCTGGGCAAGCTGCTGAAAGGCACCCGCATCACGTCGAACGCGCTGCATCCCGGCCTCATAGACACGGAGATCGATCGCAACGTGAACCGATTCCTGCAATTCGGCTTCGGTGTGCTGGCAGCGCTGCGCGGCAAGTCGGTCGAGGCCGGCGCGGCCACCTCCTGTTTCGTGGCAACAAGCCCGTTACTCGGATCGACGAGCGGCCGTTATTTCGAAGACTGCAACGCGATCGAAGTTGCCGGCAGCCACCTGCAGGACATGGCGATGGCGGACAGGCTCTGGCTGGTGTCCGAGGAACTCGCGCGCGACTACCTCGTGAAGCACGAACGGCCGGACTGGAACGAGTTCGAGAACGGGCTGCGCAAGCCGGGGCGGGGCAGACAGTGAGCGGCGGCGACGACGCCCTGGTCGTGCTTTCCGGGGGACAGGATTCGACCACGTGCCTGTACTGGGCAATCGATCGCTTCGGCCGTGCCGCAGTTTCGAGCATTACGTTCGACTACGGCCAGAAGCACCGCATCGAGCTCGCGTGTGCGCAGGACGTTGCGACAGCTGCCGGCGTGCCGAATGCCTGCCTGCCGATCGACACGTTTGCGGCGCTCGGCGGTGATGCCCTGACCGACCCGTCTGTCGCCGTAAGCGATGCGAAAGACGACGAAACGGAGCTGCCGGTGACGTTCGTGCCGGGCCGCAACCTTATCTTCCTGACCTTTGCCGCAGCCTGGGCCTACCGGCACAACGTGCGGCATCTGGTCACCGGCGTCGCGCAGACCGACTACAGCGGCTATCCCGACTGCCGCGAAGACACCATCGCTACCCTGCAAAAAGCGATCTCGCTGGGGATGGACCGCGAATTCACGATCCATACGCCGTTGATGCACCGCTCCAAGAAGGAAACCGTCGAGCTCGCGGTGCGGCTCGGCGGTCTCGAGGCGATGGCCCTGACCCACACCTGCTACAACGGCCACCGGCCACCCTGCGGCGAATGCCAGGCCTGCCGGCTGCGCGCGAAGGGGTTTGCGGAGGCTGGCGTCCGGGACCCCCTGGTCGATTCCCGATGACGTACACGGTGCGGGAAATCTATTACACGCTGCAGGGCGAGGGCGCCCGCACGGGGCGGCCCGCCGTATTCCTGCGCTTCGCGGGCTGCAATCTCTGGTCGGGCCGGGAGCAGCATCGTGCGGAGGCCGTGTGCCGTTTCTGCGATACCGACTTCGTCGGCACCGGCGGACCGGGCGGAGGCAAGTTCGCGGCGGCCGGCGACCTTGCCGATGCCGTGGCGAGCGCCTGGCCGGCCGCGGACGCGTACCCCAGCCGCTACGTGGTGTGCACCGGCGGCGAACCCCTGCTGCAGCTCGACGCGGCAGCGATCGAGGCCCTGCACGCGGCGGGATTCGAAGTCGGCGTGGAAACCAACGGCACGATCGCGGCGCCGCCGGGCATCGACTGGCTTTGCGTGAGCCCGAAAGGCAGCGCTCCGCTGGTACAAACGTCGGGCGACGAGCTGAAGCTCGTGTATCCGCAGCTCGAGGCAGAGGCTCAGCCGGAGCGATTCGCGTCGCTCGGCTTCACGCATTATTACCTGCAGCCGCTGGATGACGAAGCGCGTGATGCCAACATCCGGGCCACGATCGACTACTGTCTCGCGCATCCCCGGTGGAATCTCAGCCTGCAGACGCACAAGTTCCTCGGTATCGACTAGGTCCGGAGCGAGGGGCGCGTGTTCAGGCAGTTTCTTCCTGGCTTTCCTGCCGCCACTCGACGACGTTGAGTTCAATGAAGACGAATGCGACGAGCCACAGGAACGCGTCCCACCAGTCGACGAAATCGCCGGTGACCATCCAGGCGACGACTGCGAGCGCCAGGATCGAGTACAGGATGAATTTCGCTACCGTGCTCAGGTAGAGGGCCAGGCCTTCGAAGCGGTTCTTTTCCTGCAGGCGCACGTCGGTTTCCAGGAGGAGGACGACCAGCAACCAGACGCCGGCATTGACGACGTCGACCAGTGCGAGGAAATGGATGGCCGCGAGCCCCGGTTTGTCGACGACGGCGGCGACCTCGTCGAAACGAACGAAGGTGTCGAGATTGCTGAGGGAGGCGCAATTGGACGCTGTAATTTCCGCGTATTCCCCGAACGTCGTCGCGTAGGACCAGTTCTGCCCGACGAGCGCGCACAGATCGCTGACGCCCGGCAGCGGGGAGGTCTGGTAGACATACATTGCGTCGACGACGTAGCCGTAGAATGCGAAAACAATAAACAGGTAGCACACGGCCCGCAGCGTATGCAGGGATAGCCTGACGGTGCGGGTGAAATGGCGGTCCTCGAGCACGTAGGTTTCGAGTTCGAACATGAGCAGCAGGATGACCCATGCCGCCGTGTCGATAGTGGCCGCGTAGGCCTTGAAGATTTCGCCGCCCGAAATGCCCTGCGGATATTCGAGTCGTGTCGCCAGCAACTCCTCGCCGAAAAACACGAAGACATTGATGGTGAGCAGGGTATAGATCGAGTACTTGAAAAGCTGGTACAGGACTCTGCCATTGATCTTCAAGCAGTGGCTCCTCCGGGGGGGCGGCCCGTTTCCGGGCCTGGGGTTATTGTTGCGGCTGGTAGCGTCATAAACTAGACAAAGCCATGTGCACAAGCAAGATCAACCCGGCATGTCTGCGGCCTCGTCGTCATCGATATCGGCGTAGTAGATCCAGACGTTCTCTTCGCCGGTGAGCAGCTCGATGTACTTCGGGTGCACGAACAGGTTCTCGCGGCCCGATTTGACTTCTTTTAACACGCCGATGTCGCAGAGCTGTTTCAGGTAGGTGGACGCCGTCTGGCGCTTCGCGATGTCCGCGTCGACGAGATTACCGATACGGCAATAGGGCTGTTTGAACAGGAGTTCGACCAGTTCCCACGAGTAGATCTTCGGCAGGCTCTTGTGCACGTATTGCGCCGTGTGGACCATGAGTTCGCGTATTGCCTTGATCTTCTCCGTCGTCCAGACGCAGGTCTCCTCGACGCCTTCCAGGATGAAGCCGATCCAGGACTCCCATTGCTGATCGTGGGTGACGCCCTTCAGCAGCTGGTAGTACGCGGCCTTGTTGCTGATGATGAAGCGGCTCAGGTACAGGATGGGTGAGTCGAGCAGGCCGTGCTCGACGAGAAACAGGATGTTCAGGATACGGCCGGTGCGGCCGTTGCCGTCCGCGAACGGGTGGATCGCCTCGAACTGGTAGTGCTGCACCGCCATGCGCACGAGCGGGTCGATATCGGTACTCTTCTGCATGAAGTCCGCCCAGTTGTCGAGCATCGCCTGCAGTCGCTTCTGGCCGACCGGGGGCGTGTAAATGACTTCGCCCGAGGCGCGGTTTTTCAGCGTTGTTCCAGATTCTGCTCGAAGATCCAGCTCTACTCCTTTGACTATGCTAACAATTTGTATTGCCATATCTGTCGTCAGCATGCGCCGCTGGACCATCTTCGTGCCTTCGTAGAGCGCCGTGCGGTAGCGCAGCGCCTCCTTGGTTGCCGCGTCGGCCTTGTCCTCGGCGACGTCGGCAAACTCGAACAGCTTGTCGGTCGTCGTGACGATGTTCTCGATTTCGGAACTGGCGCGCGCCTCCAGGAGCGGCAGGGCATTGACGAGCACGGCCGAATTCGGGATGAGTTCGGCCGCCTGTTTCAGTTCTGCCAGCGCCACCCGCGCCGCGATGCACTGTTTCAGGATCGCCCGGGTCTCGATGCGTTCGAGCGGCGGGGGCAGCGGCGGCAGGTCGTTGTACGGTAATTTCGGATCGAATTCGGGCACGTCGGGCGTCTCCTGCGGTGTCTTATGTTCAATTCAAGCGGTTATTATGGCAAATATGTCGAAAAAATGTAAAAAAATCGACATATTTTCCCGATGTGTCGATGACATCGACACGTTTTTCGGTTATGTCGATGTTCTCGCAAAAAATCGACGTATTCGGCAAACGTGTCGATTCGATCGACATGTTCTGCAAATATGTCGATATGCGCGGAGTTTTTCGACATATTTCGAGTATAGGTCGATCGCATCGACACGAATGTGATCCAGGTGGAGGAAACCGGGTCGGGGTGGGGCGACACCGTGACAGCGCCCGGCGTGGTCCCTATGCTTGAATTTCGACCACCGGAGAGATCGCTATGGGCAAATTACGACTCGTTGGCTGGCTATCGACGTTCGCGCTGCTGGCGACGGCCTGCGGCGGTGGCAGCGGTGACGGACCGTCGGTCGCGCCGCCGCCACCGCCACCACCACCACCGGCCGTGCCCGATATCGGCCTGACCGAGGTATTTCCGCAGGTATCGCTGAGCCAGCCGCTGGTCATGTTGCAGGCGCCCGGCGATCCGTCGCGCTGGTTCGTCGCCGAGCGAGCGGGCGTCATCCGGGTGTTCGACAACGACCCCGCCGCAAATGCCACCGCCGTGTTTCTCGACATCAGTTCGCAGGTCTCGACGGTCGGCGAGGGCGGGCTGCTGGGGATGGCCTTTCATCCGTCGTTTCCCGCGACGCCCGAGGTCTACGTGTCCTACACGGCGCCCGACAGCCAGCTCATATCCGTCGTCTCCCGGTTCCGCAGCGACGACGGCGGCGCATCGCTCGACCCCGCATCGGAGGAGCCGCTGATGCTGGTGCCGCAGCCAGATATCAATCACAACGGCGGCAATATCGCCTTCGGGCCGGACGGCTACCTGTATATCGGCTTCGGCGACGGGGGTGGCGCCGGCGATCCCGGCGAAAACGCGCAAAACCTGAGCAATGTGCTCGGCGCAATGCTGCGCATCGACGTCGACGGCCTCGCGCCCTACCAGATTCCGCCGGACAATCCCTTCCCGACCCCGGATCTTTGCGCGCAGGGCTTCGGCGGCACGGAACCCTGCCCTGAAATTTACGCCTACGGCCTGCGCAATCCGTGGCGCTTCAGCTTCGACAGCGCGACGGGCGATCTGTGGCTAGGCGACGTCGGCCAGAACGCATGGGAAGAAGTCGACGTGATCACGGCCGGCGGCGATTACGGCTGGGACGACCGCGAAGGTGCCCATTGTTTCGAACCGCCGGCGGACTGCGACACCGATTCCATCGATCCGGTTACCGAGTACGGCCGGGCCCTGGGTAACTCCATCACGGGCGGGTACGTCTACCGCGGTGCAGCGATACCCGACCTGCAGGGCTGGTACGTGTTCGGCGATTTCGGCAGCGGCATCGTGTTCGGCATCGTCGCCGACAGTTCGTCGTTCGTCGAGCCGGAGGTATTCCTGGACACGGACCTCTCGATCGTCACCTTTGCCCAGGATCTCGATGGCGAGTTGTACCTCGCGGACATCGGCTCGGGCCGAATCTTCCAGGTGGTCCCCGGACCCTGAGTGTCGCCTGACGGCTCTGTCGCTTTTCGATAGAATCCTCAGCCACTTGCCACGGCTGCGGATTCATCGAGGTGCACAGTGACGGTCAAATCGGATATCGAGATTGCTCGAGCGGCAAAAATGCTTCCCATCCAGGAGATCGGCGCAAAGCTCGACATCCCGGCCGACGCGCTGATTCCCTACGGTCACGACAAGGCGAAGATCAGCGCCGACTTCATCAAATCGAACGGCGACCGGAAAAACGGCAAACTGATCCTCGTAACGGC
>DATHRM010000269.1:0-9692 GCA_035465295.1 Woeseiaceae bacterium | reverse complement strand
GGTGACAGGGTGCCAATCACGTAGCGGCCCTCGGGAACCGGCCGCAGGTGATTGGCATTGATCTCGACGCCCACCGGCGTGTGCGTCGAGGGATCCTCGATGCACAGGATCGAGGCAAGGCTGCCGAGCGACTCGGCCAGCGCGACCGAGGCGCCGCCATGAAGGATGCCGTAGGGCTGGATCGTGCGCTTGTCGACCGGCATCCGTACCGATATCCAGTCGTCGCCGATGCCTTCGATCGTGAGACCCAGGTGCTCCAGCAGCGAGCCCTGCATTGTCTGCTGCAGCCGCTCGGCGTCGTGTTCCTGTTTCCAGAGCATTACAACGACCCGCCCGCGGGCGTCTTGACCGGGTCTGCGGGTCGTGGCGGCAGCGTGCCCGGGTTGGTGCGCAGCCGCTGCAAAGCTTCTTCGATGGCGCGCTCGAGCTGCGGATCTTCGCCTCGCAGCATGGCCTCGGGCGGGTTATCGACCTCTATGTCCGGTTCGACACCGACACCCTCGATTGCCCACTGGCCTTCCGCCGACGCGGTCGCGAATTGCGGTACGAATACCGTGCCGCCGTCCATTAGCGGTCCGAGGTTGGTGATGCCGATAATACCGCCCCAGCTCCGTTTGCCGATCAGCGGGCCGAGCTCGAGGGCTTTGAATGCCGCCGGAAAGATGTCGCCGTCCGATGCGGAATCCTCGTCCAGGAGGGCGACGAGCGGGCCCGTGAAGACGACGTTGGGATACGTGTCCAGGTTGTCGACGCCGCGGTCGTAGCCCATGAATACGAGCTCGCGCGCAAGCCGGTTGATGATCATCTGCGAAACGTTGCCGCCGCCGTTGCCGCGCACGTCGATGATCATGCCCTGTTTCCTGACCTGGCCATAGAACCACTTGGTGAATTCGTAGATACCGGCCGGACCCATGTCCGGGATATGCAGGTAGCCGACCCTGCCGTCGGTTTCGCGCGTCACGCGTGCACGGTTTTTCTCCACCCAGCGCAGGTAAAGCAGGTCGTTCTCGCTGGCGATCGGGTTGACGAGCACGGTGCGGCGATCCTTGTCGCGCGCGTTGCCGGCAAGCGTCAGTTCCAGCAACCGTCCGCCCTGTCCCTTGAGGAGCGAGTACGGGTTGATGCCGGCGCTCAGCGCGCGCCCGTTGATTGCGAGCACATAGTCGCCGGGCCGGGCGTCGATGCCCGGCTCGGTCAGCGGCGAGCGGTACTTGTCTTCCTGGTTCTGGCCGGAGTAGATGGCGCCGATCCGGTACAGACCGGCCTTGTCGTCGAGTTCGAATGTCGCGCCGAGCAGGGCATCGTTCGATCGCTCGGTACTGGCTACGTCGCCGCCCGCGATATAGGCGTGACCCACGTTCAGTTCCGCGATCATTTCGCCGATCAGGTAATTGAGGTCTGCGCGGTGCGCGACGTGCTCGAGCAACGGCCGGTAGCGATCGCGCAACGCAACCCAGTCGTAGCCGTGCATGTTCCGGACGTAGAAGTGGTCGCGAAAACGGCGCCAGACCTCGTCGAAGATCTGTGCGTACTCCTGGGCACGGACGCGCCTTGCCGTCAGGGTGTCGAGATCGGCTTTCTTCGCTTCCTGTTCGTCTTTCTTGACGTCGAAGCGATTCAGCGCGCCTTCCTGGTTCACGATGACCTGTTTCGAAGCGGCCGCGAGCGCATAGCCGGACACCTTGTTCGTAATGGGGAAGACCTCGCGATCCTCGAAAGAGTACGCACGCAGCTCTGCACCCGGCTCGATGTCGCGACCGTAATAGAATGCCGGGGCGCCGACGAACAACAGGTGTTCGTCGGTTGCGGACAGGCCGCCCAGATTGTCGAAGTCGATCGGAGCGCGGGCGACGCGGGTGGCAAGGCCGTCGAAATCGATTTCGACCTTCGGCGCGTCGCCGTCTTCCTTCTTGCCGTTATCGGCGTCGTTGTCTTTCTCAGGCAGGCCTTCCAGGTTGCGCGGCGCAAACGGGTTCTCGGCCGAGGCGGTCAGGAGCATTGCATACACGCCGGTCTGGCGGTTGTTTGCGTAGTTCCATTCCAGGAGGTCGAGCTGCGGCGTGAACATCCGGTCCGAAAGGAAGTACAGCTGGCCACCGCCCGGCGCGAATACGGGGTTGTATTCGCTGAACATCTCGGCGGTGATGCGTCGCGACTTGCCGGATCGGCTGTCCCAGATATAAAGGGAGCGATAGCCGTTCGGGTCTTCCATCGAATAGGCGAGCCAGCGCGAATCCGGCGACCACGAGAAATCGTGCTGCGGAAATCCGGGGTCGTCGGCCACCTGCCGCTTGTTACCGCCGTCGCTGTCGACGACAAAGATCCTCGCTTCCGAGTCGCCGTATGCGATCTTGCCGCCGTCCGGCGAAAATACCGGGCTGTAGAGCCGTGTCGATGAATCGGCAGTTACGCGCCTCGCGCCTTCCTTGCCGAGATGGTCGGCCAGGTAGAGTTCCTCTTCGCCGCTGGCGTCGGAAATCCACGCGACGCGATTGCCCGCGGGCGACCAGGCGACCTCCCGTTCATGCGCGCCGGCGCTGTTGGTCAGGTTGCGGGAAACGCCGTGCTCGACCGGCACCGAGAAAACCTCGCCCCTTGCGGCCACCAGCACACGCTCGCCGTTCGGGCTGACGTCGAATCCTTCGAGATTCCCGGCTATCTTCACCAGTTCGCCGAGTTTGAATCCGGTGTCGGCCGGGACGGTGATGGTCAGTGCGCGGTCGTTGCCCGTGCGGACGTCGAGGATGTGCAGGGCGCCGTCCAGCTCGTACACGATGCGGTGGGCACCGTCGTCACTTGCCCAGCGAACGTCGCGGCCTTGGTAGTGGGTGAGCTGCGTCGTCTGCCCGTCATCGTATTTGTAGATATTGAGATAGTCGTCCCGGTCGGACACGAAGAAGATACCTTCCTGCATCCACATCGGATCGCGATCGGTGCGAACGTGGTCGGTTATATTGCGCGACCCCGAGCCGTCGAGCTCGAAGATGAACAGGTCCTGCGCCCAGCCGCCCTCGTACCGCTTCCAGGTGCGGAAGTCGCGGAAAAGCGGCGAGAAGAGGATACGTTCGCCGTCAGGGGACAGCGAGCCGGCGCCGGACAGGCTCATCGGCAGCGGCTCCGGGAGACCGCCCGTCAGCTTCACCGTGTACAGTCGCGAACCCGTCAGGCTGAAGCCCTCGCGCAGCGAACGAAACAGCACGGCGTCGCCATCGGGCGTCCAGCCATAGACCTGGTGGTCGTAACCCCAGCGGTCCGGCAGCGGACCTTGGGACGGGTACCACGTCAGCCGTTTCGGTTCGCCCCCGGTGACGGGCACGACATACACCTGTTCGCTGCCGTCGTACTGGCCGGTGAAGGCGATATGCCGGCCATCCGGCGAAAATCGTGCAAACAGTTCCTGGCCCGGGTGGGAGGTCAGCCTGCGGACATTGCTGCCGTCCGTACCGGCGAGCCATAAATCGCCGGCATAAGTGAAAACGACGGTATCGCCGTGAAGGTCAGGGAACCTGAGAAGGCGCGTATCGGCGGCGGCGGTCGTCGCCAGGAGTGCGAAAAGCGTGGTAATGATTACGGTCCGCATGGGGTTCTCCATTCTGAATCAGGTTCGGTTTGCCGGTCAGGGCGCAGGATTCTAGCGCGTTAGCGCGATTGGTTACATACGTAATGATTTCGCCCGCCCCTTGCGGGGGCGGGCGGGTACCAGGCAGGGCCTGGTTCAGGCGGCTATTCGATCTTCCCGGTTTCGAGCCGTTTCGCGTAGATTTCCTCGAGCTTGTAGAGATCCTGCTGCAGCTCGAAGAAACCGTGCCAGTGGGCATAGTCGGGCGCGCCCATCAATGCGCCCTGGCGGGCGCGGCGCCCTTCGTGATGCCAGAGGTGATAGAACACGATCTGGAATTCGTCCGTCCACGGGTTGTCCTTGAGCAGTCCTTTCTCGCCGAGTTCGTCCAGCATCTTGCTGGCCGGATCGTAGTAGCCGACGTTGTACAGCCTGACCGCCTTGTCGGCCTGCTCGAAGAAGCCGTCCGTGTGCAGCGTGCCGTGGCAGGAACTGCAGACCTGTTTCATCTTCTCGCGGCCTGCCGGGCCGTTGCCGAGCAGCGGGCTCATCGGGTCCGTCGAATTACGCATCTCGGAGCGCTTTGCCCAGCCGTTCCAGTACAGGCGTTCGGAGATGTTGTGGGTCGTCAGCAGGTCGCCGATGCCGCTCATATGGCAGGTCGCGCAGGTCGGCGCGCGGTAATCGCCCGGCTCCCAGGCACCCGGAGCCGTATCCCAGGTCCAATCGTCGCCCTGCGTGTTGTACACGTGGCCGTGTTTCGAGTTTTCGAAGATTTCGATATCCGGATGGTCCGGACCGAGGTGACACGACGCGCACGCGAACGGTTTGCGGGCTTCGGCCAGCGAGAACTTGTGCCGCGTGTGGCAGGCGCTGCAGTTGCCGGTGCTCTCGTTCGGGTAGACGTTGCCCATACCGGCATTGGGCCAGGTAGCGGGGGTCGGTCGCCCGTTCTCGTCCAGCTCGATCTCCGTGCCGTGGCATTGCATGCAGCCGGTCTCTTTCGGCGCCGTCATCAGCTCCGGGATATTGCGGCCTTCGTGCACTTCGACGAGAGCATGCAGATTGTCCTTGGGGACGATCTGGTGATACGAACGGAAATGGCCGCTCGCCGCGAACTGCTCGTGCTCGACCGCGTGGCAGCTTGCGCAGGTGCTCGGCGGGACGAGCGCGGATACGAGCACGTCACGGTCCAGCAGAGAGGTGTCGTAATCATCCATGTCGAACACGTCCTCATGCTGCACGGCCATGGGCGAGTCGGCGGGGACGGCGTGGCAATCTATGCAGGACACACCGACATGGCCGTGGCGACTCTGCTTCCAGTCGCTGACGATGCCGGGGTCGATATCCCGATGGCAGCCGATACAGTTCTTGCCCGATTCCGTCAGGCCGCGAGTTACCGCGATAGTCTTGATGCTGCTCAGGTCGCCGGCGTCCTTGTCCATGACCGCACCGGGCTCCTGTGCGAGACCGCTACTGCACGCAGTCATGATGAGAATGGCTGATAGCTTTTTGATGATATCCATCGCGACTACTCTCCCTTACTCGCCCTGGCGAGCTGTTCGCTTAGGTTCTTGTGGCCGACCCGATCGTGACAGGACACGCACTGGCTGGAGGTCGTGCCGAGGAAGTACGGCCGGTGAGCAACGAAGCTCACGGCGCTGGATTCACTGGCTCGCTGCAGGTCCTTGTGGCACTGCAGGCAACCCGAGTCGAAAACGTAGTCTTCGCTGTGGCCGCGTTTCGCCTGCCAGTCGATCGCGTCGAGGTCGTAGGTCAGTTGAGCCCAGGCATCGTGCAGTCCGAAGCGGCTCTTCATGAACATATAGGTAACGGGATTGTCGTGCGGCACGTGGCAGTGGGTGCACTTGGCCTTCACCCCTTCGCTGCCCGCACCGCCGTGAATGTCGCGCTGGTATGCCGACACCATCGGACTCATGGTGTGGCAGCTGCCGCAAAAGGGCTCGCCGGCAGTCTGCTGGACCATGATCTCCGTGACTGCCCAGGAGGCAAACACCGCCACCGGCACTATTACCAGTACCGCCAGGGCGAGTTTGAGTTTCCGCGGTGAGATGCCGCTCTCCTGTGCAGTAGTCCCGGTCTCAGCGTGTCCGGATTACTGCACGTATGGGCGGAGATGCGCTATTCCGATTGTGGGTTCTACGTATGCGGGGGGCGGGCTGCGGGAGTAGCAACCTCGAGAAGAATGTTGCGACGGTCGGCGTGCTGCATACAGCCGACACGCAACCGGACCGGGTCCAGGCCCAGGGGCCGGACCCGCCGGTTGATCGAGCTGCCTGACGCCGCGCTCCGCCGCGAGCCCCTTTTGTTCCGGTCGCCAGGGCCGGACGGGGCAATCAAGACGTCAGTGGATCGCGCCTTCGATGATCTGGTGGACTTCTTTCCCAAGTCCGCTTGACGGGATGACCGTCACCTGTTTGCCTGCGACCTCGGTGGAGTAGCGCGGCGCCTCGTTGGCGTGTTCATACGCTTCACTCAGTTTGCCGATCAGCGCCTGGACCTGCGGCTGCGACAATTTGTGATCCTGCACCAGCTCGTTCAGGCCATCCACCTTGCCGTCGTGCAACCAGGCGATGCCGAAGCGCTTCGGCGGCTTACCGAGGTAGACATACGCTTCGTGTTCGCCGGGAACGACTTCCAGGTTGTCGTGGACCTTGTTTGCCAGCTCCTCGAGCTCGGGTTTGACCGCGTCCAGTTTTGCTTTGGCTTCGTTGTCGGCGGGCAGAGGAGGATAGTCATTCTTGCTGCCGAACAACTTGTCTAACATTCCCATCGTTGCCTCCTTCATGTGGATTTAACAAGGGTTAACAGCGCCTCGGCTGCATGGGAGCAGACAGGCACACCCAACTATAACCCTAAGTTTTCCGGGAATTTTTTGCAAGCCGCCGGGCGGCGTTTAGCGATCGCCGGGTTCCGCATTTACGGCTGGACCCCTTGCGGGACGGTCTGCGTGCTGCAACGGATAGGCATCCGCGACATAGGCGGGACCTTTCATTATGTAGACAATGATGCAGCCGATGGCGACCGTAAATATCGCCGTGAAAATCGTTATCGCAGCGGCGATAGCGAATATGTCCACTGACTTGACGTGCTTCGCAAAACTGGCGCCCGGTTCGTGGGGCAGTATCCGAACCAGGACGGCGAGCGCCACGGGCATCATCAGCCCGGCGAGCGTGACCGTCGGCAGCTTCCTCAGTATCTGCCATTCGAGCCCGGGCGGTTCCCGGCGTCCGTGCAGCTTGGTGAACAGGTTCATCGCAGTCGTCCTGCCGATTTGCCCACGAGTTTACAACAGCGCGGGACTTACTTTGTAACCGTGAGTTTCCGCCGCAACTCGATGTCCTTGCTGGAGCGGCCGACGAGGATCTCGAATTCGCCCGGCGTGACGGTCCAGTCTTGGCGGTCGACGTCGTAGTATGCGAAGGAACGCCGGTCCAGTTCGGCGGTCACGCGCCGGGTTTCGCCGGGAGCCAGGCGCACCTTGACGAAACCCTTCAGCTCTTTGGGCGGTCGCGGTACCTCGGCGTGCGGGTCTGCGACGTAAACCTGCGCCACCTCCGCCCCGGCACGGTCACCGGTGTTCGACAGGCTGAACGATACCTCTACGTTGCCATCGGCGGTCTCTTGCGGAGAAACCTCGAGATCGCGGTATTCGAACGTCGTGTAGGAGAGGCCGTGACCGAAAGGAAAAAGCGGGGCGATACCACGTTGCTCGAAGCCCCGGTAGCCGACGAAAATCCCGTCCTCGTAGATAATCCTGTTCGTGCCCGGCTCCGGATAGTAATGGTCGTAGGCCGGGTTGTCTTCCCAGCGGCGCTCGAAGGTCGCCGGCAGTCGTCCGGAGGGGTTGGTTTCGCCCAGCAGTATCTCGGCGATGGCCGTGCCGCCGGCCTGGCCGGGAAACCAGGCCTGCAGCAACGCCGGCACCCGGTCCAGCCAGCCCGTCATGTCGACGGCACCGCCCGACGTCATCACGACGACGGTCCGCTCGTTTGCGGCAGCCATCGCCCTGATCAGTTCGTCCTGTCCCGGCGGCAGGCGGAACGTGCGGTCGGCGCCCTCGGATTCGGTTGATGCGTCGAAGCCCGCCGCGACCACGACTGCATCGACACTGGTCGCCAGTTCCCTGGCCGCGGCGCTGACGCGGTCGCCGTGACGCGAGATTCCGAGCTGCAGCCGCGCGCCGGGCCATTTCTGTCGCCCGTGATGTTCGAGGACAATTTCGTGAGTGCCGCTATCGAGTTCGAGCGTCACGTAATCGACGATGGCCTTGTTCAGGGACCAGTTGTCCAGCACGACTTCGCCGTCCACGTACAGGCGGTAGAAGCCTCCGCCGTCACCCGACGCCGGCACGAAGAAATCGTATGCGCCCGTTTCGGCGGCGGTATAGAAGCCCGTCCATCGCTCGGACAGGGTCCCCTCCGGGTAGGGCGACGCTCCCCTGCCGGAACCTGTTGCGACTCCCGTCTCGACGCGCGTCACTACGGGTTCGCCGGAAAGATCCTCGGTGGCGAAATATTCCGCGCGGAGACCGGGCGTGCCGCCATCGGCCGTCGTGGTGAACTCCGTCCCGTGCACCATTGCGTCGAGGGACGGCAAACCCGGCGCGTAAGCGACCGTTATGTCCTTGCCCGCAATATCGGCAAGGCCCTCGAGAATGCTCACGGCGTTAAACGGCTCGACTTTGGAGCTGCCGCCGCCGCCCGTCACCGCAGGGTGTGCGTTCGGGCCGACAACGAGTATCGAATCGATGCTGCCGGAATCGAGCGGCAGCAACGCGTTTTCGTTCCTGAGCAGCACGATGCCCTCGCGTGCGCCCTGCAGCGCGGCGTCGCGGGCGTCAACGTTGTAGCGCGGTATGGACAGGTCGAGTTGCTCGCGGTCGAGCCAGCCGAACCTCACCGCTACCCGCAGTATCCGCCGCACCTTGTCATCGAGCGTTGCCATGCTGACCGCGCCCGATTCGATCGCGGGCAGCAGTGTTTCCCGGTTGAAGTGGGTGCCGGAGGGCATTTCGATATCCAGCCCGCCATTGGCCGCGCCGATCGCGTCGTACGTGGCTATCCAGTCGGACATGATGACACCATCGAATCCCCACTCCTGCTTCGCCACGTCGACGTTGAGGTACCCGTGCTGCGACATGTAGAGGCCGTTGGTCAGGTTGTAACCGTCCATGATCGCTGCAACCCCGGCTTCTTTCACGGCCGCCTCGAAGGCGGGGAGGTAGATTTCGCGGAGAGCGCGCTCGCCCACGATCGAATCGGTGTTGTTGCGGTCGAACTCGGAGTTGTTGGCCACGAAGTGCTTGATCGTGGCCGCTACGCCCTGGCTTTGCACCCCGTCGATGAAGCTCACGGCGATGCGCGCCGCGAGGAACGGGTCTTCGCCGAAATATTCGAAGTTGCGTGCCGCGATCGGCGCGCGGTAGATATTGACGCCGGGTGCGAGCAGGAAATGCGCACCTTTTGCACGCGCGTCGCGGCCGAATTCGGCGCCGATACGTTCGGCCAGTTCCGTATTCCACGTGGCAGCCAACGCGATACCGCCGCCGAAGGCCGTCGCCGGGCCGTCGTTGCGAACGCCCATCGGTCCGTCGGCCATTTTCAGCCGCGGCACGCCGAGCCGCGGCACGCCGCGCAGGTAGAAAAAGTCGACGCCTGCGATGAGGTCGATCTTTTCTTCGAGCGTCATGTTTCCGAGTATGGACTCGACGCGGCTTTCTACCGCGTCCCCCGGCGAAGCGGCGGCAGCCGCTGCCATCAGGCCGAGAATCGCCGATACGAACAGGCGCATTTATCGTTACCCCTTGTTGCGGTTTTCCGGAGGTCAGTCGTCGTCGTTGACGTCGACGCGAACCCGCGCAATCGGCTCGAGCTGACCCGACTGCGGGTTACGTTGCCCGAGATAGACATGGAACGTCTCCCTCGGTTCCGGCAGCCCGTCGTTGATGAGCGGCACGTGCAGCGTCTCCGCTTCTTCGCCCGAGGCGAACGCGATGACCGGTTGCTCCAGGGGAATGTAATCCCTGTCCGCAATGGCGGTATCGTCCGCGGTCCACCAGACGATGGTGCCGGTGGTGCCGAGCGGGCGGCGGAACGCAATTCGCGCGGCA
>DATHRM010000268.1:0-8951 GCA_035465295.1 Woeseiaceae bacterium | reverse complement strand
ATTGTGCAGGAAAATCTATGAATCTGCCCCTATTTGCGCCGAAGATGATGCAAATAGCGCAGATTATGCTGATTGACAGGAGTCCCCAGGTGGAGCTGACACGAAAATTACTGACGCTATGGCTGGTGTTGCTTGCGCTGTCTGCGGCCGCGCACGCGGCTGACGACGAAGTCGCGACCCAGGTCAATATCCCCTACGAGATGTTCCGGCTGGAGAACGGCCTCACCGTGATCGTGCACACGGATCGCTCCACCCCGACCGTGTTCGTCGGCATGTGGTACGGCGTCGGCTCCAAGGACGAGCCGGACGGCAAGACCGGTTTTGCGCACCTGTTCGAGCACCTGATGTTCCAGGGCACCGAGAACCGCGAGGGCGAGTACTTTTCGCCGTTCATGGACGCCGGTGCCACGGGCATGAACGGCACGACCTCCGAAGACCGCACCAATTACTATGCGACCGTGCCGACGGGCGCGCTCGACATGGCGCTGTGGATGGAGAGCGACCGCATGAGCTACCTGCTCGGCGCCATCACGCAGGAAGCGCTCGACGAGCAGCGCGGCGTCGTCAAGAACGAGAAACGCCAGCGCGAGAACCGGCCGTATGCAGAGATGGGCGACCGCATCCGTGCGGGGCTGTACCCGGTCGATCACCCGTACCGGCATTCGATCATCGGCTCCATGGAGGACCTCGATAACGCGTCGCTCGAGGACGTGCACGAGTGGTTCGATACCTATTACGGCGCCTCCAACGTGGTGCTGGTGCTGGCGGGCGACATCGACGTCGACACCGCGAAGCAGAAGGTCACCCGTTACTTCAGCGAGGCACCGGCGGGCGTGCCGCTCGTGTACCCGAAAAAGTGGGTCCCGAACCTGCCGGAGAACCGCAGGGAGACGATGTACGACCGCGTCGGCCAGACGCGGATCACGCGGGTCTGGGCGCTGCCCGGGCTCAACGACCGCGACACGACCCTGATGTACCTCGTCAACGAATCGCTGGTCGGCAACAAGAACTCGCCGCTGCAGAAAACCCTTGTCGACGACCTGCAGCTCGCGACAAACGTACGCGGCAGCGCCTACGGCCGCGTGCTGAGCGGCGAGTACACGCTCACGATCGACCTGAAACCCGGCGTCACGTACGACGACGTCATGCCGATCGTCGACCGCATCGTCGCGGAGTACCTCGACGAAGGCCCGGACAAAAAGATCGTCGAGAACGCCAAGCTCGGCGTGAACATGTACATGATCGGCGCGCTGGAGCGAACGTCCGCGATCGGCCGAGTGCTGGCCGAAGGTTACCTGTACTCGGACGACCCGCTGTACATCAACAAGGAGCTCGCGTGGCTCAACGCAGCCACGCCGTCCGAACTCAGGGAAACCGCGAATCGCTGGCTGACCCGCGGCTACTACGAGCTAACGGTTCTTCCGTTCCCGGAATACCAGGAGGCGGAGCCCGAGGTGGACCGCTCGACGATCCCCGAGGTGTCGGCCGACGCGAACATCACGTTTCCCGGCATCGAAACCGCGACGCTGGACAACGGCATGCGCGTCGTCGTCGCAACGCGCGACACGCTGCCGATCGTCGACGTGTCGATTCGTATCGGCGCCGGCAGCACGGCGAGCCCGCCCGAGGCCCCCGGACTTGCGAGCTTCGCCATGTCCCTGATGGACAAGGGCACGAAGAAATACGACGCGCACGAACTCGCCGCGGCGAAGGACGCGATTGCGATGAGCGGCCAGCTGCAGGCCGGCACGGAAGAAAGCTCGTTCGGTTATCGGATCCTGCACAGCAAGCTCGACGAGTCCATGGAGCTCGCGGCCGAGGTGCTGCGCAATCCGACGTACCCGGACGACGAGCTGAACAAGCTGAAGCAGCAGATCGCCGCCTGGCTCTCGACACTCGAGAAGTCGCCGTCGAGCGCCGCGGGCAGCCTGTTCGAGCGCGCAATCTACGGCAGCGACAGCCCGATGGGCTCGGTATGGACGCCGGAGCTGGTCGCGCAGGTTGACCGGGACCTGCTGGTCGACTTTCACGGCCGCGAGATCACGCCGGACAACATGACGGTGTTCATGATCGGCGACATCGGGATCGAGGAGGCGACGAAGGTCGTCGAACGCGCTTTCGGCAAATGGCGGCAGGACGCGGATTCGGCACGCAAGCCGATCGGCGACGCTAAATCCGCGGGCCCCCGCGTCATCCTGGTGAATCACCCCGAGGCGCCGCAGAGCACGATCTACGCCGGCCACGCGCTGCCGCCTTACGATCCCGCGACGTCAACCGAGCTCTACATCATGAACGGTGTGTTCGGCGACGGCTTCGAGGCGCGCATCAACATGAACCTGCGCGAGGACAAGCACTGGTCCTACGGCATGCGTTCCGGCATCCAGCAGAACACCAGCGGCGACCAGTACCTCGCCGTGAGCGGCAGCGTGCAGACCGACAAGACGATGGAAAGCATGCAGGAGATCATGAAGGAATTCGAAGAGTTCGTGACGACACGGCCGGCAACGGAGACCGAGGTGTCGCGAGTGAAGATCAACCGCACGCGCTCGCTGCCCGGCACGTTCTCGACCAACCGCGGATTCCTCGCGAGCATCATGACATCCGACAGTTACGGCCTGCCGTTCGATTACGCGGAGACACTCGCCGATCGTATCGACGCGGTCACGACCGACGCCGTCAACCAGCGAGCGCAGAGCGTGATCGACCCCGACAGGCTGACCTGGGTCGTGGTCGGCGATCTCGCACAGGTCGAGGACAAGGTCCGTTCGCTCGGCTACGGCGAGGTGGAAGTCTGGGACGCCTTCGGCCACCGGGTCAGGTAGCCGCCGGGCGCAACAACTAGGGATTGCTGCGCGCCCGGATCGAAGCTGCGAGATCGTCTACGTCGATATCCGCGCTCGTGTCTACGCTGATGGCTGCCTCGTTGCGACTGATCGGTGCAGCCGACGCCAGCTGGTGCTCGAGTACCGCGATGTCGGCCTCCGAGGCTTCGTCCTTGAGCGTTGCACGCTCTTCGATTCGCGATCTCAGTACGTCCGCCGGCGCTTCCGCGCTGACCAGCACCGACTCGACGCCGAGGCTCGATGCGACGCTCCGGGCAGATACCCTCTGTTTTTTCTTCAGGAACGCGGCATCGAGGATCACGTTGTGCCCCTCGGCCAGCAGACTGTCCGCGAGCGTAAACAGCCGCTCGTACGTCTCTGTACTTGCCGAGGGCGAGTAGATGCCGGTGCCGATGCCGGACTCGCTGTCGGCGGTTTCGTCGAGGCCGAACAGCCGTTTGCGCTCTATGTCCGAGCGCACGCGTATGGCCGGTAGCGCCGCCATCAACCGTTCGGACAGCCAGGTCTTCCCGGAACCCGACAGGCCGTGCATGACGACGAGCACCGGCTCGCCTTTCGTGGCCTGGCGGCGCGCCATCGCAGAGTAGTCGCGGGCTTCCGCGATATCGGCGGCTCGCTCGTCGTCCTCGTCGCGCTCGCGGCTGCGTATCGCCGCCACCTTGGCGCGCACGAGACAGCGATAAACGAAGTAGAGGTCCAGCAATACGGCGCCCTCGTAGTCGCCGCTGCGCTCGAGATAGCGGTTCAGGAAGTGCGCCGCCAGCTCGGGGTGGCCTTTCTCCGTGAGGTCCATGACCAGGAAACCGACGTCGGCGAACACGTCCGTGTTGCGCAGGTCGGGATTGAACTCGATGCAGTCGAAGGTCGTGATGCCCGACGGCAGGCGCACGAGATTGCCGAGGTGCAGGTCGCCGTGGCAGTCGCGCACGAAACCGTCGTCGAAACGCTGCCACAACGTGGTTTCGTGCTCTTCGAGTTCACGTTCGGTCCACTCCTGCAGGAAACGAAACTCGTCGTTTTCGATGATGTCGCCGAGGTGATCGAAGTTTTCCCGGAAGTAGTGGATTGCCTGGCCGACCAGGTGTTCGCGTTGCGCGGTGTCCGGTCTCCCGGCCTCGGCATGGCGCGCCGCGATGGCCTGCCCGAGTTCTTTCATGTCCCCAACAGTGAGCAGGCCGCCGGCAAGCTGGCGGTCGAGTCTCAGGTCCTGGTCGAAACGCAGCATCCTGACCGCGTATTCCAGCGCCTCGCCGTCGCCGCCGATCACGGGTTCGGCCGCCGGCCCCGTGATCGCCACGACGTCCAGGTACAGCTCGGGCGCCCACGGCCGGTTCAGGCGCAGCTCTTCCTCGCAGAAGTGCCGGCGTTTCGCAAGCGTGCCGAAATCCAGGAAGTCGAGGACGACCGGCTTCTTGATCTTGTAGGCGTAGTTACCCGCGAGAACGACCCAGGAGATGTGCGTCTCCATGAGTTCGATGTCATTGGCAGGGTGGGGAAACGCATCCGCACGCAGCAGCGCCTCGACGAGGCTGGCGTCGGTCGGTAGAGCCTGTGTGCCCGCATTATGCAATGTGCTCCCCAGGAACGCTTATTGTCGTCGTTCCGCCTGAGCCCTGCTAGTATTCCGGCAACCAAGCGCAAGAACAAGGAGTGGGGGGATGGCTTTACCGGCTTCGTCGGACAGTGCCCATACCTGGTCATCGGAAATCGTGTTCATCCTGGCGGCAATCGGAGCTGCCGTCGGGCTCGGCAATATCTGGAAATTCCCCTACGTCGTCGGCGTCAGCGGCGGCGGCGCGTTCGTGCTGGTCTACCTGTTGTGCGTTGCCATCATTGCCATACCGATCCTGATCGGCGAACTCCTGATCGGCCGCATGGGCGGCCACAGCCCGCCCGTCGCCACGCGCATGGTGGCCGAGGATTCCGGGCGTTCGACGTCGTGGTCCATCGTGGGCTGGATGGGCGTCATCGCGGGCTTCCTCATCGCCACGTATTACAGCGTCATTGCCGGCTGGACGCTCGCCTACATCATCAAGGCGGCAACCGGCTTCGGCGGCTCGACGATGGCCGAGGTCGCCCAGCAGTTCGAGGAGCTGAAGGACAGCCCGGCGACGATGACGTTGTGGCACACCGTCTTCATGCTCATTTCGCTTTTTATCGTGGGGCGCGGGCTGCACGGTGGCATCGAGCGCACGGTGAAGGTGCTGATGCCGGCGCTCTTCATAATGCTGCTGGTGATGATCGGCTACGCAATGGTCGCCGGCGACCTGAAAGCGGGTCTCGAGTTCCTGTTCAGCACCGACTTCAGCAAGATCACGCCGAATACCGTGCTGGTGGCCATCGGCCAGGCGTTCTTTTCCATCGGCGTGGCGATCGGCCTGATGATGGCCTACGGGTCTTACGTGCCGAAGAACATTTCGCTGACGAAGGCCGCGGTGATCATCGCCAGCGCAGACACGCTGATCGCGATACTCGCCGGAATCATGATCTTCCCTATCGTGTTCGCGAACGGCCTCGACCCGGCAGAGGGGCCCGGGCTGATTTTCACGACCCTGCCCACCGCGTTCGCGAGCATGCCCGGCGGCCAGGTCTTCGGCGCGCTGTTTTTCCTGCTGCTGGCGTTCGCGGGACTCACGTCCATCATCGCCATCATCGAGCCGATCATCCGTTACGCCGAGGACAAGTGGGCCATGTCGCGCGTCAAGGCCTGTTTCATTTTCGGCTTCATCGGCTGGGCGATCGGCATGCTGAGCGTGTTCTCCTTCAATATCTGGTCGCACATACGGCCGCTGGGAATGTTCGAGGTGTTCGAGGAGATGACGTTCTTCGGCCTCATCGACTACTTCACGGCCAACATCCTGATGCCGCTCGGCGGAATTCTCATTGCCGTGTTCGTCGGCTGGCGACTCAAAAAGGAGCACCTCGACAACGAACTTAGGTTCCCGAGCCCGGCGGTTGCCCAGGCCTGGTACTTCCTCATCCGTTTCGCGGCACCGCTCGCCATCCTCCTCGTATTGATTTCAAGCCTGCGTTAACCCATGACCAAAGCAAGGACGCTTATCCCGGTGCTGCTGGGCACCCTGGCCTGTGCCGACGTCTCCGCGGAGCAGGAACGGCTCGACGAGATCCTCGTCACGGCCACGCGCCGGACCGTCAGCATCGCCGAAGTCTCCTCGGGCCTGACGCTCGTGGACGGGGCATCCGCTCGCGACCAGAAACTCGTCACTGACGCGCTGGCCATCGAGGTCGGCGTCTACCTGCAGCAGACCACGCCGGGGCAGGGCGCGCCGGTCATCCGCGGCCTCAAGGGCTCGTCGATCCTGCATCTCGTCGACGGCATGCGCCTGAACAACGCCATCTTCCGCAGCGCGCCGACGCAGTATTTTGCGCTCGTGCCGACGGGTGCGGTCGAACGCATCGAGGTGCTGCGCGGGACGCCCGCATCGCTGTACGGCAGCGACGCGGTGGGCGGCGTCGTGCAACTGGTTACGCGCGTGCCGCGCTTCGACAGCGAAGACACCGCGTATCGCGGCGAGGCTTATGCTGCTTACGACACGGCCGAGCTGGGCAGGATGCTGAGCGGCACGATCGATGCCGGCAATCGCCGCATCGCCACTTCGTTCAGCGCCGACTTTCTCGAGACGGGCGACCGCCGCACGGGCGGCGGCGAGCGGGTCGGGCCGAGCGCCTACGAATCGCGCGCCGCCCGCTGGGTGCTCGCCGGGCGCCCGGACGAGGATCGCTCCTGGCTCTTCGACGTGCACTACCTGGAGCAGCCCGAGACGCCGCGCGTCGACGAACTCGTGCCCGGCTTCGGGCAGACCGAGCCGTCGTCCTCGGAGTTTTTCTTCAAGCCGAACCGCCGCGTGTTCGTGCATGGCAGGTACGGCCGCGAGGACGGCGTCCTCGGGCTGGACTGGAACGTCGATCTCGCCTGGCAGCGCATCGACGACGACCGCGTGTCACGCGATTTCGAGGCGACGGACAGGCGCTTTGAGTCGAATCGCAGCGACCTGTACGGGCTCGTGGTCAGCGGCAGCCGCGTGTCGGATTCGGGTTCCTGGGTCGCCGGCGTGGAGGCGTATCTCGACGAGGTCTCGAGCCGGCGCAGCGAGGAAGACCTCGTCGACGGGCAGGTGACGGCATTGACGCCGCGCTTCCCGGACGGCTCGGAGATCGAGCGATTCGCGCTGTTCGGCAACACCGAGCAATACGTCACCGAGCGCATTATCCTGAGCGGCGGGCTGCGCGTCAGTCACGAGAACGTTTCGCTGCCCGAGACGCCGGTGTCCGTCGCCGCGTCCGTCGCCGTAACCGACATGAGCGGCGACTTCGGCTGGATATTCAACGCGAACGAAAACTGGCAGCTCGTTGCAAACGCCGGCTTCGGTTTTCGCGCGCCCAATGTTTTCGATCTCGGCACGCTCGGCAACCGGCCGGGCAACCGCTTCAATATCCCGAACCCGGACCTGGACTCGGAGCGCGTCATCCAGGTCGACGCCGGCGTTCGTTACACCGGCGAGCGCGCGCGCTTCGAGCTGATGCTGTACACGCTGGACTACGACGATCGCATTACGTCCGTGCTGACGGGTGACGTGACGCCCGGCGGCCGCGACGTCGTGCAGAACGTGAATGCGGCCGATTCGACGATACGGGGTTTCGAGGGCGGCGCCGGATTCTACGTCAGTGACACGATCAGCGTGAATGCCGTGCTCAATTACACGTGGAGCGAGCAGCGTGTGCCGGGCTCCCCCGCGGAACCCGGCGACCGTATCCCGCCGCTGAGCGGGCGCCTGAACGTCGGCTACGACACCGGCGGCGATTTTCGTCTGGATGCATGGCTGCGCTTTGCCGGTGAGCAGGATCGCCTGAGCGCCCGGGACGCCGGCGACATCCGCATCGACCCGAACGGCACCAGCGGCTGGGGCAGCCTCGGCGCGCGCGGCACCTGGGACGTCCGTGGCGGCTGGCAGTTCACGCTCGGTGTCGACAACGTCCTGGACAAGCAATACCGGGCGCACGGCTCGGGTCTCGATGCGCCCGGGCGTAACGTCATGGTCAGCCTCCGCAAGACCTGGTAGCCGCAGGAGCGTTTCTCGAACCGCGATCGCGGGACTCGCGCTATTCCGCATATCGATCCGGGGATGCCCGTATGGCGAAACCTCTGTGACTGCGCCCTAATGACAACCCTCCCATGGACTTCATGGAGCCGTTGTCATGACCGGTATAGCTCCCACCCGCCTCACTACCGTCGTATCATTTCTCATCGCCGGACTCTTCACGCTCTGCGAGACGGCGGACGCGATGCCCGCGTTCGCGCGCGAATACGGCGTGAGCTGCAACGTGTGCCACGCGGCCTATCCGCGCCTCAATGACTTCGGCCAGCGCTTTGCCGGCGACATGAACTTCCGCATGGGGAACTGGCGCGACCACACGGTCCCGACCGGGGACGAGATGCTGGCGCTCTCGAAATCGCTGCCGCTCGGCGCCCGCGCCCAGGCGTTCGTGCAGGCACGCGACGGCGAGTCCATCGATCCCGTCAGCGGCGAGGTCGTCGCGGATTCGAGTCTCGACTTCCAGGCGCCCTACCTGCTGAAGCTGCTGTCGAGCGCGCCGCTCACCGACCACATCAGCTACTACTTTTACATGATCTTCGCGGAGAAGGGCGCCAACACGGAAGTGATCGTCGAGGACGCCTGGTTCAGTTACGACGACCTGTTCGGCACGGGCGTCGGGCTGCAGCTCGGCCAGTTCCAGCTGTCGGACCTGATGTTCCCGCGCGAGATACGCCTGACTTTCCAGGACTTCATGGCCTACCGGTTTGCCGGGATTACCTACGATCGCGGCTTACTGTTCGGCAGGGGCTTCGGGCCCGTCGACGTGTCGCTCGGGCTGGTCAACGGCAACGGCATAGAACAGAACTTCAATATCACCAGCCCCGGGTACCGGCGGCCCGATCACCTGTTCGACAACGACACCGGCAAGAGCGTTTTCGGCCGCGTCGGCACGACGGTCGGCCCCGCTTCGGTCGGGCTGTTCCTGTTGTCCGGCGAACAACAGAACGCTACCGGCGCCGCGGGCCTGGATTCCGGCGATCGCGATACGGAC
>DATHRM010000267.1:0-3936 GCA_035465295.1 Woeseiaceae bacterium | reverse complement strand
CCGATCCACGTCTGGGTGGACGAGACGCGGCCCCGGAACCAGGGCTCCCAGCTCACGGCGTGGGAGCTCGCGCGAAGCGGCATTCCCCACACCGTCATCGTCGACAACGCCGGCGGGCACCTGATGCAGCACGGCCGCGTGGACATCTGCATCACCGGCACCGACAGGACGACGCGCGCCGGCGACGTCGCCAACAAGATCGGCACCTACCTGAAAGCGCTGGCCGCTCATGACAACGGCGTGCCCTTCTACGTCGCGCTGCCGTCGACGACGATCGACTGGACGATTGCCGACGGGCTGCATGACATCCCGATCGAGGAACGCAGCGCGTCCGAAGTGACGCACGTATCCGGCCTCGACGGCGACGAAGTCCGCGAGGTGCGAGTCGTCACCGAAGACTCGCCGGTCAGGAACGACGCGTTCGACGTGACCCCGGCTCGCCTCGTGACCGGGCTCATCACGGAACGCGGCGTGTGCGAAGCGAGCGAGCGCGGGCTCGCCGGTCTCTTTCCCGAGCGCGCCGGCACCGCCGCGTGATCGACGAGGGTTATACAAAGTACGCATGCGAGTGGCGACAGGCGCCCGCCCTGCCGGCCGCGGCGGTCGCGGGGCTCAATGCCTGGCGCAACCGCCTCCACGACAAGGGTCTCATCGGTTATTACGCCGAACACGGCGTCGGTTTCGGCAACGTCAGCATCCGCGAAGGCGATTCGCAGCGATTTATTATCAGCGGCACGCAGACGGGCCACATCGCGCACACGGACAAGCAACACTATGCATTGGTCACCGCGTGCGACATAGACGCAAACCACGTCGCCTGCGAGGGACCGGTGCAGGCCTCGTCGGAGGCGCTGACGCATGCCGCTATCTACGCACTCGCCCCGGATATTCGCGCCGTCGTTCACGTGCACGACGCCGACCTGTGGCGGAAACTGATCGATCGCGTTCCGACGACGTCCCGCGACGTCGCCTTCGGCACGCCCGGGATGGCCCGGGAGTTCCAGCGGCTGTACCGGGAAACCGGCTTTGCGGAACACGGCGTCGCCGTCATGGGCGGGCACGACGAGGGTATCGTCACCTTCGGTAACGGCATCGACCAGGCCGCCCGCCGAATTCTTCGCTACTCGCCGTAGTCGCGTTTATCAGTGGCCGGGCGACTCCGCTTTTATCGCCTTCACTTCTTCTTCGCTGACAGGATGGAACATGCCGAGACCGCAGGAAATGCCCGACGTCACGCCAAAGCCGATATCGTCCAGGACGGTAATGACGTCGAGAACGCACATGCCTGTAATTACGTGCGTCATTTTGTAAGTCCTACAAAGCCTGTGGCGGGATCCCCGGCGTAAATCGGTGCCACAAGGCCGGTCAGCACTGGCATGCCGCTTGCATCATCTGCGTGGGAGCAGTAAAGGAGAGAACCGTCATGACCATCACCGTGGATCCACTGGGAGCAAACGCGCTCGAACTGACGATTACCGGCACGGTAGGCAAGAAGGACTACGAACTTTTCAGGCCCCACGTCGAAGGCCGCATTGAAAAATACGACAAGACGAACCTGCTGGTGCATGTGGTCGACCTGTCCGGGGTAACGCCCGCCGCGCTGTGGGAGGATCTCAAATTCGACGTGTCCCACTTCAATGACATACGGCGCCTGGCGATCGTGGGCGAGGATACCTCCAAGAAATGGATGGCGACACTTGCGAAGCCGTTTACGACTGCGGACGTGCGATATTTTCGCCAGACCGAAATGGAATCGGCCCGCGAGTGGGTTCAGGGCGACTGATGCGTACCGTCGGCTGACCCCGGCGCCGCGAGCCCGGCATCGCAAAGCGACACGCCGTCGCGCTCGTTGTCCCAGACGATGTTCATGATCTTCCAGCCGGCGCCCTCGTTGACGAAGTTGAAGAAGTTCACGCCGCGCCCGCGGCGGACTTCGTCGCCGGTGCGGTATTCGAATTCGTAGATGCTCGCAACGCGCGCGACGTTGCCGAAAACGGTCGCGTCCTGGCTGACTTCGACTTCCGAAAAGGCGACGCCTTCGAGCAGCGCCGTGGCGTTATCGACGTACTCGTCGAAGCTCATGGCGAGCACGAATGGCTGGCCGTCTTCGCCAATGCCGGTGCGCACCATCGTCGCGCGCGGGTGGTAGAAGCGTCGCACGCTTTCCCAGTCACGCTCGCCCACAGGCTGTGATATCACCGCGTACAGCCGCCGCGTAATGTCCTGAAACTCAGTGCCCTGCTTCATTGCCCTGCAACCCGCTAAACGTACACCGCCGGTTCGACGACGTTCTGAATGCCCGCCGCCCGCAGGCGCGCTGCAACCCTGTCGACGCCGGCCTCCGACATCGGCTCCCAGGCACGCGCCTGCGGGCGCACGCCGTGATGCCGGAAGGCATTCAACCTGACGCGAACGTCGCCGCCGAGCCCCTTCACGAAATCGATAAGCCCGTCCAGTTCGGTGTCGCGGTCGGTCTTCCCCGGCACGAGCAGGTAGCGCAGTTCGTAGAGCTTGCCGGCTTCGTGCAGAAGCCGGGCCGACCGCAGGCTATTCAGGTTGCCCTTGCCGGTCAGTTCCCGGTGCAGCGAATCGTCGACGCTCTTGATATCGAGCATCACGCCGTCGGTAACCGGGAGCACCGACGCCCAGCCTGCCGCGCCGAGGTTGCCGTTGCTGTCGATGAAACAGTCCAGGCCTTCGAGCGCTGCGTCCGCCTTGATCGCCGCGAACAGCGCAATCACGAATGCCAGCTGCCGCGTCGGCTCGCCGCCCGACACGGTGACGCCGCTCAGGAACGGCCTGTGCTCGCGGGCGAGCGCCAGGATTTCATCGACGCTGTAGTCGCGCACCATGGGATTGGCGTCGATCGGGCAGGCCTCGAGGCAGTCGTCGCACTGGTCGCATGCCAGCGGGTCGAATGCGACCCTGCCGTCGACGAGCGACAGTGCATCGGCGTGACAGGCAGGGATGCAGTCGCCGCAATGCGTGCACTCGCCGATCGTGTGCGGGTTGTGACAGGCGGCGCAGTCGAAATTGCAGCCCTGCAGGAAGACAACGAGCCGGTTGCCGGGCCCGTCCACGATCGAGTAGGTGAGGACCTTACTGACCGTAGCCCGGATAGAGTTCATTGCCCACCACGCGCGGCTTGCGGTCGAGTATCCCGGTCGAGTCCGCGGCTTCCGCTCCGAGGACGGTCGTGTTCGTGCGCGACCCCTTCCCGTCGTTGAACCTGCGGATGTCCGAGAGGCGCACCATGTAGCCGGTAACGCGCACGAGATCGTTGCTGGCTACATTCACCGTGAACTCGCGGAAGCCGCTCGCAAAGGCCCCCTTGCACAGCTGCACGAGCGCCTCCGGGTTGTTCGTGACGCTCTCGTCCACGGTCAGGATCTCGCTGATTCCCGCGTCATAGTATTGATGGTGCGGCGCCAGCGCCCGGACATGGCTGACCGGGTCCGGCTCGGTGCCGTAGGGGATGCGCACGCCGGGCGTCGCTTCGCTGTCGTCGCTCAGCCCGGCTTGTGAATGCAGCAGCGCACGACCGCGCCAGACCTTTTCGAGCGGCCTGTCGCGGACGGCGTCCGCGATACTCGCAGATATCCGGTGGCCCAGCGCATTCGCCGCGTCGTCGAATCCGTAGCGGCCCTCACGGCCTTCCTTGTCCTGCAGCAGGTTGACCGCCTCGGCCATGGCGAACACGCCGAACATCGCGGTGAACCGGTCCTTGTCGATCCAGCCCTCCTCGACGAGGAAACTGTCGAAGAAACCGGACTCGTCGAAAAGGTAATCGATGCGGGCCTGGGTAAGGCGGAAATTGAGCTCGAGAAAATGCGGCAGGGTCGCGGCAAAAAACTCGTCTACACCCCCGGCGCGCCGCGCGACCTCTTTCAGGTTGACCCGTGTCAGGGTCGAAGCGCCGCCGGCCAGCGGCAATAC
>DATHRM010000266.1:0-2533 GCA_035465295.1 Woeseiaceae bacterium | reverse complement strand
CCGCGGACGACGCGCCCCGGCGTAGCGCCGGTATGTTCACCGTCTGCGAGCACCTGCTCGCCGTTGACGAAGACGTGCAGCATGCTGGTGGCGTACTGGTGTGGTTCGACGAACGTAGCATGATCCTGGATGCTATCCGGATCGAACACGACGATATCCGCGTAATAGCCTTCTTTCAGGAGCCCGCGGCGATCCAGGCGCAGATTTTTTGCAGGCAGGCCGGATAACTTGCGAACGGCTTCCGCGAGCGTAAGAACCTTCTCTTCGCGCACGTACTTCGCCAGTACGCGCGCAAAGCTGCCGTACGCCCGCGGGTGCGGGTTGCTCTTCAGGAACACGCCTTCGGGTGCGAGCGAGGCCTCGTCCGAATTGAAGCTGACCCACGGGAGCGCGACCGCCCTGCGCACGATGTCCTCGGACTGAGTGAAGTACACGGCGCCAACGCGGCTGCCATCCTCGACGATGAGGTCCATGATGGTGTTTTCCGGGCTCGTACCGCGCATCTCGACCACTTCCGCCAGCGTCTTGCCGGTGAGCGGTTTCAGGTCGTCGTTCCTGAAGTTGACCAGCAGGATGTTGTCGAGCGATCCCGCAAGGAGGAACATGTTTTCCCATTCGTCGGAAGGCGTATTCATCTCCTCGATGATTCGCGTGCGGAGTTCCGGGTCCCGCATGCGCTCGAGCGACGCCTCGAAGCCACCCTCCTGCACCCACGGCGGCACGGTGACGTTGAGCCCGGTCGCGCCGGCCGGGTAGGTGTAGACATCTGCAGTGATGTGCAGGCTTTCGGCGCGTGCGTCTTCGATCATTTCTACGGCTTCGTCGAACAGTGGCCAGTTCTGCTCGCCGGACGACTTCAGGTGATAGATTTCCGCGCGAATACCGGCTTCGCGCGCGATCGTGATGAGTTCCTCGATCGCTTCGAGCATGTGAGCGCCTTCGTCGCGCAGGTGTGAGATGTACATGCCGTCGAATTCCGCGGCGGCCTTCGAAAGAGCGACGAGCTCGTCGGTGTCCGCAAACAGGCCGGGCGGGTACATCAGCGACGACGCGACGCCCATGGCGCCCTCCCGCATAGCGGCGCGCACGAGTTCCTGCATCTTTTCCAGTTCTTCCGGCGCCGGTTGGCGGTCGTCGTAACCGATGACATGTTTTCGCGGCGTGGCGGCGCCGATAAACGACGCCACGTTTGGCGAGATGCCGCGCTCCTCGAGATACTCGAGGTATTCGCCGAGCGTATTCCATGCTATGTCGTAACGAATGTCCGACTGACGGTCGAGGAGTTCCCGCTTCATCGCGGCGTTCAGGGGTCCCATGGAATTGCCTTCGCCCATGACCTCGAGCGTTACCCCCTGGCGAATATCGCTCTGCGAGCGGCCGTCCTCGATCAGGGATTCGTTCGCCCACGACAGCATGTTGATGAAGCCCGGTGCGACCGCGAGGCCTTCGGCATCGATCTCCAGGTCTCCCCGTGCATCATCCAGGTCGCCGATCGCCGCGATGGTGTCGTTGTCGATCGCTATGTCGGCGACGTAGCGTTTGCCACCGGTGCCGTCGTAAACCGTGCCGCCCCGTAGAATCACGTCGTGCCCGGGGGGTGGCGAGCAGGCGATCAGGACGAACAGGGCGGGCAGGAGGGCACCATACAGGCGCGCATGGCGTAACGGACTCATCGGGCAATTTCCTCGCGGTGCGACAACCGCAATTGTGGCACAGCGGAATCGAGGAATCGCTCCAAAAGTACTGAAAAGCAACGACATCCGGGGCACGGAGCAGGTAGTCGCGCGCTGAAGCGCGCGGTCGAACTCAATTACCAACGCGGGTTGCTGCGGGCAGATCCGGTACTCGAAGCGCTGCAGGACGATGAACGATTTGCGCAGCCGGTTTCCAACAAAGCGCTGTTGATGGTTGTATTTACGAGTGGAAAGGAGAAAAAACGAAAATACCGAGAACGATGGCGATTGCCGGCGCTGGTGCAATGGATGCTGACCGGCCCGGATCGTCGCGCGGCGTGGTATCGGTGATTATTGATTAAGTGCCGGAGAGGCTTAAGTAGATCTCCGAATTGACACTCCGTCGAGTTCGCGTCATAGCATGACAAGGGGATCGGAGGGCGGAAATGATGAAACGTGCACTGTACGAGTGGCTTGGGCCGGACGGGAAGCCCGACGTCCACAAGATGGTCGAGTTCGTCGAGCATCAGGACCGCTCCCATCTCCTGGACGTCGTCGGCTGGGCCCTTTTTTGCATATGGGCGGGCGCGGCATGGCTACTGCAGATCAGCCTCGGCTGGGGAATTATCGGCACGGGTGTCCTGCTGCTCACGCTGCAGGCGGCGAGGGCGCTATTTCACACGAAAGTGGATGTCTTCTGGATAATCGTCGCGATGGCATTCGTGGTCGGAGGCTTCTGGGAGCTCTGGAACGTCGCCATTCCGCTGGCGCCGCTGAGCCTGATCGCCGTGGGTATCGGCCTTATCGTCTGGTATTGCACGAAGACGCTCAACCGGCGCAAGCGTATGTTCTAGTCGTCC
>DATHRM010000265.1:0-1647 GCA_035465295.1 Woeseiaceae bacterium | reverse complement strand
CTCGGCATGCACAACATCCAGCAGCGGCCGATGGTCGTCGACGGCGAAATTCGCATTCGGCCCATGATGTATCTCGCGGTAACCTACGATCACAGGATCATCGACGGTCGCGAGGCGGTACAGTTCCTCGTTACGATCAAGGAGCAACTCGAGGATCCGGGCAGGTTGCTGTTACAGGTTTGAGGAAGCGGGTAAACGATGAGCAGAAAATTTGATGTCGTAGTCATCGGGGCCGGCCCAGGCGGCTACATTGCCGCGATTCGGGCTGCGCAGCACGGAATGAGTGTCGCGTGCATCGACGAGTGGAAAAACAGGGACGGCAAGCATGCGTTCGGCGGTACCTGCCTGAACGCAGGATGCATTCCTTCGAAGGCCATGCTGGAGTCGTCTGAGCTTTACCATCGCGCCGGGCATGAATTCAAGAAACACGGCATCGAAACCGGCAAGCTCGGCCTCGACCTGGCCGCGATGCAGAAGCGCCGGGCGGGCATCGTGCGCCAGTTGACGGGCGGCATCGCCGGCCTGTTCAAGGCCAACAAGGTCGAAGGGCTGGTTGGCCACGGCAAGTTGCTTGCCGGCAAGAAAGTGGAGTTCACGCCCGTCGACGGTGATCCCGAGGTGCTGGAAGCGAATTACGTGATCCTCGCATCCGGTTCGGCGCCCATCGAACTGCCGTTCGCGAAGTTCGATGGCAAGACGATCATCGATTCCTGGGACGCCCTGGAGCTGGACGCAGTGCCGAAGCGGCTTGGCGTCATCGGTGCAGGCGTCATCGGCCTGGAACTGGGCAGCGTGTGGTCACGGCTCGGTTCGGAGGTGACCATTCTCGAGGCGATGGAGGACTTCCTGTTCATGGCCGATCGCGACGTGGCGAACACGGCGGCGCGGGAGTTCAAGAAGCAGGGGATGGAAATTCATCTCGGCGCGAAAGTGACCGCCGCGAAGGCCGGCAAGAAAGGCGTGAAGGTCGAGTACGATGACAAGTCCGGCTCGCAGGCGATCGAGGTCGACAAACTCATCGTGGCAGTCGGGCGCAAGCCCTATACCGAGGGCCTGCTCGCGGACGACGCGGGCATCCAGCTGGACGACCGCGGATTCATCGTGGTCGACGACAAGTGCCGCACGCGCGTCAAGGGCGTTTTTGCGATCGGCGATTCGGTGCGCGGTCCCATGCTGGCGCACAAGAGTTCGGAAGAGGGCGTCATGGCCGCCGACCTGATCGCCGGCGAGATCGCCGAGGTGAATTACAACGTGATTCCGTCGGTCATCTACACCGCGCCGGAGATCGCCTGGGTGGGCAAGACCGAGGCCGAGGCCAAGGAGAGCGGGCGGCCGTACAAGAAGGGCTCATTCCCGTTTGCCGCGAGCGGCCGGGCAAAGGCGATGGAACAGACGTCGGGTATGGTGAAAATCATCTCCGCCGAAGACGACGACGAGGTCCTGGGCGTGCACATTGTCGGCCCGATGGCCGGTGAACTGATTTCCGAGGCGGTGCTTGCCATGGAATTCTCGGCCAGCACGGAAGACATCCAGCGCACGATCCATGCGCACCCGAGCCTCGCGGAAGCCGTCCACGAGGCTGCGCTCGCCGTCGACAAGCGCGCCCTGAACTACACGAACTGAAACGTCGCGTGCCGATGCACGCCG
>DATHRM010000264.1:0-5828 GCA_035465295.1 Woeseiaceae bacterium | reverse complement strand
GGTATCGACCGTGCTGCCCTCGAAGCGGAGGTGCTGGCGTGGCGGGACAGTCGCCGAGCTTCATTGCTGGCGCCCACCGGTTTTCTCAACCTGGCAGGCCTGTTCTGGCTCGACGAGGGCGTAACGACGTTCGGTTCCGCGCCGGACAACGATCTCGTGTTTCCGGCCGCGGCGGATGCGCACATCGGCCGATTCCGGGTGACCGACGACGGTGTCGTGATGGAGCCGCGAGACGGCGTGGCCGTTTATTCGAACGAAGAACCGGTAGGCGAGATACTGGTCGCCGATGACACGAGCGATGATCCCGTGATGATCACGCACGGATCGCTGGCGTGGACCGTCATCAAGCGCGACGGCCGTTACGCGGTGCGGCTCAGGGACTTCGATCATCCGGCCCTCGCATCGTTTCCGGAGCTCGAGTATTTTCCGATCGACCCTGCATGGCGCGTCGAGGCGACGTTGGAGCGCTATGGCGAGCCGAGGCGGGTTGCGGCCAGCACGGTGATCGAGGGGCTCGGGTGGAGTCCGGAGTCGCCGGGAATCGCGGTGTTCGAGAAGGACGGCGAGACATACAGGCTAGAGGCGTACACGTCGGGCGAACGACTGTTCTTCGTGTTCGGGGACCGGACCAGCGGGCAGGAAACCTATCCGGCCGGCCGCTTCCTTTACGCGGCAGCACCGGGCGAAGACGGGCGCTTCGTTCTCGATTTCAATCGCGCTTACAGCCCGCCCTGTGCCTTCAACGATTTTTCCACCTGCCCGGTGGCCTCGCCGCGCAATCGGCTGCTGATACGGGTAACGGCCGGTGAGTTGTACGATCGCGACGCGTATGTCGGTGGCGTTCACTAGTCACAAATCTCGAACGTAAGCCCGGCGTTCGCCTGCAGCCGCTCGATGAGCGGAGCCGCCATGGTTGACGCGGGCGTGAGTACGCCGCCCGCGGCGTCGAGATCGTCCAGCGCCAGGCATACGGCACTTTCCGCCAGCATCCTGCTCGTGGAACCGTAGCCGGGGTCGCGGTCGCCGGTGATGCGGCTGCGGATGCGGCGTCCATCGGCGAGCGTGCCGGTTTGGCGGAGATCGAAAAAACCGTCTTCGCGCGCCTGCGCGTCCGGCCCCGTACCCGGCTTCGGCAGCACGAATCGCTCGAGCAGGCTCCGGCTCCAGCCGAACGAGGCAAGGCCGACGAGTCCTGTGAGGCCAGCGGTAATCATCGCCGCACGGAACCAGCCGGCCGCGCCGGGGCCGGTGCGGATGGCTTCGTGGTAGCGAAATGCAGCCCCCCACGGATAGCCGAGCAGGGCATGGCTGCGTCGCACGACCCGGGTGTTGACCGATGCCATTATGAAAGGGGCGGTCCAGCTGCGTGCATCGGCGTCGAAGCGAATGCCGCGCTGATCGCCGCCGTCCGGGCCGCGCTGTTCGCCCTCCGGGTTCAGGCTGTAGGGGCGGGCCAGCACGCGCGCAACCTCGCGGTCGGCACGCGCTTCGCGCATCAGGTTCATCATGCTCGCCATGGTCCCGCCGCTCGCGCCGCCTTTCATGGCCTTGACGAGCAGCGTGATCGACTCGCAGTACTCGCCGCAACGCGCTCTGGCTTCGTTCTGCAGGAACCACGCGCCAATATCCATCGGGATGGAATCGAAGCCGCAGCAGTGCACGATGCGGGCACCGCTCTCCCGTGCCGTTTCGTCGTGCGCATCGATCATGCGCCGTATCCACTGCACCTCGCCGGCGAGGTCGCAATAGTGCGTGCCATTCTCCGCGCAGGCTGCGACGAGTTCCGAGCCGTAACGGGCGTAGGGGCCGACCGTCGTCAGCACGACCCGTGTGCGTTTCGCGAGGCTGCGCATCGATTCGGCGTCCAGGGAATCGGCAACGATGAGCGGCAGATCTGCCGCCGCGGCGCCCAGCGAGTCGCGCAGGGCTGCGAGCTTTTGTTTGTTGCGGCCCGCCGCCGCCCAGCGCAGGCGGCCGTCAACGCCGTAGCGCTCGCAAAGATACTCTGTTACGAGCGAGCCTGTGAAGCCGGTTGCGCCTGTGACGACGATGTCGAACTCCCGGGGATGGTCTTTCATGATTTTCTGCTCATGGCCAGCAGCGCAACCTCCTTGCACCCATCGTCCAATGTCTGCGAGCCGACCGTCTCGAATCCGTACGCTTCGTGAAACAGCATGGACGATTCGTTCGGGGGCACGATGTTGACTTCGCAGGTGAGCACTTTGGCGGAGGCCGGAAGGCTGGCTTCGAAGTCGCGATACAGGCGCGTCGCCAGGCCGAGGCGGCGGGCATCGTGTGCGATCGCGACGCGATCGACGTAGCCGAAGTCGTCGTACTTGTTGCAGAACCACCGGTAATTCGGGCTTGCATACGTCGTGCCGGGCCGCATGCCGATAAGAAAGCCTGCGAGCTTCTCGCCCCGCATGGCTACCTTGAAGTACGCAGCATTCGTGGCAAACCAGCGCATCGTTTCCAAATCCACGCTGTTGACTGCGGGCACCGAGGCCTCGTTGAGACGCAGAGCGGCCACGAGGTCGGCGGCCCCGGCTTTGCGAAGCGTCACGATGGGTTCCGGCTCGGCATTCATCATGGATTTGCGTATACTGAGGCACAGGCGGCATTCGATCCAGTCGACGCTAAAGAGACCGCCAAACCTCGCTACTTTTCCTGCCCGGTGCCGCTAACGCCGTGCCGGCTGATTGTTGTCCGGCTGAATTCTGCCCAAACCAGGAAGATCCGTATGTTGAAGATAGTCCAATCCAGGTATTTGTTGTTGCTCGTTGTGTGCGCCCTCGGGGCGGCCGGTTGCGGTAAATCCGCCGACGAACGGGAAGCGGCGTCACCGCTGACCGATACCGGGGGACTTTTGCGTTATGTGCCGGCCGATACACCCTACGTGTTCGGCACGCTGGAACCGCCTCCCGACGAATTCATGGACAGGATCGAGCCGAAAGTGGACCGCCTGCTGGCGGCCTATTCGGAAATGCTCGGAGCCGCCATGTCGGAGGCAGAGTCCGGGAATGACGACGCCGAAGAAAGGGAAAAAATCAGCGCCCTGGTAACGGAGTTCCGGTCGGTCATGTCACTCGAAGGATTGAAACAGGCGGGCCTGACGCGGAACTCCACGGGCCTGCTGTATGGCAACGGCTTGTTGCCGGTGCTTCGGATAACGCTCAGCGACGCGACCTTGTTCGACGATTTCCTTACCCGTATCGAGGCGAAGTCCGGCGAGCAGATGGCTGTGGCGGAGGTGGGAGGAATGCCTTACCGCTACGTCGAAGATGAAGGGGTTCGCGTCATCATTGCCACCGCGGGGGACGACCTCGTGTTGACCGTCGCGCCCGAAAGCCTGGACGATGACGGGCTTGCCCGTTTGCTGGGCCTGAAATTGCCGGCGACGAACATTGCACAGACCGGCAGATTACGCGAGATCGCGGACGAGTACGGTTACCTGCATGAGTACGTTGGTCTTGTCGATACGGTGCGCCTCGCCGACACGTTTATCGACGAACCCAGCGGCCTCGACGCGCTGCTGCTGGACATGGCGGGGTATGACGCCACCGCGTTGAGCGACGAATGCAAAGCCGAATTTCGTACGCTGGCCGGGATCGCGCCGCGCGTCGTGACGGGTTATGAAGAAGTGTCTGCCGAGAAGATCCGCTCCGTCACCGTCGTCGAACTTCGGGAGGATATTGCGTCCGCGTTCGCCACGTTCGTGTCACAGGTGCCGGGGCTGGGCGCGAAATACGACGGCCTGTTCTCTTTCGGCATGAGCATGGACCTGCAGGCCATCCGGTCCTTTTTCGATACCCGGGTGGCTGCGCTTCAGGAGAATCCATGGGAGTGTGCGCACCTGGCCGATCTGCAGGCAGGATTATTCGCTGCGCACGAGCAGGCGTCGACCCAGCCCGTGCCGCCGGTGGTCTACGATTTTCACGGTTTCCTGGCCGTGGTCCGGGAGCTCGAAGGCTTCGACTTCGGCAAGAAACAGCCGCCCGAGACGATCGACGCCAGCTTTTTGCTGGCGATCGATAACGCCCAGGGACTCCTGGCCATGGGGCAGGCCATGATTCCGCAGCTCGCCGACCTGACGATCGAACCGGACGGCAAGGCACATCGATTCGAGCTTCCGGAGGCGCAGGGAGGCGTGGATAGCGCCTGGATCGCGTTGACCGAGTCGGCGATCGCTTTTTCGGTCAACGAAGATGCGGAAACGAGCTTGCCGGCATTGATCCGGGCAGCGGGTGGCACGCCGCCGCCGTTCATGAGCATGGGACTCGATGGTGCGCAATACTATACGTTGCTCGGTGCGGCGATGCGCTCGAGTGACGACGAGGAGATGTCGGAGCAAATGCGCGATGCCACGTCGGCCATTTTCGAGGCCGCGGCCGATTTTTACGAGCGATTGCAGGTTGACGTAACCTTCACAGAACGTGGCATCGAAATCGACAATGACATGACACTTGCTGATTGACAGCAGGAAGGTGGATAGATGAACAGAAGAACTAATGTGCTCGCACCCGTGGGTGCACTACTTGCCGTAGCCCTTGCATTCGGCGCCGTTGCCGATGAGACGGACCTGGGGCCCGTTACCAGTCTCAAGGTCGACCTCGGGGAGGTCGTCGAACTGGGGACGGTGTCTCCGGTCGACGGAATCACGGCGGCCGGGCAGCCCGACGAGGCGGCCCTGGAAGTGTTTGCGGACGCCGGCTATGCGACCGTCATCGATTTGCGCGGTTCTGACGAGGAGCGGGGGTTCGACGAAGCGGCCGTGGTCGATGAACTCGGGCTCCACTACGTGACCTTGCCGATTGTCGGCAAGGACGCGATCTCGTTCGACAATGCACGCAAGCTGGACGGGCTGCTCGAACAGTATCCGGGGCCGGTGCTCGTGCACTGCGGCAGCAGCAACCGGGTCGGCGCGCTGCTCGCGTTGCGCGCAAGCCTCGACGGTGCCGACGACGAGACCGCGTTGGCGGCAGGGCGCGAAGGCGGGTTGACGAGCCTGGAGGGCGTCGTCCGCGAGCGCCTCGACCAGAAGGACGAGTAGCACCGCATGCGTCTGCGGGCGGACTTCGGCCAGCGGGCCGTGGTGACGCCGGATCAGTACGAGTGGGTTCCGTCACCGGCACCGGGCGTCGAGCGCATGATGCTCGACCGCGTGGGCGAGGAAGTGGCGCGTGCCACGTCGATCGTCCGGTACGCACCGGACAGCCGGTTCCCGGCGCACGAACACGGCGGCGGCGAGGAAATACTGGTGCTCGACGGCGAGTTCGGCGACGAACACGGGGGCTACCCGGCAGGGTATTACCTGCGCAATCCGCGAGGGACGCGCCACAGCCCGCGTATCGGCAGCGAAGGCGCGACGATATTCGTGAAGCTCCACCAGTTTGCCGTCGATGACACGGTGCAACTGGCGATGGACACCGGCAAGGGGGGCTGGACCCCGGGGTGCATCGATGGCATCGAGATCCAGCCCTTGCATCGTCACCGCGAGGAGAACGTGTTTCTTCTGCGGTGGGCGCCCGACGTCGCCTGTCCGGGCCACGTGCACACGGGTGGCGGGGAAATCCTCGTCCTGGACGGCGCCTTCCACGACGAGGACGGGCATTACCCGCAGGGCAGCTGGGTACGATACCCGGGCGGCAGCCGGCACACGCCCTACACGCTAGCCGAAGGGGCGTTGTTGTACGTGAAGGAAGGCCACCTGCCGCCGCCCGGAAATGCCCGTCAGTAAACGTCCTCCACGGTGTTATAGATATTGAACTTGCCGGTCGGCGTGATGACCTCCGGCCCCTTGATGACGTGCTTCAGCTTGCGCGTCTTGT
>DATHRM010000263.1:0-5178 GCA_035465295.1 Woeseiaceae bacterium | reverse complement strand
CGCTTACGTGCCCGTCGACATCTCGGAAGACCACCTGCTCGAATCGGCGCGGCAGATTCGCGAGGACTTTCCGGACCTCGACGTGCTGCCGGTGGTGGCCGACTTCACGCATCCGTTCCAGCTACCCTCGCCGAAGGTCATGCCGGTACGCAACATCATCTATTTCCCGGGCTCGACGATCGGCAACTTCACGAACGCGGCGGCCCTGGAGCTTCTCCAGGTCATGTACGAGGAAGCGGGCGCCGGCGGCGCGCTGCTCATCGGCGTGGACCTGCAAAAAGACCCGGCGATCATCGAACGCGCCTACAACGACAGCGCGGGCGTTACCGCGGAGTTCAACCGCAACATGCTGCGGCACCTGAATCGCGAGTTCGGCGCGAACTTCGACCTCGATGCATTCGCGCACAGCGCAAAGTACAACGCGAGCAAAGGCCGCATCGAAATACGCCTTGTCAGCCGGAAAGACCAGGCATTCACGCTGGGCGGCGAATCGTTCTCGATCGCCAGGGACGAGGCGATCCTCACCGAGTATTCGCACAAGTACACGCTGGAGGGTTTCGCCGCGATGGCGGAAACCGCGGGCTTCAGTGTCGAGCGGGTGTGGATGGACGCCGAGCGGCTGTTCAGCTTGCAGTACCTGGTGCGGGGCTGACCAGGTCGTTGGCTGAGGCGGAGTCGCGCTTCGAAAAGCGCTCCTACGGTATCGTTTAGCCCCCTGTAGGAGCGGGCCTGGGCCCGCGACGGCGACGCAGTCGCCTACGACTCCGGCGGTACGAATTCCTCCGGCGCGGCCGAGCCTTCGCCGAAGAAAAACTTCTCCATCTCGGTTTCGAGGAACTTGCGCGCGTCGGGTTCGATCGGCGTGAGGCGATACTCGTTGATGAGCATCGTCTGGTGTGACAGCCAGCGCTGCCAGGCTTCCTTGGATACGTGGTCATAGATCCTCTGGCCCAGTTCTCCCGGGTACGGGGCCCAGTCGAGGCCTTCGGCCTCTTTGCCGAGGATGACGCAGTTGACGGTTCTAGCCATGATTTCTCAATTCGTCCGTGTTGCTGAGTGTTTCGATCAGCCTCATGACCGGGGCGGCGATGCCGCCTGGCGGTGTGTCGCCGGGCCGGTACCAGGTCGAGTCGTCGTAGTCGGCTACTTTACTCGACACGGCGCCGATTCGCACAACGACCGGCGCGATGTCCAGGTCGTAATGGCTGAAGCTGTGCCGCAGGGTGTCCCAGTTCTCTGTGGCCACGGCCTCCGCCTGCAGCCATCGTGCGCACCAGTCGCCGACGTCGCTGACTTCCGGGAAGCTCCAGAGCCCGCCCCAGATGCCCGACGCGGGCCGGCGCTCGAGATAAACGGCGCCATCGGCGACGGCGAGCACCATCGTCGTCTCGCGTAACGGCTTCTCCTTCTTCGGCTTGCGCCCGGGGAACTGCCCGACCTCGCCCCGTGCCAGGGCCTCGCAGTCGCGCTGCACCGGGCACACGCTGCAGCCGGGAGCCGAGCGGGTACACAGCGTCGCGCCGAGATCCATCATCGCCTGCGCGTAGTCGCCGGCGCGATCCGCCGGCGTCCGCGCCTCCGCCAGTTCCCAGAGTCGTTTTGCGACGGCCGTTTTCCCCGGCCAGCCCTCCACCGCAGCATGCCGGGCCAGCACGCGCTTCACGTTGCCGTCGAGAATGGCATGGCGCTGGCCGAACGCGAGGGCGAGTATGGCGCCTGCCGTTGAGCGGCCGATGCCCGGCAGTTCGGAGACCGCCGCGACAGTCGACGGAAAACGGCCGCCGTGCTCGTCGCGGATGATCTCCGCCGCGTGATGCAGGTTGCGTGCGCGGGCGTAATAGCCGAGCCCCGACCAGTGCTGCAGCACCTCGTCCAGTCCCGCATCGGCGAGGCTGACCGCGTCCGGAAAGCGGTGCATGAAATGTTGGTAATACGGGATCACGGTCTGCACCTGGGTCTGCTGCAGCATGATCTCCGAGATCCAGATGCGGTAGGCGTCGCCGGTGTTTTGCCACGGCAGGTCCTTGCGCCCGTGATCGTCGTACCAGCACAGCACGCGGGCCGCAAAGTCAGTCTTCATACGGTGGGTAACCTTTGGCGAGGGCCTCGATGCGCTGGATCGCATGGATGCCGCCGTTCTTCAGCTTGTTCTTCAATATGGCGGGACCGATCAGCGGCGGCACGAAGAACTTGGGTTTCATCCTGAACGCGTAGATCACGACCGTGCCGTCACCCGCTTCCCGAAACTCCCAGCGTTCGTCACTGAACTCGAAGTCGCTCTTCCCGGGGTCTGCGGTTGCACGGATGAACCTGAAAGGTTCGTGCTCGACGTAACCGTAGCGCTCGAAGGACTTGCAGAAGAACCACAGGCAGCCCCGCGTGAGGCTGTAATAGCGCGCGCGCCCCTCCGGCCCGGGCTCGAGGTTTCGCGATTCGACGATGACGCTCGAGAATTTCGACGACTGGTCCCAGTCGAGCAGCAGGCCGTAGATCTTCGCAATATCCACGTCGAACCACACCTCCGAACGCATGACGTAGGCGCCGTCGATATGGTCCACGGTAATGTCGCGCAGCGTCGCCGCACCGGCGAACGCGGGCAATGCCGCGATGACGAAAACCAGCGCCCTCATGGTCAGTCGCCGCCGAGGAGATCCTTCAGGCGCTTCTTCGCTTCGTCCTTGAGCTGGTCCTCGACGTCCTTTTCCTCCTGCGGCTCTTCGCCTTCCGGCGCCGCCTCTTTTTCGTCGTCGCCGAACAGCTTGTCGGCGATGGCCTTCTTCGCTTCCTTTTCAGCGCGGTCCTTGAGCATCTCCTCCACGTCCGGCCGGATGTCCGGGTCGGCGAGCGGCCCGGTGATACGGAACGGAATCACCGCCTTCGTGAAATCGTCGAGCTCCTCCTTGCTGACGTCCGTCACGAATTCCGGTTTGTCGAGGAAACGGCCGGTCGCGGTGTAGTCGACGGTCGCCTCCACGAAGTTGACCGTGCCCTTGCCGGTCACCTGCATGAACGGCAATTGTGCGTAGAAGTCGTCGTTGCGCATGACCCCGTCGGTAACCTTGCCGCTGGCTTTCATCGAGCTGAACTGCGTGCGCGGCGTCGCGGGCGCCTGCGGCGCCGGCTCGCCCGTGACGAGGGCGCGCGCCTTGCGCAGCTCGTACCACACGTCCGTGCCTTCCCAGGCACCGTCGATCAGCTCTACCGACAGGGTGCCGTCGAGGTCGCGGCGGATCGCGTCCACGTCGACGCCGCTGCCGCCCAGCCGGAAGTTACCGTTTATCGTCCCGGTCACGTCGTCGACGTCGTACATGGCTTTCATCATCGGCCGCAGGCTGACGCCGGCGATATTCTCGTCGACCGCGATGGACGGCACCTTGCCGGACGCGTCGATGTTCACGTCGCCACGATAGCCGCCGCCGAAAAAGTCGGCCGCGATCGGGTGTATGCGCAGCTTGCCGTTTGCGGAGTTGACCCCGAGCGTCACGTTTTCGAACAGTATCTTGCCGAGACTGGCGCTCGCGATGCCCAGGTTGCCGCGCGCGTTCAGCGCCCGTATGAGCTCGACGGGAATCTCCACGGTTTCGCCGGCGGCTTCGTCGGCAGCGCCCGCTTCGCTGGCCGGCGCCATGTAGCGCGCGATATCGATGCGGTCGCCCGCGAGGTCGAGTTCGAAGGTTCCATCGGCGCTCTTCGGCACGCTCAGCCGGCCGGTAAACGTGGTGTCGTCGAGCACGAGCCGGAGGTCGGACAGGGCAATCGCGTTGGCGCCCACCTTCGCTTTCGCATCCACGATCAGCTTGTCGAGCACGTCGGGGTCGGCTGTCGGCGGGACCTCGATGGCGAGTTCCTGCATCAGCGTGCGCGGTGAAAACGCCGCGATGCTGATGGTCGCAGCCGGCTGCGGATCGCCTGCGTAGGAAAACGGTTCCACGTCGGCTTTCAGGTCCACGCTCATGAGCTGCAGCCGGACCTCGCCGACGTCGGCGGTCTGCGCCTCGGTCTGCACCCGGATTGCCGGGGCCCTGAAGCGGATCGTGGCCGGTACTTCGGCAACGCCGTCGACGCGTCCGTCGACGTCCAGGTCGCTTATCGCGATTGTCGCCGCCTGCGCGTCGAAGTCGACCACGAGGTCGATATCCACGCGGCCGGAAAGGCCGGCGGGTTCGAGCTTGAACGCCAGGCCGCCATCGAGCGGCACGGCCTCGCCGGCGGCGATACGGCCGGACACCAGGTTCATATCGGTCAGTTCGTAGCGGTCGCCGGTACCGGCGTCGCTGTACGTCAGGGCCGCGTCGGTCACGGCGACGCTGGCGACGTCGATCGTGGCGGATCGACCCTCGGCCTGCGTTTCGGGGGGTTCGGGCACCTCGGGCCGGGTGTCGCCCGCCTGGCCGAAATCCTCCCAGTTGCCGGTGCCGTCCTTCTGGACCTGCAGGTTGACCCTGAGGCTGTCGAGCGCAGCCGTGCCGACAACGATCTCGCGGCGCAGCAGCAACGGCATCACGCGTACGCTCAGGCGCGCCGATTCAAAGCTCGCGAACGGCGTGTCGTCGAAGCCCGGCGCATTGCCGAGCTCGGTCTTGCCCATCTCGATCGCCAGCCAGGGGAACAGGCTCAGGTGCAGGTCACCCTCGATCGCGAGCTCGCGGCCGGTCGCCTCTTTCACGCCCTCCGCGATCTTGTCCTTGTAGTCGTTGGGGTCGAACACCAGCATGAAGACGATCGCGGCGAATATAGCCACCGCGACCACCGTCACGAGCAGAATGCCAAGAATTTTTAACGCGCGGCTCATATACAGGGTCCTGTAATCGGGGACCCCGTAGGGTAACAAATTGCCGCGTTTGCCGGCGTGTTCCCTTACTCCTTGCAGAGCGTGACCCCGCCGTTCAACGTGGCGATGCTCACGCTACCGTCGCCGTTACCCTCGGTGAAGCTGACCTCCCACCCGGGCGCGTACTTGCTGGTCCTCTCCGGCTTCGGGCCGAAGCAGTTCTTGATGCGACCGTTGAAGGTATTGACGTCGATATCCGCGGACAGGCTGCCGGCGAAATTGACGACGACCTTGCCGTTCACGGTCTCGATGTCCAGATCACCGCCGTCGCGCAGGTTCGACTCGAAGTCGATGCGGCCGTTGACCGTTTCCATCGCCGCATCCGCGAACGAGCCGCCCTCCAGTTT
>DATHRM010000262.1:0-2362 GCA_035465295.1 Woeseiaceae bacterium | reverse complement strand
GCCACTTCGAATCCGTCCTCCAAGAGCTGGCGCAGATGGGCTTCGACGCAGAGATTAGCTGACATACCCGCCAGGATAACTTTGCTCTTGCCGCGTTTACGAAGCTGTAAGGAGAGATCGTTGGTTTCGGGCCCGTACACTTTGTGCGGACTGACGACGACCGTCTTGCCGTCGTTTATGTACGGTTTCAAGCGATCTAGCCAGTCGGCACCCGAACCTTCGAAACCCTCCGTGGTTAGAGCCCCTTTGCGGTCGAACATATGGATTTCATGCATCATTTTTTCGACCGTTCCTCCGAACTGCCAACCTTGATCGGTCGGGTAATAGTAGTGAGGTGAGATAAAGACCTCATAGTCGTTGTTTTGCGCTGCGCCGAACAGCGCCTCCAGGTGCTCAACAGTGCCATTGGCCTCAACGGACTTACCAACCAATTCCCAGGTGACGCCATCGGGGCTCAAAAAGTCATTCTGCGGATCGATGACAACTAGTGCAGTGTCGTTTGAGTTGAAGTCCATGGTGACCCTCCCTGTTTCACCGCCCTTGTCACAGCGGAAGCACTAAGCGCCCGCTGATGATAATCCGACCGCTCGATGCAAGTGATGAGTTACAATGCTGCGAACTATTCTAATGTGCAACAAGTTCGTTTGAGCAGGGCTCTGCGCTCAGTGGAAAAATGCGAGCGCGACACAGCGCATCTGCCAGGAAATTTGAAAGTGCCACGCTGCAAGCGAATTCCCGCTTTGGGTCTTGGGTGTGTGGAAACATCTTCTGACGGCCTTGGTAGCGGAAGCGTCTCGCGTAATCGGCTTGTCCGCCGGTTTTTCCGCCTTTTCGCGGTGTTTGCCCTTGCAAACAGGCCGTTTCGCCGCATGTCGGCGACTTGAGCTGCAAATGGGTCGAACAGGAGCCGGCCTTCAGGCCGGGATGGCCTCAGCTCTGATGGCAGCCATCAAAGGTCCCAGCCCCAAGATGCTTATCGCCCGCTTGAGATTATAGGCGAGCACGTGCAGCGCCATTTCGGTGCGGACCTTCTTCAGTCCTTTCATCAGAAAGTGCGTGGAGCCCATCCACATCTTGATCGTGCCGAAGGGATGTTCAACGGTCTCACGGCGATGGCGCATCTTCTCCGGATGGGCGTCGAGCCGCGCCTGGACGGCCTCGAGAAGATGCTCATGCTCCCAGCGCGTAATCCGGCGCTCCTTGCCCGTGGTGCAGCGATGTTTGATCGCACAGGTCTGACAGGCATTGGTCCAGTAGCGGCGCAAGGTCAATCCGTTTTCCTGATTGGTGTAGTGGTAGGCCAAGCGTTCCCCGGCAGGACAGATGTAAACGTCCTCTTGCCCCACGTAGCGGAAGTCCTGCTTGACGAACCGGCCCTTGGCTTTGTTGCCTGAGGTCAGCGGCTTTGGCAGCGTGACCGTGACGCCCGCCTCCTCGCACGCCAGGATCTCCTCGCTGCTGAAGTAGCCCCGGTCGGCGACGACATCGAGTTCGTCCGCCTCAAGGGCTGCCTTGGTCTTCTTGGCCATGGCAGAGAGCTGAGACCGGTCGCTCCCTACATTGATCACTTCATGGGCGACGATCAGGTGATGTTTGGTGTCCACCGATGCCTGTACATTGTACCCCACAACCCCGGAGCCGCGCCCGCTTGTGGCCATGGAACGCGCATCCGGGTCGGTGAGCGAGATCTGCTGGTCCGGTGTCTCAAGCATCCGAGCCCTGAGTGACGCAAGGCGCTGCATCTCCTGCTTGAGCCGCTCGATCTTCTCCTTCAGCCGCTCGGTCTTGGTCGCCAACGCTTCCGATGGCTCTTGCCGGTCGGCGCTGTCGAGCTGGTGCAAATAGCGCGCAACGCTCTCCTCGATCTGCGCCATGCGCCGCTGCATCTTCGCTCGCGTGAAGTTCTTATCCCGGTTGTTGACGGCCTTGAACTTCGAGCCGTCAATCGCAACGCTGGCCTCGGCAAACAGGTTGAGCTGACGGCACAGGGAAACGAACTGGCTGCAGACCTTGCGGATCGCAGAGCCATTGTCCTTGCGGAAGTCAGCAATCGTCTTGTGGTCGGGGGCCAAGCGCCCGGTAAGCCACATCACTTCGACATTCCGGCCGGCCTCGCGTTCAAGCCGCCGGCTCGACTGAACCCGATTGAGATAGCCGTAGATATAGAGCTTCAGCAAGACGGCAGGATGATAGGCAGGTCGGCCACTCGCCGGCCGCTCGACCCGAGCAAAGCTCAGACCGCCAAGGTCCAGCTCATCGACAAAGACATCGATCACCCGAACCGGATTGCCCTCGCCGACCCAGTCCTCCAGGAATTCGGGGAACAGCGTCGACTGGCCACGATCCGCCCCCTCAACAAAAC
>DATHRM010000261.1:0-29008 GCA_035465295.1 Woeseiaceae bacterium | reverse complement strand
GGGGCGACAGCGGTTACGGCGAAGTCCGCTGGGACACGGAAGTCACGAACCAGGACGACGAGGTCGTCGCTCAGTACGACGTGCTGACGATGGTGGCAACCGACGCCCACTGGGCATCGGTGCAATAGCGCCGTCAGGCTTTAGCCGGGTTCGCGTCTTCCTGTTCCACCACGCGCTGTATCAGGGCCGCATACCGTGGATTGCCGTGCAACGACACGAGGTCGGCGTCGTTGCGCATCCAGTCGGAACTGACCGTACCGTGCTCCACCGCCTGCTCGAGGTAGTCGAGCGACTCGTCGGCCTCGCCGAGGGTCGCGAAATTGCACGCCACGTTATAAAGGACGATGGGATCGTCGGAATCGAGCTCGAGCGCGCGGCGCAGCCAGCGCTTCGCGCGTTCCGTCTGCCCGAGCGCAATCAGCGAGCCTGCACCCAGGTGCAGTCCGCGCGCATCATCAGGACGCCACTCGAGGTGCTTCTCCAGCACTTGCACCGCCTCCCGGGCCTCCTCGATGGCCAGCGCGGTGTGCCCGGTTCCACGCAGGATCTGCACCCGGAGACAGCGTGACTGGTAATCTGCCGGATCGGCGTCGGCAGCCTTTCGGAACAACTTCGCCGCACCGTCGAGGTCGCCCTGGTGAAACCGCGTGCGGGCAAAATAATAGTAAGCCTCGAACAGCTGCGGATTGAGTTCGAGGGCTTTACGAAACGCTGATTCCGCTTTTTCGAAATCGCGCGCAACGAGACAGGCGAGTCCGCGCGAAGCATGCGCTTCCGCAAGTTCGGGGCCGAGCTCCAGCGCCCGTTTACTTGCCCGATCCGCTTGCTGTGCGTGCAGCGGGTTCGGATCGACGTACATCATCAGGAACGAATGGCAATCAGCGTAACCTGCCCAGGCCAGCGCGAAATTGGGATCGATATCGAGTGCCTGCCAGAACATCTGCCGAGCGTGCTCGATATCGACCTTGTGAAAGCGCTTGAAGTATTGCCGTCCCCGGAGGTAGTAGTCATAGGCGTCGACATGCGTGGGCGGCACCGCACGTATCGTTTCTTTCTCCTGCACACTCATGGTTTCAACGAGCGTCTCGGCGATGCTTGCTGCGATTTCGTCCTGGATCGCAAACACGTCTTCGAGATCTGCGTCGAATTCCTTTGACCAGATATGATAACCATCGGTTACATTCACGAGCTGTGCCGTCACGCGGAGTTTCCGGCCTGACTTGCGCACGCTGCCCTCCAGTATGGCTTTCACACCCAGTTTGCGGCCGATGGCCCTCACATCACCGGCCTGCGGACTGAACTGGAACGACGACGAGCGTGCCGCCACATGGAGATCCCTGATGCGCGTCAGCGCGCTGAGGATCTCCTCAGCCACTCCTTCGCAGAAATATTGCTGGTCCTGTGTCGGACTCAGATCGAGAAATGGCAGCACGGCAATTGACGGCGCGTCGTCATCCGTATCCCGGTCGGGGCTCGGAATCCTGTCGCGACGGATACCCTGGGGCGTAATGTCATACATCCAGGCGATTGCCAGGGCAACGGGAAATCCGGCGACAACCAGCGCAATGAGAGCGGGCATCGCCCATGTTGGCAGGCCGAGCGGATCGAACGTGACCTCGCCGATTTGCAGAAGTACCCAGCCGACGATCGCATAGGCGACAATCACTGGGTAGACTTCGCGGCGTTTCAGCTCATCCAACAGCCAGCGCCACGAAAAAGTCGCCTTCCTGATCATGACAAGCGATGCCACACCCCACTTTTCGTATAAAGATGGCGGCTGGATCGCTAATGTCAAGCGCGTCAGGCGGTTCCGTACTTCGTCTGGACCTCGATGCCGACTTCCTTCAGGAATCCGGTCGGCAATATGCCGCCCGCACAGACGATCACGCCCTGGTTCGGCAGGATCACCGGTTTGCCGTCGACGTCGATTACGACGGAATCCCTGCGGATCTCACGAACGTTGGAACTCATCAACACGTTCATCCGCCCGGCCGCCGCCAGTTGCGCCACCTTTTCCCTGTTCTTGGGCTTTGCACGTGTAAACGCCGGTGAGCGATACGAAAGCGTGACGGTCGTGCCCGGCTGCTCGGCGATGCTATGGGCAGCCTCGAGCGCGGAGTCGCCGCCACCCACGACGAGTACGTGCTTGCCGCTATACTGTTCGGGGTCAATCAATCGATACACCACCTTTGACGACTTTTCGCCGGGCACCCCCAATTGCCGCGGCGAACCTCGGCGCCCGATAGTCAGCAGCACCGCCCGCGTGACATACGTGTTCCTGGTTGTCTTGACCTCGAAGGATGCGCCGTCCGGCCGGCGCGTGATGCCCATTACGCGCTCCTTGTAGTTGATGTTGAGCCCCGTCTGGCGCTCAACGCCCTGCCAGTACTCGAGCAGCTTCTCTTTGCTGGTTTCGGTGAACTTCATCTTTCCGACAATCGGCAGAATCGCCGGCCGCGTCATGACGAGTTTGCCGCGCGGAAAATGTGCCACGGTGCCGCCCAGTGAATCCTGCTCGAGCGTAACGACCCTGAGCTTTGCGTCCATGGCTCCTAACGACGCCGCGATCCCGGCGGGACCTGCGCCGACGATGACCAGGTCGAGCTGGTTCGGTTTGCCGAGACCTTTCAGCTTCCTGATCGACTCGAGCGCCTGCCGTCCCTGTTCGACGGCGTTGCGAATCAGGCCCATCCCTCCGAGTTCACCCGCAATAAAGATCCCGGGAATGTTGGTTTCGAAATCGGGCTTGACCACGGGAATATCCACACCGCGTTTCTCGGTGCCGAATACCAGCTCGATCGCGTCGACCGGGCAGGCTGCCTTGCACGCACCATGACCAATACAGTTCGACGGCCCTACGAGTCGCGCCTTGCCGCGAATGATCCCGAGCACGGGATGCGCGTACTGCTCAGGACAGGCAGCAACGCATGAACGGCAACCGATGCACTTCGTGGGGTCGATCACGGGGTGCAGCGACGGCGGCTCGGTCATGCTTGCCGCAATCGCTTCTTCCGCGGCGCGTATACTGAGCAATTCCTTGTGGCGGCGAGAATGCACGTACCAGGCAAAAATGCCGATGACCGGCAACATGTACAGAGCTAGCAGTACTGGACTCATAAATATTTATCTTGTTATGCCCGGCGGCATCGTAGCAATGAACTTACTCATCGCGGTTGGATTGTCTTCACAGTTTTCGAGTTACTGCTTGCGCATTCGTCGAAAGCAACAATCGCGCCACGACCCGGGAGATGAAAGTTGCGGTTTAACTAAACGCCCCTTATTGCGAATGACTTTCAGGTTCATCCATGGGCGTTTCCCGAGAGTGCCTTGTTTTTAGGTCAAAAAAAACAATACGTCTGTCGGCATTTTCAGACATGTAGACGAATTCCAAAAAGTGCGAGACAGTTCCGCACGAGCGTGTCGATCGAGCTTACGATGATGCGCGAAAACAGGTCGGGTTGATTTGCATTACATCCTTCGCTTGGGCAAAGGCGTCGCGTTGTAAGAGCGCTGTCGGTAATAGGCGACAGCCTGCATTCGTACCTGCGGTTGGCATCGATACGTACCACGAATTCCCGGGTTGCGGAACTTTTTCCGACGGCAACTCGTGAAGAAATTAATTGGAACGTGCACTTGCCAGGATCTCCATCGCCAATTCGCGATGGTCACGAAAGTTGGAACGTATGAATGCAATCTTTCTTACCAGCGCATTCCTGATGCTGCTGCTGGCCATGTCTTTCGTAACGGTGCCGCTATTGCGAACTGCCCGGTCCTCGTCGCGCGGCTTCGCGACCGTGCCGCTGCTCGCAGTCCTCGCTGCATTATTCCTCGCTATCGGGTTGTACGCCGCTATCGGCAGGCCCGACATTGCCGCTGGCGCGAGCACACATGAATCATCGGACACGGCGGCGCCACGATCCGCTGCCACCGGCAAGAACAAAGCGGCATCGGTAGACGAGCTCCTCGCGGGACTGGAACAGCGTTTACAGGATAACCCCGACGACGCGAAGGGCTGGCTGCTGCTCGCCAAATCCTACGACCACCTGGGACGCTACCAGGATGCCGCCGCCGCATACGAAAAAGCTTCGGCGCTGGGCCTCTCGGACAGCGTCGCGGAGGCACGCCTCGAGTAGTTGGCAAGGGATGGATTACGGGTTCATGGAGGACCGATACAAATGACCGAAGGCGTCATTAAAAGACCGATAGTTGCTCCGGCAAGAACGCCGCAAAAACAGGACGATGCCAGAAGCACGCTAAGGGGCGAACTCCGTGCCTATGCACTGATCGGCGTGTTCCTCTTAGCCGGCTGGTTACTGAAAGACCAGGATCTCATCAACCCGGAATACGGAGCGGGTTACTGGCTCGGCATCATCGGCGGTTCGCTGATGCTGTCGCTGCTGCTTTATCCGCTGCGCAAGAAGGTTCGTTTCCTGCATCGGCTTGGCTCGACGCGGCGTTGGTTCCGGATGCACATGATCCTCGGCCTGGTCGGCCCGTTGCTGGTGCTCTATCACTGCAATTTCAAATTGGGATCCTTCAACAGCCGCGTTGCACTCTATTGCATGTTGCTCGTCGCGATCAGCGGCATCGTCGGCCGGCATTTTTATGCTGCGATACATCGTGGCCTCTACGGTCGCAAACTCACCCTCGGTGAACTCCAGGGAGAACTCTCGAATTCGGCTGAAAAGAGCCACGGTCTTGCAACCCTGCTGCCGAGGCTCGTCAACAGGCTCGATGGGTTATGCGACGAACTACAGGGAAACAGGGTTACCAACTCGCTCGGCATTCGCCGCAGCCTCAGGTGGTTGCTTACGCACCACTTTGTCCGCCTGTCTCTCGGGTGGACGGCACGGCGAGAGCTTCGGCTGGCCGCGGTCAGGTTCGAGGTCGTCGCACGCGATCAGAAACGCCTTAGAAAGACGACATCGCGCTTTATCCGCGACTACACGAGGCTGATGACGAGAGTTGCGAAATTTACGGTTTACGAGCGTCTGTTCGCAATCTGGCACGTGCTGCATTTGCCCATCTTTTTCGTGATGGTGCTGTCCGCGCTGGTCCATGTGCTCGCGGTGCATATGTACTGACGTTGCCTGTAGACGCATGACGTTTCGAATTTTACTGACGGGAGCCGCGATGACATTTTTGTGCGTGATTTCCGAACAAGCCGTTGCCCAGATCGAAACGCTGGTGATGCCCGGTAAGGTCATCGAAGGTCATGCGGAGTACGAGCATGAATGCGACTCCTGCCACGCAAAATTCAAGCGCGCAGAACAGAGCACATTGTGCCTGGATTGTCACGAGGAGCTGGCCGCCGACATCGGCGCCGGTAACGGCTTTCACGGGAAATCCACCGATGTAATCGATACCAGCTGTGCGGCCTGTCACACCGACCATGAAGGTCGCGATGCCGATATCGTACACCTCGACGAGGAAACGTTCGACCACGACTTCACCGACTTTGAACTTCTCGGCAAGCACTCGGAGACGGAGTGCGGCGAATGCCACGAAACCGGCAGCAGGCATCGCGAAGCACCGTCCGACTGCTTTGCCTGCCACGAAGCCGACAATGTTCACGGCGACACGATGGGTACCGAGTGCGGGGACTGCCATACTGCCGTTGGCTGGACCGATGTCGAATTCGACCACGAAACGACCGGCTTTTCACTGATCGGCAAACACGCGGAAGCCGAGTGTTCCGGTTGCCATGAGGACCAGACTTTTTTGGGTGCGCCCACGGCGTGCTTCGACTGCCACGCCGAAGACGACGCGCACGACGGGCGCAGCGGACAGGAGTGCGGTAACTGCCACGCCCCGACGGGCTGGGAAGACACGAAGTTCAATCATGCTCGCGACACGAACTTCGCGCTTGACGGCAAGCATGGCGAACTGAGCTGTGGCGACTGCCATAGCGAGGACCCGTTCGACGATGAGATGGATATCGCGTGCGTCTCGTGCCACCTAGAGAACGACAATCACGACGGGCACTTCGGGAGCGCTTGCGAAACCTGCCATGCCACCGAGGCGTGGACAGCGGTTTTCTTCGACCATGACGCCGACACGGATCACGTGCTGAACGGTGCGCACGAACTGGTCGAGTGCGAAGCATGTCATGTCGAACCGATCTTCGAGGTCAAGCCGCAGACGGCCTGCCTCGCCTGCCATGAAGAAAACGACGCTCACGACGGCACCCAGGGGACCGATTGCCTCGACTGCCATAACGAGAACTCCTGGACGGACCAGGTGTTTTTCGACCACGGCCTTACGCGCTTTCCACTACTGGGCGCCCACGCTGACAAGCAATGCGACGCGTGCCATGACTCGCATGTCTTTAGTGACGCGCCCACGGAGTGTGTCGAATGTCATCGCGAATCCGACCCACACGAGGATCGCTTTCCGAAAAACTGTGCCCTGTGCCACAACCCGGTGGACTGGCTGCAGTGGCAATTCGACCATGACCGGCAAACAGATTTCGGCCTGCAGGGCGCTCACGTCGAAGTCGACTGCGACAGCTGTCACCGCCGATCCCTGGCAGCGCAATCCAGGCTGGGGAGCCGGTGCGCCGACTGCCATCGTTTGGATGACGTCCACGACGGGGAATTCGGCTTCGACTGCGGCCGGTGTCATTCGGCGGAGTCGTTCCAGGACGTGAGGTCGATTCAATGAAGAAACCCCTCCGATCGCAAACCTTTTCCTGCGGCAAGGCCGGTAAACACACCTCGTGGCTGCCATTGACCGCGCTCCTGATACTTACCGCGATGTCACCGACATCACACGCCCAGGAACCATTCGACCACTTTACGACAGGTTTCGTCCTCGATGGGGCGCACGCCAACGTCACCTGCGAGCGCTGCCATACCGGCGGCACCTTCCAGGGAACGAATCCGACCTGCGTGAGCTGCCACTCGTCGATCGGCGCGGTCCAGGCCTCGGCAAAACCGGTCGACCACGTCGCTACCTCGGACATATGCGCCGACTGCCACACGACCGCGGCCTGGAACCCGATCGCTTACATGGATCACTCTTCGGCGAAAGGCAGCTGTGGGACCTGCCACGACGGTGTCGTCGCCACCGGCAAGCCGCCGGGGCATCCCCAGTCGAGCGAACAATGCGACGACTGCCACACCGGCACGGCGTGGACGCCGGTCGTATTCGATCACACCGGGGTTACCAGCGGCTGCTCCGGCTGTCATAACGGCTTCGATGCGACCGGCAAGCATGCCGAGCACATCCAGGCGACGAATTTCTGCGAGGACTGCCACAGCACGGCAGGCTGGATGCCGGCCCTTGCCGTCGACCACACGCAAGTCGTTGGCGCATGCAGCGGCTGCCACAACGGCACCCTGGCAACGGGTAAGCATGCGACACATATCGGCAGCGGCGACAACTGTGACGACTGCCACACGACGACCGCATGGATACCCGCCAACTTCGACCACGCGAACATCGCGGGCAACTGCGCAAGTTGTCACAACGGGGTTTCAGCAACCGGAAAAGACCCGACTCACCTGACCACGACCGACGTGTGCGAGGATTGCCACAGCAACGTGACCTGGTCGCCCGCCGACACGGTCGATCACCTGCAGGTCATCGGCGACTGCGGTTCCTGCCACAACGGCACGATAGCCACCGGCAAAGACACGACGCATATCACGACGACGGAGGTCTGCGGGGATTGTCACGACAGCACGCAGTGGTCACCCGCCGTGACGGTCGATCACCTGCAGGTCACCGGGACCTGCGGTTCCTGTCACGACGGGATTACGGCCTCAGGCAAGGATGCCGACCATATCCAGGGCGGCGACAACTGTGACGATTGTCATACGACGACAGGCTGGTTACCCGCCAACTTCGAGCACGACAACATTTTCGACAACTGTGCCCGCTGCCACGACGGCATCAGCGCGACCGGCAAGGACCTCACGCACCTGAACACGACCAACATCTGCGAGGACTGTCACAACAACGTCGCATGGTCGCCCGCCGATACGGTGGACCACACCCAGGTCGTGGGGGTCTGCGGTTCCTGCCACAACGGCACCGTGGCCACCGGCAAGGATCCGAATCATATTCAGAGTGGCGATACCTGTGACGACTGTCATACGACAACGGCTTGGGTTCCCGCCAATTTCGATCACACCAATATCTTCGACAACTGCGCCAGCTGCCACAATGGCGTGGATGCCGCCGGCAAGGATCCATTGCACATACGAAGCGGCGAAAATTGCGAGGACTGCCATACGACCAACGCGTGGGTCCCGGCCAACTTCGACCACGCCAACATCGTGGGCAATTGCGTGGACTGCCACGACGGGGTGGGCGCAACAGGGAAATCACCAACCCATATCACGACAACCAACGTATGCGCAGACTGCCACAACAAGGTGCAATGGTCCCCGGCCGATACCGTCGATCACACGCAGGTCGTCGGGATCTGCAGCTCCTGCCATAACGGCACTGTCGCTACGGGCAAGGACGCGACCCACATTACCAGCGGCAATAATTGCGACGACTGCCATACGACCAACGCGTGGGTCCCGGCCAATTTCGACCATGCCAGTATCCTCGACAACTGTTCGAGCTGCCATAACGGCATCGAGGCAACCGGCAAGACGCCTACACACATCAACACGAGCAATATCTGCGAGGATTGCCACAACAACGTGGTGTGGTCCCCGGCCGATACCGTCGATCACACACAGGTCGTCGGGATTTGCAGCTCCTGCCATAACGGCACCGTCGCGACCGGCAAGGATCCGACGCATATCCAGAGCGGCGACGCCTGTGACGATTGCCACACGACAGCGGCATGGGTTCCCGCGAACTTCGACCACGTCAACATTTCGGGCAACTGCGTCAGCTGTCATAACGGCATCGACGCGGTCGGCAAGAGTCCGACTCATATCAACACCAGTGACGTCTGCGAGGATTGCCACAACCAGGTTCTCTGGTCGCCCGCTGACCGCGTCGACCACACGCAGGTGCTCGGCACCTGCTCCTCGTGCCACAACGGCACTATCGCGACCGGCAAACACCCCGGGCACATCACGAGTGGCGACACGTGTGACGACTGCCACACCACGAACGGCTGGGTCCCCGCGACCTTCGATCACTCGACCATCACCGGTAACTGCTCCGGTTGCCATAACGGCATCGACGCGACCGGCAAGGGGCCGGCGCACATGACGACCAGCAATGTTTGCGAGGACTGCCACAGCACGGTGCAATGGTCGCCCGCGGACCGCGTCGACCACACCCAGGTGCTGGGCACGTGCTCGTCATGCCATAACGGCACCGTCGCGACCGGCAAGCACCCCGGGCACCTCGCGAGCGGCGACACGTGCGATGACTGCCATACGACCAACGGCTGGGTGCCGGCAACCTTCGATCACGCGACCATCACCGGCAACTGCTTCAGCTGCCACAACGGAGTCGATGCGACGGGCAAGACACCAACGCATATCAATACCACCAACGTCTGCGAGGATTGTCACAACAAGGTGCAGTGGTCGCCGGCCGATACGGTTGACCACACGCAGGTCGTCGGCATGTGCAACACCTGCCACAACGGCGTTGTCGCAATGGGTAAACACCCGACGCACATTTCCAGCGGCGACAATTGCGACGACTGCCATACGACGGTCGCCTGGGTGCCGGCGAACTTCGACCATGTAAACATCACGGGCAACTGCTTCAGCTGCCACAACGGCACGGATGCCACGGGCAAGAACCCGGCGCACATCGATTCGACCAATCTCTGCGAGGACTGCCACAGCACCACCGCCTGGAGCCCGGCGAGCCGCGTCGAACACAGCCAGGTGCGGGGATCCTGTTCGTCCTGCCACGATGGCGTTACGGCGACCGGAAAGTTTGCCGGGCACTTCATTACGTCGAAGGAGTGCAGCGACTGCCACGACACCGTCGCCTGGCTGCCGCACACATTCCAGCACATCGGGCTGAGCTACGAACCGCTCGATCACCAGGCCAACCTGCTGTGCTCCGCCTGCCACCTCAACAACACGGAAACGGTGAACTGGCCCAATTCGGCATTCGCGCCCGATTGCGCCGCGTGTCACGCGAATGACTTCAGGCGCGAGGGCGACCACATCGGTGGCGATAGCGGCACGGTCTCGCAGAACCGGAACTGCGGTGGCAGTGGTTGCCACAGGATCAGTGATGGCTCGTTCTAATCGAGACAGGCCGTGATTTCCCTATCGACATCAACACGCAGTGCGGCCGCGACCATTACGCTGTCGTTTCTCCTGTTCACTGCGGAAGCGCTGGCCGGTCCCGGCTTCATCGCCGAGACACACGTCCAGCGCGGCAGTGTCTACGCCGAACTCGGTATCCGTTTCCGCTGCGGTGTTCAATATCTCGGCCACGATCCGTCGGCAGCGAGCGACGTACTGCGGATCAGGCTGGAAGCGACGTCGGTCTGCACCGGCGCTGCGCCCAGCGTCGCGAACGTCAAGGAACAGCACAGGCCGCTGTCCGCAGACCAGGCGAGTATCGAGAGCATCGAGTATGACGGGGAGTCCCCGGGCAACCGGATGCTTCGAATCAACTTTACGGACAAAGTGCGATTCGATGTCCGGCCCGGTCCGGACACGAACGAATTGCGGGTGCGCGTTTTCGTGCAGCCCGGTAACGGCGCCGACGAGCAATCCGGCCGTACCGCCGAAACCCGGCTGCAACGCCGCCCCGACGTGCCGGGACCGGATTACGTCATCAACCTGGAGTCCTCGCAGCGACCGCCCGCAACGGCCGATATGCCGAAGATCGACTTGCCGAAAGACAAGCGCGTGTTTGTATCAGAAGCCGAGATCGACGGCGCCACCTGGTATCGCGTGCGGATCGGCAACTACGGGTCCGCCGAAGCGGCTGCACAGGCGCTTGCCGAGCTCCGCCCACAATACCCGGGGGCCTGGATCGACCGTGCCGACGGCGGCGAGTCCCGTACGGCACCGGCGCCCGTGGCGGCTGCGGCAGCAACTGCCGCGCCGGCCGACGCGACCGCCGACGAGGCAGCAGAGCTGATGAACGAGGCTCGGCGCGCAATGACCGCCGGCGAGCTGTCGCGCGCCGTACAGATCTACACCAAAATCCTGCAAATGCCGCCCAACGACCATCAACCCGACGCCCAGGAATTCCTGGCCCTGGCCCGCGAGCGCAACGGTCAAATCGCCCACGCGAAAGCCGAGTACCAGAGATACCTGGACGTATACCCGGACGAGGAAGGCGCGGAACGCGTCGAGCAGCGCCTGGCTGCCCTGCTCGCCACCGCGGGTGCGCGTCCCGCTCCTGCTGCGTCGGCGACCGGTGGGCACGTCAGCAAAGGCGCAACGGTTCTGGAAGGCTGGAGTATTCGTACGTTCCTCTCCCAGTACTATCGACGCGACGTCAACCAGGTAAACGACCAGGACGAAATCGTCAGCCAGTCTTCCGTTTATTCGGATATCGGTCTCGACGCACGCCGCCGTGGTGATCGCTTCGATTTCTCTGCTCGGCTCACCGCGGGTTACCGCAGCAACCTCATGGAAGAGACCCGGCCGAGCAGTGGCAACGACCTGCGGCTTTCCTACGCTTACGCAGATCTCGCCGACGCTCGAACCGGCTTGCGCGGCAGGGTCGGCCGCCAGACCCGCAACACCGGTGGCGTGCTCGGACGTTTCGACGGCGTAAATCTGACGTATGCGTTAAATGACCGCCTGCGATTCGAAGCGGTGACGGGGCGTCCGGTCTATTCGACTGCCCGGGATCCCGACGAAGACAGGATGTTCCAGGGGGTCAGCACGACGTTTGCGCCGTTCGACAACAATCTCGACTTCGGGCTCTTCTACCTGGAGCAGGAAATCGACGGCCTCACCGACAGGCAGGCTCTGGGCGCCGAGTTGCGCTATTTCGGCGACAGCCAGTCCTTGTGGAGCATCATCGATTACGACATCGAGTTCGAGGAACTCGGCAGCGTGTTCGTACAGGGGAGCTGGCGGTTGCCCGCCAACTTCACGATTACGGGCGTGCTGGACCGCCGGCGCAGCCCTTTCCTGAGCCTGGGCAACGCGCTCGTCGGCCAACAGCTCGAAACTTTCGAAGAGCTGCGCATATTCTTCACCGAAGAGGAAATCCGCCGGTTCGCGCTCGACCGCTCGGCGGCCACGACCACTTATACGTTCGGCCTGTCGCGCCCGTTCTCGCCCAAGCTCAGCATGAACCTCAATGCGAGCATCTCGTCGATCGATGCCACGCCCGAGTCCGGCGGCGTGGCGGCAACGCCCGACAGCGAGTACAGCTATTACTCGGCGGATATCGTTGCAAGCAGCCTGTTCACCGAAGGTGACGTCGGCATCGTCGGGTTCCGCTACGCCGTCTCGGAAACGACGGACGTGTACACGACGACGTTCGATACGCGTTTTCCGGTAGGCCGCAGCTGGCGAATAAACCCGCGGCTGCGTGTCGATTACCGCGAGATCCGGACCGACCAGAGCACCCAATGGATCTACACGCCGGGACTGCGCGTGCAGTACCGCATGGGGCGGCGAGTCCGCTTCGAGCTGCAGACCGGGAAACAGTTCTCGACCCGGGAGATGGCAAAGTCGGACCAGGACCGCGAGTCGTGGTTCGTAAACGCCGGCTACCAGCTCTTTTTCTAATGGATGGCCCGATGAACATCAGAGTGGTCCTCGCCGCAGCAATTATTATTTCTTTTCCCTGCGCCGGGTGTGTTTCAACCAGCACGCTGGTGGAGGAGAGGCTCGATATGGGCACCGGGGTGACCGTCACACACGCCACCGCGCCGATCGTACTGTATCGCGACAATTCCTCGTACGCCGCGCACGCGCGCGACTACGTGTATCTCGGTCCCGTCGAGATCAACCGCATGGGCGACTACTCCTACTACCTGTGGCTCGGCATCTGGAGCACGATCAGCGACGCTGAGCGGTCGTATCAGCGCGACGGTTTCGAGTCGATCACGCTGTACGCCGACGGTGAACCATTACAGCTCGAACTCGTCGGCTGGACGCTGGAATCCATCGGCGTTTCAGAACCGGTCTACGTCAAGCCGGTCGCGTCCGCGGCCGATGCCTATTACCGCGTCACGATCGACCAGATCCGGTTGATCGCCAATACACGGGAAATCGAGTTGCACGCGGGAACCGCCCCCCCCAGGGTCTACCTGATGTGGGACAGGCAGGGCTCCGCGCATGCCTCGCTGCGCGAGTTTATCGATCGCGGCCTCCTCGGGGCGACGGCGCTCCACAGGCCGTAGCGCGCATCGCCCGTCACCGGCCGTTCGCTCAGAACGTCACGGGGGCGCACCATTTTCGGGTCGCAGTCTACACAATAGTGTCCAGCCGCCAATGTCAGCGGTGCTCATTCCACCGTATACTCGCTGCAGCAGCGATGGCAATGGCCTGACGCCGGTTCCACTCGATAATACAGGTGACGCAAGCGGCAATCGGACAGGCCATGCCGGCTACGGGGCGAGAAATGGGTGCTACAGACACGAAGATCCTGATTGTCGACGATCACGCGTTATTGCGTGAAGGATTGCGGTCGCTGCTGTCAGCGGAACCCGGCATGTCCGTGGTGGGCACGGCGGAGGATGCCGAATCCGGTATAGCGAAGATCGACAGCCTGAACCCCGACGTCGTCCTCACGGACCTGGCCATGCCGGAAACGGGCGATGTCGACGCGATCCGCGAAATCAGGAACGCACACCCTGAGGTCAGGATCATCGCGCTGACCTTCCACAAGGAAGACAGCTATATCCTTGCGGCGCTGCAGGCCGGCGCAGACGGCTATATCGTCAAGGACGATAGCCGTGACGAACTCGTAATCGCTATCCGCAGCGTGCTGGGCGGCAAGAACTACCTGAGCCCGTCGATATGTGACCGGGTCATTGCCGGCTTTCTGTCCGCCGGCGAGAAAAAGAAGCTGGAGCCTTCGTGGCACGTGCTGACGCGACGCGAACGGCAGGTCGTCAAGATGATTGCACAGGGAAAGAAGACGCGGGAGATTGCGGAAGAACTGTCGTTGAGCCCGAAGACGGTCGAGAAACACCGCACTAACATGATGAACAAGCTGGACCTGCACAGCGTATCGGCGGTCACGGTATTCGCGATTCAAAGCGGGCTGATCGACTGAATGCCCGGCTGCCGCACGCCGCTCAAGGATGGTGCTCAGGGCTCGTCGAGCAGTTTCTGAACCATGCGCAGGATTTCGTTGCGATCGAAAGGTTTGGTCAATGTGCTGTCCGCACCCGCACCGCTTGCAGACGCCAGGTAGGATCTCGTCTTGATCGCATCCGGTTCGTAGGGTTCGGGCGCGGTCTTGCCACCGCCCGACATCACGATGATGCGCGTGTTTCGGTATTTCTCGCGTATCTGGCGTGCCGTCGCGATGCCATCGATGCCCGGCATAATCACGTCCGTTATGACCAGGTCCGCCGCTTCCTGTTTCATCATTTCGAGACCCTCGGTACCGCTTTTCGCCACCGATACCTCGTGCCCCGCTCGCTCCAGGACCTGCTTCAGCGAGATCCGCACGTCCTCCTCGTCATCGACTATCAGTATCTTCGCCATATCGCCCTCTCTTTCTCTATCCGGTCTGCTCATCGCGCCCGGCTGACGGCAAGAAAATTCTGAAGCTTGTCCCCTTGCCGGACTCGCTCTCTACCACGATTTCGCCCTGATGCCGTTTCACGATGCCGTGAACGACCGACAATCCGAGTCCCGTGCCCTTCCCCACCTCTTGCGTCGTGAAAAATGGCTCGAAAATCCGCTCCATCGTCTCGGCGTCCATCCCCCCACCGGTATCACGGACCTCGATCACGACGTACGATCTTGCGGCCAGTTGCGGATACTTGCTCGCAAGCTGCTCCGATGCCTCCACTTCGTCGAGCGACACCGAGATATGCCCGGTGTTTTCGGCGAGCGCCCGGGATGCGTTGTTGCAGAGATTAACCAGGAGCTGTTTTATCTGTTCGGGGATGCACTTCACCGGGCTGCAACCTGCATTGATCTCCGCGCGCAGGTCCACCGTCGCCGACTGCAACGCACGAATCATCGTCACTGCTTCCTCCACGACGGGCGCCAGGTCCGTCTCGACGAGCCGTGCGTCCGAATCGTGGCGGCTGAACGTAAGGATCTGCTGGCTCAGGCCCTTGGCGCGATTCGCGAGATCCTGCACGCGCAGCAGATTCTCGGCAACCGGCGAATCGGCCGGCAGGTCTTCGAGCGCCAGTTCCAGGTACAACACCATGGGCAGCAGGACGTTGTTGAACTCGTGCGCAACGCCGCCGGCCAGCGTGCCGAGGGACCGAAGTCGCTGATGGTGATGCACCTGTTGTTCGAGCTGGAGGCGTTCGGCCTCCGCTTGTTCGCGTTCGGCAATCTCTTTCTTGAGACGCTCGTTGATGCCGACAAGGTTGCGGCGCATCGTCTCCAGATCGTCAGCCAGTGCCGAAATTTCCTCGAGTCTGCTGTCCGGCTTCAGTTCCCGGTCCACGTCGCCAGAGCTGATCGCCCGGCTTTCCTTCTGCAGCCAGCGCAACGGCCTGACGATCGTGGAGCTCATCAGCCCGGCGACGAACAGCGTCAACAGCAGGTACGCGGTGAGCACGTAAATCAGCGTGCGGCGAACCGCCGAAAAATCCTCGTGTATCGGCGACTCATCGTAGCCGAGCTTGAGGACCGCCGGTGCGGTCAGACCACTGACGGGCAAAGACAGGTAATAGACATTGTCATCGTGCTCGCCGAATGCGAAGTCCTCGCGAAACAACCCGGTGTCCTGATCGCTCATCACCGAACTCGCCAGCGTACGGCCGCCGATATCGATTGCCGCATAGCGGCCCTGCCCACTCAGTATCGCGCTGTCGAGAAAGGCGACAATACGCTGCTCGGCCGCGTCCGGCCCGAGTCTTTCAAAGCGATCGACGAAGATCTGGGCAAGATTGCGCACGTTGTCGACGAAGCTGTCCTTCATCGTGCGCTCAACCGTGCTGCTTATCACATAGAACAGCGGCGGCATGAGCAGCGCGTGAATCAGCAACAACATCAGCACGAGTCGCCCCGGGATTGTGTTCAGGTGTCTTGCCATAACAACTTGATCGTCTTTACACCTTGCAACGCCTCCGCGTCACGTCCCCACATATACGTAACAGCGCATTCTTCTCTCTCCAGGGCCTCGGCCACGGATGCCACGTCGTCAATTTCGGCGAGCCGCGGCGTTCCAAATTTCAGCATCAGCGACAACCGGCGGCGTTCATAAGACTTTTTCGACATCGCGACGACCGACTGGTAGAAAATCTGCTGAAGCCGTTCATCGCTGGTCATGAGTATCGGCCGGACGCGGCGCCCCTCGATATTGACTGCCACGCCGAGATACGCCTTGCGAAGGTCCAGGGCGCTTATGCTCGCGACCGGACACGCGGCGCCTGTCACCAGCACCACTTTATTGCCGGGCTCGCCGGCGCCCGCCAGGAAAGCCGCAATACAGACGAGCAGCCATTGTCCCTTGCAACGAATCACGGAAATACGGCGCTCCACTGCAAGCGAAGTTCATTGAAGTCCTCGGAACCAGAGGGACTGGCACCTGAGGTTGTATCGGCGATCTCGAGCGTCAGGCTGTGATATTCCGCCACGTCCCATCGCGCTCCGAGCATGTAGCGCTGGATGACGGAATTCCGTAATAGTCCCAGGTAGGCCGAGTCGTCCTGGTCGATGCCGTCATCGATACGGCCGAATACCGTAACGACGTCATTGGTCGCATATTCGAGCTGCACATAGCCCAGCAGGTACGTGTCGTCGACATTTTGCGCCGGGAATGCCAGGTCGTTGTCGAAGTACACGACGCTCGCCAGCATGCGCAGGTCATTCCAGTACCAGTCGGCAAATACGCCCAGCGTCGCCTGGTCGACGCTGCCGGAATCGGCCGGCGGTGCATTCGTACCCGGCTCGACATTGATCTCGTTCCATCCGACGAGGACCCCGACCTGCGAGGAGGACACGTTCTCCGGGCGGTAGGTGGCCCTGAAACCGAGAGACAGGCCGTGGTCCGACGAATCCTCGAAGAGTTCGTACGGGCTCAGCCTGTTCTCGGAAAGGACGGGCGCGAGACCGACCGATGCCGCCAGACCGATGGCCGAATCGTCGCGCCACTGCAGATCCGACTCCAGGAGAAGTCCGGCGATATGCGACGGGTAGGAGCCGCCGTCGTCCTCCCATTCCTCGAGCGCCGGGCGTGTTATCGACGTCTGGAGGTATTGCCCGTGATGGTACTCGCTGGTCCAGAACTTGGCCGGTGAATGAAACCTGCCCACCCACAGAAACGTCTGGTCGCCGATGCGCAAGCCTGCCTGCAGCCGCTCGAGTTCCGTGTGTTGCGTCGACCACAGGAACTCTCCAAAGAGCCGAAACCGGTCGCTCGACATGCTGTAGACCAGGTCGAGCGACGCCCGGGTTGACGAGTCCTTGACCGACGCGTCCGATTCGGAAAACGTGTCGAATCCATCGACGCTGGGAAAGAACAGCAACTCGTGCTGCGTTTCGGCAAACGACGGCGTGCCCGCCAGCAGCCCTGCGAGAGCGATGGCGGCGGACCGACTGTGTGCTGTAAGTGTGCCTCTACTACCCGGCAAATTCATGATTCGTCCCCATTTCGTCCATGGCCGTTGCGGCTAAGCTGCCGGGCAGCCGGCCCCCGGGCTGCACGGTGCTCGGACTCGGCAGCTACGCTGATCACGGGGCGCGGATTTGCCTGGCGCGTTTAACTTTGGCATCGGCAGCCGGCGGACGATATGGGGTGTTTACCCTAATTCGGGATCTGGTCAGGGGCGAATCGGCAGCGCAGTGTCGGCCTTGATCTCCTTCAGGACTATGTTCGAGCGTACCTGCGAGACGCCCGGCAGCCGGAATACGAAATCGTCCAGGAAATGGTTGTAGGCGTCGATGTCCTCGACCACGACGCGCAGGTGGAAATCGGCCTCGCCACTGGTGGCAAAACACTCGAGCACTTCGGGATGCTTGCGCACCTCGCGCACGAAATGTTCGACGTTTTTCTGCTCATGGCGCGCGAGTGACACCTGCACGATCGCCGCGAGGGAGAACCCGGCCTTTTTGGCATCAACGATGGCCGCATACCGCTCGATGATCCCGGCGTCCTCCAGGCTTTTCACCCGGCGCCACGTTGCCGAGGCGGACATGCCCACGCGCGCCGCCAGCTGCTGCGTGGTGAGGCGGCTGTCGAGCTGCAGTTCGCGCAGGATGAGGCGGTCGTTTCGATTCAGCATGGGTCGCGGCATCTCCGGCCATGCGAATTAATGTACCTTAACTTTAGCAATTACTGAAATAGAATTTCGAATTTACTCCAATAATCGGAATATTTGGCACCCCCTACCGCCGCTTTTCTGCCACACTGTTAGGTTGATTCAACAGACGTGATTCCCCGATGGCGACTGCTGCAAACCAAATCCACTCGTCTTTTCCGCTCGACAACTACGAACTCCTCGACCGCTACCGGCGCGAGTCCGGGCGCGTCTTCCTGACGGGTACCCAGGCGCTGGTGCGCATTCCGCTCATGCAACGGACGATGGACCGCGCCGCCGGCCTCGATACGGCGGGATTCGTGAGCGGCTACCGGGGATCCCCGCTCGGCGCGCTCGACCAGGAACTCTGGCGCGCGACGGCCTTCCTCGAGGAAAACAACATCGAGTTCCTGCCGGCCGTGAACGAGGATCTTGCGGCGACGGCGATGCTCGGCTCGCAACAGGTGGAGACGGACCCTCACCGTGAAGTCGATGGCGTCTTCGGACTGTGGTACGGCAAGGGCCCCGGCGTCGATCGCGCCGGCGATGCGCTGAAGCACGGCAACGCATACGGCAGCTCGCCGCACGGCGGCGTGCTGGTCGTTGCAGGGGACGATCACGGCTGCGTGTCGTCGTCCATGCCGCACCAGTCCGACGTCGCGTTCCTTACCTTCATGATGCCCCACGTCAACCCGGCGAACGTCGCCGAGTACCTCGAGTTCGGTCTCTGGGGCATCGCGCTGTCGCGTTTTTCCGGCATGTGGGTCGGCTTCAAGGCGATATCCGAGACGGTTGAATCCGCGATGTCGGTGCAGCTGCCCTCCTACCCGCAATTCGTCCTGCCCGAATTCGAGATGCCGCCCGGCGGCCTGCACTATCGCTGGCCCGACCTGCCGGGGCCGCAGATCGAGGAACGACTCGAGGCGAAAAAGGACGCGACGCTGGCATTCGCGGCCGCGAACCCGATCGACCGCAGGATCTTCGACGTACCGGATGCCCACTATGGCATCGTGACCACCGGCAAGGCCCACCTGGATCTCATGGAGGCATTGCGCCTGCTCGGCATCGATCGCGCGGAAGCTCGGCGCATCGGTATCGAAGTCTACAAGGTGGGCATGGTCTGGCCGCTCGAGCACGACGGCGCGCTCGAGTTCGTGAAGAACAAGCGCGAGGTGCTCGTGATCGAGGAAAAGCGCGGCATCATCGAGAGCCAGTTCAAGGAATATTTCTACGACCGGCCCGGCCGCAAACCGGAACGCATGGTCGGCAAATTCGACGAGAAGGAACGGCCGCTCGTCCCGTGGGTCGGCGAGTTGTCGCCGGTGGAGGTTGCCGGGATCGTCGCGCGCCGGCTCGACAGGGCATTCCGCGGGCTCAACCTGACGGAACGGGCCGACCGGCTGATGAACGAGCGCGGACCCACGATACGTATCGAGGGCGCGACGCGTATGCCCTATTTCTGCTCGGGCTGCCCGCACAACACGTCGACGCGGCTCCCCGAGGGCTCGAACGCGCTCGCCGGTATCGGCTGTCATTTCATGGCGAGCTGGATGGATCGCGAGACGGAAGGCCTGATCCAGATGGGCGGCGAAGGCGTCAACTGGATTACACGCTCGAAGTTCAACGGCAACCGGCACATCTTCCAGAACCTCGGCGACGGCACCTACTACCATTCCGGTTCGCTCGCGATCCGGCAGGCGGTCGCGGCCGGCACCAACATCACGTTCAAGATACTCTACAACGACGCGGTGGCGATGACCGGCGGGCAGCCCGTTGACGGACCGCTCAGCGTGATGAGTATCGCGAATTCCGTCCGGGCAGAAGGCATCGAACGCATCGCGGTGGTCTCGGACGACCCGGAGCAATTCGACGCAAACGACTTCCCGCGCGGCACGACGTTTTCACATCGCCGCGACCTCGACGCGATTCAGCGCGAGCTCAGGGACATTCCCGGCGTGACGGTGCTGATCTACGCGCAGACCTGCGCCACGGAATTGCGCCGCCGGCGCAAGCGCGGGCAGATGCAGGACCCGGACCGGTTCGTCGTGATCAACGACCTCGTCTGCGAAGGCTGCGGCGACTGCTCTGTCGAGTCCAACTGCCTGTCGGTGGTGCCGAAGGAGACGCCGTTCGGTCGCAAGCGGGAAATCGACCAGAACACCTGCAACAAGGACTACTCCTGCCTGAACGGGTTCTGCCCGAGTTTCGTCACCGTCGAGGGCGGCAAGCGGCAGCGGCCCGCGACGCTTTCCGGCGTTGCGCGGCTGGAAACCGCCGCAGCCGACCTGCCCGACCCCGACATTGCAGATATCAACCACTGCCACGACCTGCTGGTTACGGGCGTCGGCGGCACCGGCGTCGTCACGGTGGGCCAGCTGATCACGATGGCTGCCCATCTCGAGGGCAAGGGCACGAGCGTGCTGGATTTCATGGGTTTCGCGCAAAAATTCGGGCCGGTGCTGAGCTACATCCGGATCGCAAAGCAGCCGTCCGATATCAACCAGGTGCGTATCGAGCAGGCGCGCGCCGACGCACTGATCGGCTGCGACCTGGTCGTCAGTTCCTCGCCCAAAGCCTCGAAGACGTACCGGCCGGGCCACACGCGGGCGGTATTGAATTCGGCCGAAATGTCGACGGGCGACTTCGTCAGGCATCGCGACGCGAGCCTCCGCGCCGAGGATCGTATCGCCGCGATCCGCGACGTTGTGGGTGACTCGAACCTGGCGCTGCTGGATGCAAACAAGCTGGCGCTGCGCCTGCTCGGCGACACGATATACGCGAACGTGCTGCTGCTGGGCGCGGCCTGGCAACAGGGTCTCGTCCCCGTATCGCTCGAGTCGCTCATGCGCGCGATCGAATTGAACGGCGTCGAGGTCGACAAGAACAAGGACGCGTTCACCTGGGGCCGGGTTGCCGCCGACCATCCGGAGCACGTCGAGGATCTCGCGGTGACGCAGGAACTGAAAGTGCCCGAAACGCTCGACCGGATCGTCGAACGCCGCGCCGCGTTCCTCGCTGATTACCAAAACGAGGACCTGTCGCGCCGATACACGACGTTCGTTGACAAGGTGCGCGATGCCGAGCTCGACGCCGGCGGCGACGGCCGTTTCGCGAAAGCCGTGGCCAGGAGTTATTTCAAGCTTTAGAGCTACAAGGACGAATACGAAGTGGCGCGCCTGCATACGCAGACGGGCTTCCTCGAGTCGGTCAAGCGTGACTTCGGCAACGGTTCGCGCGTTCGCTTCCACCTTGCGCCACCGATCCTGAACTCGCAAACGGATGCGCGGGGCCGGCCGCGGAAGAAAGAATTCGGGGCCTGGATGATCCCGCTGCTGCGCCTGCTTGCGTCCATGCGCCGCCTGCGCGGCACGCCGTTCGACCCCTTCGGCAGGACCGCCGAACGCCGCATGGAGCGCGCCCTGATCGTGGAATTCGAGAGCCGCGTTGAACAGCTCCTGGGGGCGCTCAACGCGGCCAATCTCGACCTTGCGACGGAGATCGTCGGCCTGTACATGGACATTCGCGGTTACGGGCCGGTCAAGGAGCAGGCGGTGGAAGAAGTTCGCACACGGGTGGCCAACAAGATCAATACGCTCGCCACGATGGAACATCGGGCCGCGTGAAACCCGAGTACGTCTTCGGGTCGAAACCGGAATCGGGAAGCACGATGCCGGTTGCGGACGGCATCCACTGGCTGCGCATGCCCCTGCCATTCGACCTCGACCACATCAACCTGTGGCTGCTCGAAGACGATGGCGGCTGGGCGATCGTCGATACCGGGATCAGCAGCAGCACGAGCAGGGATATCTGGCGAAGCACATTCGAAACCGCGATGCGCGGGCTGCCCGTAACGCACGTAATTGCCACGCACCTGCATCCCGACCATATCGGCTGCGCCGGCTGGCTCACCCGGCAGTTCGACGTCGACCTGTGGATGACCCGCGAGGAGTACATGCTGGGTCGCCTGCTCGTCGCGGACACGGGCAAGCCGGCGCCCGAAGAGGCCATCCGCTTTTACGCGGCCGCCGGCTTTTCGGAAGAGGCCCTTGCGGACTACCGCGAGCGCTTCGGTTTCTTCGGCCGCCTGGTGTCGGAACTCCCCGAATCCTACGTGCGAATTCACGAGAACGACCAGCTCGCGCTCGGCGAATACACCTGGCGTGTGCTCATCGGCCGCGGCCATTCGCCGGAACACGCCTGCCTGTATTGCGAAGACCGGAACCTGCTGATCTCGGGTGACCAGGTGTTGCCGACGATCTCTGCCAACGTGAGCGTCTGGCCGACGGAGCCTGCGGCGAACCCGTTGAAACACTGGCTGGACTCGCTCGCAGCGCTACGCGAACGAATTCCCGAGGACGTTCTGGTGCTGCCGGCTCACGGCAAGCCGTTCCGGGGAGCGCACGCACGCATTGACGCCGTCATCTCGGAACACACGCAGCGGCTCGAAAAGCTGTGCGAACACCTGGCCGAACCTCGCCGCGCAGTCGATACGTTCGGCGTGCTCTTCGGTCGCCGCGTACCGCAGGGGCACCGCGTGATGGCAACCGGCGAGGCCATCGCCCATCTCCATTGCCTGCTGGCGCGCGGCGATGCGGCCGTGGAGAAAGATTCACGCGGCGTCCTCTGGTACCGGCGGACGTGAGCAGCGAACCACGAGGTTCGGCACTTGTGCCGGAATATGTGAAATAGGTCGCGGATCGGGGCTTTCGTTGCTGGCATATTTTTGCGTATGTGGACAGGTGGCATTAACAGCATGAATTATCCCGGCCGCGCGAGGCTGACGTGACCGCGTTGGGCCTCGTCATGTTGCTGGTTCTGGCGGCCTACTGGCTGGGGATGCACGACGGGCTATCGTCACGGCCGCCGGTATTACGGGGCACTTATGACAGCGGCGACCATGACGACCGGGTAGAGGAATACGGCGACTGGAATTAGGCGACGCCGCAAAGCTCGGCCCGATTTTTCGACACGCCGGGGCCGGGCGACAGTAATCGCATCTCAGGCGACAACTACAGTTCCCCGACAAAAGGAAATATCCGGCGGTCCAACAAAATACCCGGCGGATTGCTCGATGAACGCTTGCATATGCGGGCTACGCATGTGCGGGCCCTCGTACGCCTCCCGGGTCGACCATTTTTCGATCATGGTAATTTTTGTATCGTCATCCATATCCTGGGCCAGCTCGATTGCCAGGCAGTCCTGCTCAACGCTCATTACCCGTCGCGCAAGATCGAGCAAGTCGCTCTTGCCTTGCTCTACAGACTCCGGCCGGAGTCGCATGCGGATAAGCACCGTTACTTCGTCGGATCGCATATCCATCCTCGATAAATCGATAAAAGGAATATAGTCAACACTCGAGAGTTGGCTGCGGATTCCTGTTGCTTATTGCGATTCGCCACGTGTTACTGGATGCACGTCGGTATCAGGATCGACCGTCTCGTCGAAAACGTCGTCGGTATCCACGTTTCCGCCGGATAGACGCAGGACGACCAGTTGCGGTTGCCGGTTAAATCCACCTTGTGGCTCTGCACGTACGATGTTGTGGCTTCCGCAGGCTGAACAATCGATCACGCAGAGGTCTTCCTGGTGCCTGGTTGCCACCATCGCCGCTGCCTCACTGGCCGTGAAACGGTGACCACAGTTCAGGCATTTCGGTTCGTTCTTCTGCTCACGAGTCATCTTGACGCTCGAGAATCTACGCTCGATGACCGAAGTCTAGCACGTACCTCGTCACGGCCTGGCCGTCGAAGACCGGGGCACAACCTAAAACGCCCGAAGCCGCTCGTCGCTCCACCAGACGCACTCTCGCCACCGACGCCTGTTCGTGCTTCATCCGGGATCGGCATCGCTGCCGCGAAGAGTGGCCAGTGCCTCCGTTACCCGTTGCAACTGGTCGCCGATTTCTCCGCTCTCCTGGGCAACTTTCGCCCCCATGCTTTCCTCGGTCGCCCGTTGTCGTTCGACGAGATCCAGCCTCATGTCTTCCAGGTTGCGAATCTTTTCCTCGTTCGAGACCGATGTGTCGTCGAGCAAATCCTGTATACGAGTAGAAAATTCAGTTTTGGTGTTTTCTTTTGTCATTTGGGGTCCTGTCGTCAAAAAATTCGAGGGGGCGCAATGCTCCTTCAGACGTGCTGCATCAGCACGGGCAGGCGCGCTTCGTGAATGAGAAACTCGGTCGTACCGCCCAGCACTTTCTCGTACCAGCGCTGCCGGCTGTAGGCACCGGACACGATCAAATCTGCCTTTGCCTCCTGGCAGGCGTCCATGAGCTCTTCCTCGACATGCCGGCCGCGTGTCTTGACGTGATTCGCCTTGATATCCCAGTGCTTGAGATAGTCCTTCAGCTGCGAGGCCTTCGGTCCCGGCCGGTCCTCCGGACCGCACGTCACGATGGTGATTTCGGCGGCATGCTGCAGCAGTGAAATCGACGCCTTCACCGTCCGTGCAACGCGCGGGCCCTGGTCCCACGCGATGCATACGCGCTCCCCGAGTTTGCGCCGGCCCGTCTGCGGGACCAGCAGCACCGGGCAGGACCCGCGCATGAGAGCGGTGTCGACAAAAATGCCTGCCACACCTTCCCTGCGCTTGGGCCGTGACACGACGATAAGATCGGAAATCGGCCCGACAATTCGCATGACCTTCTCGGGCGAGCCCACGCGTTCCGCCCATATCGCACCGGGCGCCGCACGAGCATGTCGAATCATCTCGTAGCCGTGCTTCTCGGCAATTTTCTTGTAGAAAGTCTCCGCGTCCGCCGGTGCCTCGGGGGTGCTCTTTTTGCGCCAGGCAGCGGCGGCAAATTCGGACGACAGCGTCAGGTCGGATTCCTGGTGCGGCCGTATGTGGCAGCCACTCACGCTCGCATTCAGTTTCTTACCCAGCTCGAACGCCGTATTCAGGGCTATCGCGCATTCAGGCCGGTCGGCTACCGGCACCAGGATGACTCGCATGGGTCGACCTCCGTATTCCGTGGAGATAAGGGTGACACCAGCGCATTCAATGAACAAGCGCGCCTTATACGTACCGCAGGAACGGCTCGCGAGCCGCGATCGCGGGCGGCGCCTACGGCGACAGGACCCTGTCGAGATCCCGGCACAGGTCGTCTGCGTCCTCGAGACCCACCGACAGCCGCATGACGCCATCGCCGGCATACGCACGGAAGCCGTCGAGCTGCTCGCCTTCCAGCCGGTAACTCGACTCCATGATCTGCTCGGTGCCGATCCAGTACACGAGGCTGCGGTGGTGACCGAGACTCACCGCGTAATGGATGACCCGCAGCTCGTCGATCATCTTCCGGGCCACGGCCGGGCCGTCGTCGACCTGGAACGACAGCATCCCCGAGAAACCGGACATCTGCCTGAGCGCAATATCGTGCTGCGGATGCGACTGCAGGCCCGGGTAATTGACGCGCCTGACGGCCGCGTGAGCTTCGAGGAATTCGGCCACCTGCATTGCGTTCGCGGAATGCGCCCGCATGCGAATCGGCAGCGTGGCCATCCCGCGCATGATGAGCCAGGCGTTGAAGGGACTGATGACGCCGCCGTAATGCACGAGCGCTTCCTCATTGAGGTCCATCATTACGTCGCCGGGACCCAGCAGGGCACCTCCGAGCGCATCGCCGTGCCCGCCGATGTATTTCGTCAGCGAATGAACGACGAAGTCCGCACCGAGTTCGATGGGCCGGGTTACTACCGGGGAGGCAAACGTCGAATCAACCGCCAGGCGCACGCCGCGCGCCTTGCAGATGCCCGCAATCGCTTCGATGTCGGCCAGCCGGATGATCGGATTGACGGGAGTCTCTATGAATACGAGCCGCGTGTTGTCGCGGATCGCCGCTTCGACATGGGTAACGTCACTGGTATCGACCGGTGTGACGTCGATGCCGAAGCGCGGTAACGTATGGCGCACGAGTTCCGCGCTCCCCGCATACTGGACGTCGCTCACGATCAGGTGGTCGCCAGGCGACAAGTAGCCGAGCAACAGCGCGGAGGTCGCCGCCATCCCGGAGCCGAATGCCAGGCAGGATTCGGCACCCTCCAGCACGCGTAACTTGTCCTGCAGCTGGTTGACCGTCGGATTCCCCCACCGCGTGTAGATGTAGGGCATGTCGCTCTCGTCGAAATCCTTGATCGAGAACGCCCCGGCATCTTTCGTCGCGAAGGTCGTCGACATAACGATGTTCGGCGACGATGCGCCCGTTATCTCGTCCGGCGCCTCTCCCGCGTGCACGGCGAGTGTCTGCTGCCCGGCGTCTTTCGGTAATTGGCTCACGATGTCTCCCCTGCTGAGTGTGCGCCCGATTCTACGCGGGCCTGATTCGTCGCATAATGACAGCGTGCTATGCTCGGCGCCAGCGACGATCGGGAACATACCTGCAGTGGCAATTCGTTCACTATGTCTCACCGAGGGCGGCGACCGGCCGACGATAGCAACCTTCATCGGCATGCATCGCGCCGGCATCGAGATCACCGTTACCTGCCCGCCGGATCACCCCAATCGGCAGCTGCTCATCGATGCGGGCGTGCCGACGATACCTCTTCAGCTGAAGCACAATTTCAACAAGCGCGACATTGCGACGCTGCGCGAGGAACTCATCCGCGGCGAGTACCACATCCTGCACACGTTCAACAGCAAGGCGGTGACGAACGGCCTGCGTGCATGCAAGGACCTGCCGGTAAAGGTCGTGTGCTACCGGGGCATCGTCGGCAACCTGAGTTTCCTCGACCCGATGTCCTGGATGCGCTACCTGAACCCGCGCATCGACCGCATCATCTGCGTATGCGAAGCCATCCGGCAATGGTTCCTGCACATGCGGCCCGCCTTCCTGCGCATGCCGCCGGAACGACCGGTTACGATTCACAAGGGGCACAAGCTGGAATGGTACTCGGACGTACCGGCCGATCTCGCACAGTTAGGCATTCCCGAAGACGCGTTCGTCATCGGCTGCACGGCGGCGTACCGGCCGCGCAAGGGTATCGAGTATCTCGTGGATGCGCTGGCGATGCTCCCGGAGGATATCCCCGCTCACCTGTTGCTGATCGGGCGCATGGACGACCGCGGCCTCACAAAGAAGATCGACGCGAGCGGCGTCGCCGAACGCATTCACCGCATCGGCCACCGTAGCGACGCGCCCGCAGTGACGGCGGCATGTGACGTATTCTCGCTGCCGTCGACGAAGCGCGAAGGGCTCGCCCGCGCAATCATAGAAGCGATGGCCTATCGCGTACCCCCGGTCGTCACCGACTGCGGAGGCAGCCCCGAACTCGTGGTCGACGGTGAGTGCGGCTTCGTGGTGCCCATCAGGGACGCGAGCGCACTCGCCGGGGCATTCGAGAAACTCTATCGGGATCCCGAACTGCGGCAACGCATGGGCGAGGCAGCGCGCGAGCGCATCGGCACGCATTTCCGCAACGAGGACACCGTCAGGAAGACAATCGCGCTTTACGAGGAACTGGTGCCGGACCCGGATTGACCGGGAGTCGCGGTTCGAGAACCGCTTCTACAGCCGCCGCGAATACCTGCAGGAGCGGGCCCGGGCCCGCGACCCCATCGCGGTTCGGGAACCGCTACTACAATTCGACCATCAATTTGCCCGTGTTGCCGCCCGTAAACAGGAGGTTGATGCCCTCGATCGCGCTTTCGAGGCCCTGGAGCGTGTGCGCGCGATACTTGAGCTTGCCTGCCGCGAGGTATTCCGCGAGCTTCTGCATCATCGCCGGCACCTGGTCCCAGTGATCGGGCATCGTGAATCCCGTGATCGTAAGTCGCTTCCTGATGATGTTGAGCCAGTTGGGCCCCGGCGACGGAGTCGCCGTATTGTAGTCGGCGATCATGCCGCACACGATGATTCGGCCGTGCGCATTCATACGGTTGAAGACGATGTGCTGCACGGCGCCGCCGGTATTCTCGAAATACAGGTCGACGCCGTCCGGCGTCGCTTCCTGCAGCTGCCGCTCGAGGCTGTCCGACTTGTAATTGATGGCGCTGTCGAAGCCGAGCTCATCTTCGAGCCAGCGGCACTTCTCATCCGTGCCCGCCGTACCGACGACCGTGAGACCCTCGGCCTTGCCGAGCTGTCCGACCATCGAACCGACAGAACCGGCGGCGCCCGAGACGACGAGCGTCTCTCCCGGCTTCGGCCTGCCGATCTCCATGAGCCCCTGCCATGCCGTGAGGCCGGGCAGCGAAAGAACGCATAGCACGGCTTCGGCCGAGATGCCCGGTGGCAGTTTGTTGAGTCCGTCGCCGGTGCTGACCGCACACTCGGTCCAGCCGATCATGCCGACCACGCGATCACCGACGGCGAACTGGTCGTTCCTGGACTCGATGACTTCGGCAACGCCGCTCGATCGCATGATGTCGCCGAGCTCGACCGGCGGTATGTAGCTCCCCCGGTCCTCGCTCATCCAGCCGCGCATGGCGGGGTCGAGCGACATGTGCGTCTGCTTGAGCAGAATCTGGCCGGGCTCGAGTTCCGGTGTTTCGAGTGTGACGACTTCGAAGACGTCGGGCGTGACCGTCAGGCTTGGGCGCTTGACGAGTTTGATCGCTTTATAGTGCATGGCGGGTCGGTTGCTCCTTAAGGTGCTTACCGCCCATGGTACCCGCAAACGCTGTGCCCTGTAGGGCCGGGCCCTGGCCCGCAACCGGCTGCAGTTCGGGAACCGCCCTGCAATGCATCATTCAACCGTAGGAGCGGGCCTT
>DATHRM010000260.1:0-4834 GCA_035465295.1 Woeseiaceae bacterium | reverse complement strand
GCTATGCAGTAGAATCCCTGCAACGTCTTCTTGTAGCCGTCATTGAAGGCGATATCGAGCGTAATCTGCTCCAGCAGTTCGTGCGGCAGCAGAGTGTCGATAAACCCTCTGCTGTGCTGCAGTCCGCGATGCAGCTTGTCCAGCAGCGCGATCTTCTGCTTCAGGAACTCCGATGGTTCGCCCCCGGCGTCAAACAGTGCTTCGCCCTCATCCTATGGGACTCGCGGGTGATCGAGGTCGAGGGAAACCACGGGCGGCTTGGTATCGTCCTTTCCGCCCTTCGCAATCAGGAATGGCTGACGTTGTACCAGGGCAGGCACATAAGCGGCATCCCAGCCGTCGTCCCGCAAAAACAGGTTCTGATCTCTTTCCAAACCGAGTAAGGCCGCGGCAAAGAAACCACCCGTGTTCGTGTCCTTGGTAAACAGGATGGGATAACAGCTCTGGATGTCCCTGAACTCCATGGGGTAGGTCATGGCGTACATCACCGCGTCGCCCAGTGCCGGCCCGTAGCCGGTCTTTATCCGCAATTGCCTGTGCTTTTCGCTGTTCAGGACCTCGTACCGACTCATAGGAACACTCTACTCCACTGGTTGCCGTGCCTGCCGTTCAAAGCTTCTTGAACCCGAATTCTCCGACCTTGCCCAGCAGGTCTCTGTTGCTCGGCAATGCCTGCCGCAGCTCTGCCGCCCGCGCTTCGTTCTTCCGGAACAGCTCCGCTGCGTGCCGCTGGTGCTGATCCTGCCGATGGCTGCCGGTACGCCGCGGCTCCGTTCTGAACCCCATACCATAGAGGATGTACTGGTAGCTCGGGATCGGAAACAGGTCATCCACCGCTTCCGCATCCTGGTGCCACGGGCTCCGGTAGCGCCACAACAGGAGCTGCTCGCCGAGCCTCTCCGGGATGGAGCTGGCGGCGCGGTTGTCCTGCCAGTAGGGAGAGTCATCGCGTGCGCTCAGTACGTAGTGCAGTTTCAGGAATTCGATGATCTGATGCCAGTGACGCAGGAACTTCCGGTTGTAACGTTCGGCGACAATATCCATGACGTCCCTGGTCGGGGGCAGCTGATCCGCGATCATCCCGGCAGCCAGCTCGATCATTACCAGCGCCGACGCTTCCAGCGGCTCGATGAAGCCCGACGACATGCCGATGGCCACACAGTTCCTGTGCCAGAATTCCCGCCGATGGCCGGGCTGGTACCGGATCTTGCGCGGCGCGACACTGGCCGCAGCCTCGTTGCCGGCGACCTCCTTTATATAGGCCAGCAGCTGGGCAGTGGCCTCATCCTCGGAGATATGGTCGCTCGAGTACACGTGGCCGATACCGCGGCGTGTCGGTAGCCCGATATCCCAGATCCAGCCTGCGGTCTGCGCCGTCGAATGGGTGCAGGACCGGATGGCCTGGTCGTCTTCCGTGTAGGGCACCTGCGCCGCCAGGGCGGTGTCGTTGAACAGGTATGCCTGTCGAGACTGAAACGGGATTCCGAAGTGCTCGCCCAGCAGCAGGCTTTTCGTCCCGGTGCAGTCGATGAACAGGTCACCGGAGATTTCGCCGGCGCGGTCGGTCGTGACCGACCGGATGTCGCCGTTCGCGGCGGCGTTCACCTGCGACACGTTCGCCTCGATGTGCTTCACACCCAGCTTCCCGGTGCAGTGCCGGCGAAGGAGTTCGACAAATTTGCCGGCATTCAGGTGATAGCCATAGTTCACGACGAAGGCGTATTCCGGCGTCGTGATTTGCTTGGGCGCGAGGCAGTCAGCGAATAATGCCGTCTGCGGCGTCACGGCATCCGCAAATGGCGGTGCCTCAGCGAGCGCCAGCCAGTGCGGTGCCAGGTTGGTGTTGGCGTAGTCGGTGGGGATGGTAAACGGATGGCTGTAGGTGTCGCCGTCGCCGGTGTGCCAGTTACGAAAAAACGTGCCCTGTTTGAAGCTGGCGTCGCATTCGCGGAGAAAATCGGTTTCGGAAATTCCAATGCGCTGCAGGGTGGATCGCATGGATGGCCAGGTGCCCTCTCCAACGCCAATAGTGGGCACATCCGGGGATTCGATCAGCAACAGTTCGAACGGTTGCCCTGCGTTCGGGTCGACGCGATGTTCGGCTGCAATGACTCCGGCCGACAACCAGCCGGCGCTGCCTCCACCCACGATGACGATTCTCGAAATACGGTCCTGCATGTGCGAGTAGTATCCCATAAGTCCGCTGCAGCAGGCATTTGAACAACCACCGCGAAAGTGGATCGGTAGCGCTGCCTAGGTCTGGCAACGCTTGCAGTAATAGGTCGCACGCTGGCCCTGCACGATCGCGGTCACCGGGCAGTCGCAGCGGTGGCAGGGTTGGTTTTCCCGGCCGTAGACGTCGAGTTCCTGCTGGAACCAGCCGGCCTCGCCGAAACCGCCGTAGTAGTCCCTGAGCGTCGTGCCCCCGGCGCGGATCGCCCGGCGCAGGACTTCGCGGATCGAGTCCGCGAGCGCATCGTAACGCGGGAGGGCGATTCGGCCAGCCGCGCGCTTCGGATTGATGCCGGCGCGAAACAGCGCTTCGCTGGCGTAGATGTTGCCGACGCCGACGACGATATTCGCGTTCATGATGAACGGTTTCACGGCGACTCGCCGGCCCCGTGACTTCTGCCACAGGTAGGCGCCGCCGAACTCGTCTCCGAGCGGTTCCGGTCCGAGGCCCTTCAGCAACCAGTGGTCCGCCGGGTTTTCGCTGAAGTGCAGCGAACCGAAGCGCCGCGGGTCGCGCAGTCGCAGCGCGTGCCCCGATGCGAGCCCGATGTCCACGTGATCGTGGATCCCGGCGGGCGCGTCGCGCGGCACGATGCTGACGTGTCCCGACATGCCGAGATGCAGGATGGCCGTACCGCCGGTCGTGTTGATGAGGAGATACTTCGCGCGCCGGTCGACGGAGAGTATCGTCTGGCCAGGCAGGCGGCGGTCGAGGTCCTCGCTGACCGGCCAGCGCAGGCGCCGGTCGCGAACCGTGACGTCCACGATTTGCTGGCCAACCACGTGCGGCTCGATGCCGCGGCGGCTGGTCTCGACTTCGGGCAGTTCCGGCATGCGGCTAGAGTGCCAACAAACCCGCAAACAAAAAAGCCTGCCGGCAGTCGTCGCCGGCAGGCTCAATCGTGTTGATCCGGACGTCTGTTATTCGCCGGTTTCGATGACTACGGTGGTCGCGTTGAAAATACCGTCCATGCCGAGTTCTCCATAGGCATCGGCCGAGCGGCCTTCCTGAACGTCGGCGAATGTGCCCGGAACCTGCTCATCCCCGTCGAAGACAAGAATCGTCGGTGCAGGAACGAGTGCGACGGTAACGCCGCCATTGGAGGTTACGAGGAAGAAGCTCGAGGTTTCCGCGTCGATCGGCGTTCCGATAGTGCCGCTGACCTGTTCCTCCGCATCGTCGCCGTCGATGATGACCAGCGCGGCGCGCAGCGTCGCGGGATCGCCTTCCGTTTCCGGCGCGATCTCGACGCCCTCGACCTCGATACCCTGGCCGATGCCGAGGCCTTCAGGACCCACGATCGCCCCGTCGGGACCGATTACCTGCGTGCAGCCGTCCTGCAGTTCCACGAGGAACTCGACGCCCGCGCGATCGATCATCAGGAACGTACCCGCTGCGTCCGGCAGACTGTTGACGGTTCCGACTACCTGCTGGGCCGGGCCCTGTTCGACGACGATCGCGTCGAGCACGATGTCGCCGCCCATGCGGCTGTAGCGCCCGATCACGACGACCTCGTCATCCACGGCGAGAGCAGTGGGCTCCGTGGGGATACCGTCTGCGTCGAACACGCAACCGTCGACAGTCAGGCTGACGTCGATGCAGGTATCCGGATTATCGAGTGCGCACACGACGAAACTGCCGGCTTCGGCATCGACGATTTCATCGATACGGCCTTCCAGGCGCGTGAGTTTGTCCGGCGCCTCGGTGTTCGAGAATTCGACGAATACCACCGGCCGTACAAGGTACTTGTTGTTGCCCGTCCGCACGACGTGAATGGACTTGTTTGCGTCCATGTCCATTTCGACGATCAGCGTGCGGCCCGGCAGAACCTCGAAGCCTTCCGGATGCAGGAGGTCGATCTTGCCGTTGGCCGGCAGCGGCGGTGTGTATACGTTGTCGGGCCCGTCTTCCACGTATTCCACGAGTTCCAGGTTCGAAATGCGCAGGCGCAGCTTGGTGTAGACGTCGGCCGGCACGTCTTCGAAGGCGATGGGCTGGCTGAAGTTCTCGAGGTCGAGCAGGTCGATGTGAATGGGGTTTTCAGCATCCGAGAAAAGGGTCTGCTGGCCGTCGCCGCCGATCAACGTTGCTTCGACGACATCGAGGTTGATCTCGTCGAGGTCGTCGGTCGGCATGTCCGTCAGCAGCAGTGCGACCGTGCCCTGGCCTGGCGGAACGCCGCCGTCGCCCGAGCCGCCGCAGGCGGCCACGAAGAGGGAAAGCCCAAGCAACGTCGCAATCGCAATGCGACGCGAATCGAAAAAATTTTCGAACATATTAAATGCCCCCTGAACGCCTCTGACGGGCGAAACTGGTTTCTGTTTGTTTGCGGAGAAATTTCCGCATTCCTAGTTACGTTAAACGGGGAAAATCGCGCAGGGATGCCGGTATCTAACATAATCCGGACAAAAAAATACCCGCGGCACTGCGCGGGTATCCTCGAAACTGCTGTAGTGGCCCGGAGCGCTTACTTGATCTTCGCTTCCTTGTAGGTCACGTGCTTGCGGATCGTCGGATCGTACTTCTTCGTCTCGAGCTTTTCCGGATGGAGCTTCTTGTTCTTGGTGGCCGTGTAGTAGTGGCCGGTGCCGGCGCTCGACA
>DATHRM010000259.1:0-18766 GCA_035465295.1 Woeseiaceae bacterium | reverse complement strand
AACTTGATGCCGTTTACCAGGTAAATGGAAACCGGAACTTTTTCCTTGCGTAAAATATTCAGGAAGGGATCTTGCAATGTCTGCCCTTTAGCCATTTCGGGGTCTCCTTATTGTCGATTGTTATTTGAACCCGCAGACCGGTGGCGCCGGCGTTGCCCTTGCGCGAAGTTCAGCCTAAGCGTCGAAAAAGTTTATCACAGGCCAGCCCGAACCAAGCCAAAATTCAGCCGTCCGGCGCCGCCAGAAACCCCGATATAGCATCTACCGCGCGGGAATCAAGGGCATCGAAGGTTTTCAGGGCATTTTCCGAGCGCAACCACGTCATCTGCCGCTTCGCGAGCTGCCGCGTGGCGGCCAGCGCCCGGCTGTGCGCCTCGTCGAAGGAACAGTCCCCGGCGAGATGCGCCCAGAACTGGCGGTAGCCGACCGCGCGCATCGCGGGGCTGTCCCGGTGCAGCCCCGGGCGCTGCATCAACCGCCGTACCTCGTCGAGAAAGCCGGCATCGAGCATGCGTTCCAGGCGCAGCGCGATTCGTTCGTGGAGCAGGGACCGCGGCTCGACCCGGAGCGCGAGTTTTTGAAAGCGGACGTCGCCGGGCGCCTCTGTGGATGCCTGCCACGCCGAGAGCGCCCGCCCGCTCAGCCGGTGCACCTCGAGCGCGCGCTGTATGCGCTGGCTGTCGTTCGGGTCGATGCGCGCCGCGGCGCCTGGGTCGATGCGCTCAAGTTCTTCGTGGAGTGCCGGCCAACCCCGTTTTGCGGCCTCGTCATCGATGGCTGCCCGTACCCGCGCGTCCGCTGGCGGCAAGTCGGCCATGCCCTCGGTCAGCGAGCGGAAGTACATCATCGTGCCGCCGACCAGGAGCGGCGTTCGTCCCGACTCGAAAATCGCCCGCATTGCCTCGCCGGCGTCGCGCACGAAATCGCCCGCCGAATAGCTGTCCTCGGGGTCGCGGATGTCGATGAGGCGGTGCGGGGTCGCCCGCAGCGTCGCCGCGTCGGGCTTCGCCGTACCGATGTCCATGCCGCGGTAGACGAGCGCGGAATCGACGCTGATCACGTCGAGGGGAAAGCGGCGGCACAGCTCGATGGCGAGCTCCGTTTTACCGGAGGCGGTCGGGCCCATCAGGCAGATTGCGGTTTGGCGGGCGATTTCGTTGCCTTTAACGGCCGCGCAGGAACAGGCGATCGAGTTCCGCCATGGAGATGGCGGTCCAGGTCGGACGCCCATGATTGCACTGGTCGGCGCGTTCGGTGGTTTCCATTTCGCGCAGCAGGGCATTCATTTCGACCAGTGACAGCCGGCGGTTGGCGCGCACGGAATGATGGCATGCCATCGTCGCGAGGAATTCGTCGCTGGCATCCTCGACGCGGCTGCTGCCGCCCGCCTCCCCGATATCCGACAACAGGTCGCGCAACAGCGACTCGACGTCGGCGTCCTTGAGCAATGCCGGGACCTCGCGAACCACGAGCCGCGTCGGCCCCACGCGATCGACCGAAAGACCGAGAGATTCGAGTGCCTGTGACGCCTGCTCGACCCGGTCGGCTTCGTTTTCCGCTACCGAGAGGGTCACAGGCACCAGGAGCGGCTGGCGCACGATCGCCCGGTCGGCAAAGCTCTTCTTGAGCTTTTCATACGTGATGCGCTCGTGGGCCGCGTGCATGTCGACCACGATCAGCCCGTCGCGGTTTTCGGCCAGTATGTAGACGCCCGCGAGCTGCGCAATTGCGAAACCCATTGGCGGAACCTCGCCCTCCTGCGCGTCGATCGTCACCGCCGCGGCGGCGTTGCCCAGGGTGCCGTAGCCCGCGAGCGCTTCGCGGACATTGGCAGGACCGCTCCGCTCGATACCACCGAAAGGCATCGGCCGCTGCGTTGCTTCCGGGTGGCGTGCGATGGATGCGGGTGCCGGCGCATGGCCTCCGGGCCGGGTATCGCGAAGCGCCGCCTCGAGGGTTTGCGCGACGATTCCGTGCACTCGCCGGCCGTCGCGAAAGCGCACTTCGTGTTTCGCCGGGTGAGCGTTCGCGTCCACGCCCGCGGGATCCATCGCCAGGTTGAGCACGTAGGCGGGAAAGCGGCCATGGAACAGCACATCCCGGTATGCATGGCGCGCCGCGTGCGCGAGACTCCGGTCGGTGATGCTGCGCCCGTTGACGAACCAGTATTGCTGGTCCGGCTGGCTCCGGTTGTAGGTCGGCAGTGCGATAAAGCCCTGCAGCGCGATGCCGTCGCTGTCGTGCTCGAGATGAATCGACTGGTCGGCAAACGCCTCGCCGCACAGTTTGGCCAGCCGCGCCAGCTGCTGTTCGCTGCTGACCGCCGCCGGCAGCTGCAGCACGGTGCGGCGGTTATGGGTGAGCGTGAACGCGACGCCCGGGCGCGACAATGCGAGGCGCCGCAGCCATTTTTCGATATGACCGAACTCCGTCCTCTCGGTGCGCAGGAAACGGCGTCTCGCGGGCGTGTTGTAGAACAGGTCGTTTACCTCGACCGTCGTCCCGCATCCATGGGCCGCCGGCCCTGGCCGGCTGATCTCGCCGCCGTCCGCCTCGACCTGCCACGCCGTATCGTCCGCGGCGGTTCGCGACGTCAGCACCAGGCGCGCCACCGAGGCGATGCTGGGCAGCGCCTCACCCCTGAACCCCAGGGATACGACGGCTTCCAGGTCCTCCAGGCTCGATATCTTGCTGGTCGCATGCCGGGACAGCGCCAGGGACAGCTCCTCGCGATCGATGCCGCTGCCGTTGTCGCGCACACGAATCAGCTTCGCACCGCCCGCGGCAATGTCGATCCGGATGTCGTCGGCGCCGGCATCGAGACTGTTCTCGACGAGTTCCTTGACGACGGACGCCGGTCGCTCGACGACCTCGCCCGCAGCGATCTGGTTGATCAGGTGACCTGGGAGTTGCTGGATTGGCATGCGGAATAACGGGTTCCCAAACCCGTCATTTTTTCAAATCGCCGCTGAAATGTCTCGGTCAGCCGCGATCAGGTGCCCGCATACAACGGGATGCTCAATGTCTGACCGACCCGGATCCGGTCGTTCGACAGCTTGTTGGCCGCTCGGATCGCCGCCGTGCTGACGTTGTACCGTTCCGCGATTTCCGAGAGCGTGTCGCCCCGCGCGATAACGTGCCGCACCAGTTTCGCCGGCACCCGGCGCATTTCCATGGCGATGCGCGTATCGGGTGGCGGGTTCGTGTAAAAATAGGTGCGAACGCCGGCCAGGATCGCGTCAGCCAGCTGTGCCTGGTGGCGCTTGTCGCGGAGCCGCTTTTCCTCGGAGGGATTGGAGATGAAGGCGGTCTCGACCAGTATCGACGGCATGTCCGGCGACTTCAGGACGAGGAAACCCGCCTGCTGCACCGTGCGGCGATGCACCTTGCCGATGCGCGACAGTTCGCCGATCACCTTGGAGCCGACATCGAGGCTTGCGCTCAGCGCGGCGCTTTGCGAAAGATCGAGAAGCACCGACGCGAGCACCTCGTCCTTGTCTTCGAGGCTGACGCCGCCGACGCGCACCGACGCATTTTCCCGCACCGCCAGCTGCCGCGCGGCTTCGTCACTGGCGCCCTTCAGCGACAACGCATAGACCGATGCGCCGTTCGCGCGGCGATCGTCGACCGCGTCGGCGTGCACGGAGATGAACAGGTCGGCGTTGTTACGGCGGGCAATGGCCATGCGCTCGCGATGATCGACATAATAGTCGCCATTCCTGACGAGCACCGCTTTCATTCCGGGTTCCGCGTTGATACGCGCGGCCAGCGTGCGCGATATCTGCAGCGCCACGTCCTTTTCGCGCGTCTTGCCGCGGCCGATGGCGCCCGGGTCGTGGCCGCCGTGCCCCGGATCGATCGCGACGACGATATCGCGCCCGGGGTGGTAGGACTCGGATGCCGTCTTGACCGCGTGCAGGCTGCCGCTGCGCTGCAGGTCGATGACCAGGCGATCGCCGTACCTGCTGTTGGGGCCCGCCGTAAAACTCCGCGAGCGCACGGCTTCGTTCAGGTCGAGCACGACGCGCAGCTGGCCGTTGGCGCGCACCGCGCTGCGTATCGAGCGCACGGAACCCGTGCCCCTGGGCATCGCCTTCAGGGAATCCGAAAGCCGGCTGGATTTCAGGTCCACGACCAGGCGGTCGGGGCCGCGCAGCGTGAAGATGTTGTGTGCGGCAGGCTGGCTCAGGTCCAGCACGACCCGTGTCTTGCCGTTTTCGGACCAGATCCGGATATTTTCCACGGTGGATGCGGCCTGCGCTGCGGTGCAGAGCAGGATCAGGACACTGCTGACGAGAAAACGCGAAATTCGCATCGCGAGGCAACCACCCAAGCCTTGGAGTTATGTCGCGTCAGTATACGAAATTCGCAGCGAATTCCAAGAATATTCTTTTCAAAATTAGCAGGATAACCGGGTTTATTAATCTACTGGTTCAGTAACGGCCCCTGCCGCGAGCCGGGCGACGATACGCGCGCCCTCCGCGCTGAGCCCTTCGATCGCCGCACGACGGCCCGAATCGCGGTATACGAGCTCGATGCGAAGGTCCGCCTGCGCGGCGATACCCGGCGCCCGGTCCGGCCACTCGACGATGCGAAACCCCTCGTCGAGTTCCGTCCAGCCGAGGTAACGCAGTTCCTCTTCGCTCGCCACCCTGTACAGATCGACGTGATAGACCATTCCGCCGGGCAGGTCGTAGGGCTCGACGAGCGTGTACGTCGGGCTCGGTACGGCGCCCGCATGGCCCAGCGAGCGGATGAGCGCGCGCGCAAACGTGGATTTTCCGGCGCCCAGATCGCCCTGCAGCAGCAGCGTAAGCCCGCCGGTACGCTCCGGCAACGCGGCCGCGAGCTGCCGCGCAAGCGCTTCGGTGGCGCCTTCGTCCGGTAACAACGTGTTCATGGGTTCGCGACGCGGCGCAGCTCGGCGACCAGGTCCGAGGCGATCGTGCCGCGTTCCCCGGCGCGCGCCGCACGGTCTCCCGCGCGTGCATGGAGCTCGACGCCCACGACGGCGGACGCTTCCTTGCCGAGCTGCTGCGCGAGCAGCGCGGCGATGATGCCGGTCAGCACGTCGCCCATGCCCGGACTCGCCATGCCCGGATTGCCGGCCGTACAGAGCCACGGGACCTTCTTCTTCGAGGTTACCAGCGTATTCGCGCCTTTCAGCACCACGACGCCGCCGTATTTTTCCTGCAGCGCGATCAGCGCGGCGCGCCGGTCGCCCTGCACGGCCGCCGCGTCCTCGCCGATCAAACGGCCGGCCTCGCCGGGATGCGGGGTAATGATGCGGCGGTCGTTTCTCGCCGGGTTTTCCGCGAGCAGGTTCAACGCATCGGCATCCCACACGCACGGCAATTCCAGCTTGCTGACGGCCAGAAAGAGCTGCCGCGACCAGTCCGACGTGCCGAGACCGGGACCGAACGCGACCGCCGTCGCCCTTTCCAGCAGCGGGCGCAGCGCCTTTGCGTCCTCGATCCCGTGGCTCATCAGTTCGGGCCGCGAACCGACGATGACCGTAGCGTGCGAGGGGTGCGTGGCGATGCTGACCAGGCCTGCACCTGTGCGCAGGGCGGCCTCGCCCGCCAGGCGTACCGCGCCCGGCATGCCCTCGCCGCCGCCGATAATGAGGACGTGACCGAAATCGCCCTTGTGCGCGCCCCTCGGCCGCCGTTTCAGGCAACGCCGCAGGACCCGGCTCGAAATTCGACGGCTCATCGCCTTGCCGTGGGGGCGGCAGTGTTCCGGAACGTCGAGGCCGTCGAACACGATGCTGCCGCAGAGCTCCGCGCCCTGACCGGCGAACAGGCCTGCCTTGAGGCCGACGAAGGTGACCGTCAGGTCGGCCTCGACGGCCGTGCCCATGACCTGGCCCGTGTCGCCGTGTACGCCGGTCGGGATATCGAGTGCCATCACGCGTGCGCGATGCGTATTCATCGCCGCTACGGCCTTCGCGAACTCACCCGACACGTCGCGTTCGAGTCCGCTGCCCAGCAGCGCATCCACGAGAAGACCCGCCTCGTCGTCCAGCGCGCCCTCCCACCGCATCACGATTCCGCCTTCGGCGGCAAAATCCCCGTAAGCGGTGGCCGCATCGCCCGTCAGCGATTCCGGGTCGACGAGCGCGACGACCGAGACGACGAGACCTTCCTGCGCGGCAAGGCGTGCGACCACGTAACCGTCGCCGGCATTGTTCCCGGCACCGCAGATCACCTGCCAACGGTTCGCATTCGGGAAACGCTCCCGGGCTGCGCGGACCGCGGCAGCGCCGGCGCGCGTCATCAGCGTATAACCCGGAATGCCCTCGTCTTCGATCGCGGTCCGATCGATCTCGCGCACGGTCGCTACGGAATAGATTTCAACGGGTAAGGAGCGCATCGGCACGATTATACTGGCAGTAATGAACGAGCGCCGGCAAAGAATCGACGACCCCGAACGCCTCAAAGCCGACATTCGTGCCTGGGCACTCGAGCTCGGATTCCAGCAAATCGGGGTGAGCGATATCGACCTCGAACGGGCCGAATCGCGGCTGCAGGAGTGGTTGGGCGCGAATTTCCACGGCCGCATGGACTACATGTCGCGTCACGGCACGAAACGCAGCCGTCCGCAGGAACTCGTCCCCGGCACCCTGCGTATCATTTCCGTCCGCATGGACTACCTGCCGGAGTCGCAGGATGCAGCAATCGAACTGCTGGACCACGAACGCCAGGCTTACGTGTCGCGTTACGCCCTCGGCCGCGATTACCACAAGGTTCTGCGCGGTCGCCTGCGCGCGCTGGCGCGGCGCATCGAGGACACGATCGGCCCGTTCGGCTACCGCGTATTCGTGGACAGCGCGCCGGTGCTCGAAAAAGCGATCGCGGAAAAAGCCGGGCTCGGGTGGATCGGCAAGCACACGAACCTGATCAACCGCGATGCGGGCTCGTGGTTTTTTCTCGGTGAGCTTTACACCGACCTGCCGCTCCCCGTCGATGCCGCCGGGAACTCGCACTGCGGCACCTGCCGGGCCTGCATCGACGTCTGCCCCACCGGCGCTATCGTCGCTCCTTACAAGCTCGATGCCCGGCGCTGCATTTCCTACCTCACGATAGAGCTCAAGGAGTCGATCCCGACGGAGTTCCGCAGGGCGATCGGCAACCGCATCTACGGCTGCGACGACTGCCAGCTGTTCTGTCCATGGAACAAGTTTGCACAGCAAAGCGGTGAAGCGGATTTCGCGCCGCGGCATGACCTCGATGCCGCGGACCTGGTGTCGCTTTTCGAGTGGGACGAGGCGGAATGGCTCGCGCGAACCGAAGGCAGTGCCATCCGGCGTATCGGCTTCGAGCGCTGGCTGCGTAATGTGGCGGTTGCGCTCGGCAATGCGGAAACGACGCCGGAAGTCATCGACGCGCTGAACAAACGGCGTGATTCCGACTCAAAGCTCGTAGCCGAGCACGTCGCGTGGGCGCTGGCTCAGCATGAACAACAGAACTAAAAACCAGGGGGAGACAATGTTCGAGGCACCCGAGTCAGAGTATCTCGTGCCGTTTGACGGTTCGTTCCGCGTCGGCAAGGCAAGCACCACCGCCCTCACGGACCGGCATCCGCACAAGGGTAAACACCGTAAACGGGCGACGGATGCTCTCAAGCAGCTGCAGCGCGTGCTGGCCGCCGGCGACCGCCACGCCGTACTGCTCGTCTTCCAGGCCATGGATGCGGCCGGCAAGGACAGTACCATCCGCGCCGTGATGCAGGGTGTGGATCCATCGGGCTGCCAGGTATTCAGTTTCAAGAAGCCGTCGAGCCAGGAACTCGATCACGATTTCCTGTGGCGCACCACACGCTGCCTGCCGGAACGCGGGCGAATCGGAATCTTCAACCGCAGCCATTACGAAGAGGTGCTCGTCGTTCGAGTGCACCCGCAGATACTCGCCTCGCAGAAGATACCGGGGGAACTCAACCTGGAGACGATCTGGGACGACCGCCTGCGCTCCATCCGGGAACACGAAGAGCATCTCGCACGCAACGGCACCGTGATCATCAAGTTCTGGCTGAACGTTTCGAGAGACGAGCAGAAACGCCGTTTTCTTGCGCGTCTCGACAATTCGTCCAAAAACTGGAAATTCGAACCCCGCGACGTCATCGAACGTCAGCACTGGGACGACTACATGCACGCCTACGAGGAAGCGCTCAACGCAACCTCGCGACCGTGGGCTCCCTGGTATGCAATCCCGGCGGACAACAAGCGATACATGCAGGCGCGGGTCGCCGAGGTCATTATCGACGCGCTGGAAGGCATCGGCTTGCGTTACCCGGAGCCCAGCGAAGAAGACCGCGTAGCATTTGCCGCCGCACGCCAGCAACTCGAAAACGACAAATAAGCATTCCGCGCCGGCCCTGGCTAACCATAATGTGGTCCAGTCGACGTTTTTCCGCCGCGGAATCGGCGAGAATTCCCCGGATGGAACAAGCCGTAGCCATAAATTCGGACTATCAGCGCTCCCTGCTGCAGGCCCTGGAGCTGTTCCAGGGCGTGAAGCCGGAAGACGTGCAGGACCTTTTGCAGCGCTGTGACCGGCGCGACCTCGGGGCCGGCGAACTGCTGTTGTCGCCGGGCGCCAGGAACGAGTACGTCTTCATCGTGCTCTCGGGCGGGCTGAACGTGCACGTCGGTTCGCCGGCCGGACCGGTAGTCGCGACGATGGAGACCGGTGCCTGCGTCGGCGAAATGTCGATCATCGAGGACCGGGATCCCTCTGCCTACGTAATCGGCGCGGAAGATACACACCTGCTCGTCATTCACCAGTCGGTTCTCTGGAAGATGGTGGATGCGTCGCACGAGTTCGCGAAAAACCTGCTCGTGGTGCTGTCGGAGCGGGTTCGCAGCCACAACAAGGTCATTGCCGACAGCTACGGCGAGCTGCGCAAGTTCGAGCGCCATGCGACGACCGATGCACTCACCGGACTCGGCAATCGTCATTCGATGGAAGGCTCATTCCCGCGCGAGATCGCGCGATGCAAAAAGAACGAAGAGCCGGTGTCGCTGATCATGATCGACGTCGACAACTTCAAGGATTTCAACGACCGGTTCGGCCACATCGCAGGCGACCGCGCGCTCACCGCCGTGTCGCGAATTCTGCGCAACCATTTTCGCCCGCGTGACGTGCTGGCGCGGTATGGCGGGGACGAGTTCGCGGTGCTGCTGCCGCAGGTGGGCCTGGACGCCGCGCTGGCAGTCGCCGACCGGGTGCGCCGTTCCGTCAGCGGCGACACGGGAGACGGCAGCGATTCACTGATACAGATTCCCGTGCGTATTTCCATGGGCGTGGCCGAGCTTCCCCCGCACGGCAACCTCGACAACCTGATCCGGGCGGCCGATGCGGCCCTCTATCGCGCCAAGGACGCGGGCCGCGATCGAGTCTCGAGCTAGATCGTAACGACGATGTTATCGATCAGGCGCGCCTTGCCGAGGTGCGCCGCCGCGAGCACGACGATCTCGTCGCAGTCGCGGTCCGGGGGCTCCAGGTTTTCGGCGCGGCGAATCGCGACGTAGTCCGGAACGAACCCGGCTGCTTGCAACGCGCTGCGGGCCTCGTTCTCGAGATCTTCGAAATTCCGTTTGCCGTCCTGGACTTCGGCGCCGATGGATTCGAGCGCCGCGTGGAGTTGCGGCGCTACCGTCCTTTCCGCCTCGCTCAGGTACTGATTGCGGGAACTCATTGCGAGCCCATCGGGCTCGCGCACCGTCGGCGCGGTGATGATCCTGATCGGCAGGCTGAGGTCCGCCGTCATGTGACGAATCACGAGTTGCTGCTGGTAGTCTTTCTGCCCGAAAACAGCCACGTCCGGCTGCACGAGGGCGAACAGGCGCGCCACGACCGTGGTCACTCCGTCGAAATGACCCGGTCTCGACGCGCCGCAGAAATTCCGTGTCAGCCCCGGCACCGATACCACCGTGGCCCTGTCGATACCGAAGGGGTACACGGTATCGACGTCCGGCGTGAACAGGACATCGGCATCGAGCTTGCGCAGGCGCTGGGTATCGCGCTTCAAGGTGCGCGGATAGTCCTCGAAGTCTTCGCCTTCGCCGAACTGCGTCGGATTCACGAACACCGTTACCACGACGCGCTCGGCATGCTGGCGCGCGAGATCGACAAGACTCAGGTGCCCCGCGTGCAGATTGCCCATGGTCGCTACGAGGGCGACGTGTTCGCCGTGATGACGCCAGCCTTCGTGCAGCTCGCGTATCTCCTCCCGGGTGCTCACCAGTTCCATCGCCAGCGCTCCAGTATCAGGAAAAGCAGTGCTCGGGCGCCGGATAGCTGCGATCCTTGACGGCCCTCACGTACGCCCGGATAGCCTCGAGCGGCGACGCCTGCCCGGCCTGGAAGTTCTGCACGAAGCGCGGCGTCTTTCCCTGGGTGATGTCGAGAATGTCGTATAACACCAGGATCTGGCCGTCGACATCGGGCCCGGCACCTATGCCGATTACGGGTACCTCGAGCGACGCGCGAATGGACTTGCCCAGTTCGCTCGGCACACATTCCAGCAGCACGATATCGGCGCCGGCATCCTGGAGCCGCTTGGCGGTCCGTTGCATGTCCTTCGCCTTGTCCGCCTCTCTTCCCTGGACGCGGAAGCCGCCGATCTTGTGAACCGACTGCGGCTTGAGGCCGAGGTGCGCACACACCGGGATGTCGTGGCGCGCGAGGTGTTCGACGATCTGCACCTGCCCCTCGCCCCCTTCCAGCTTGATCATCATGGCGCCGCCTTCCTGCATCATGCGCACGGAGTTTTCGAGCGCCTGGTCCGGATTCGCGTAACTCATGAACGGCATGTCGGCGACGAGAAACGCACGCCGTAACCCGCGAGACACGGCACGGGAGTGATAGACGACGTCATTGACGGTTACAGGCACCGTGGTGTCGTGACCCTGGATGACCATGCCGAGCGAATCACCGACGAGCACGAGATCGACGCCGGCGGTGTCGACCAGCACGGCAAAGCTGGCGTCGTACGCCGTCAGGCAGGCGATCGGCTCGCCCTCTTCCTTCATTGTGCGTAACGTCGAGACATTGACCGGCGGTTCCGGCATTCCCCGTTGTTCGAGCTGGGTGTACATCGATTACTCTCCGGGAGTGGCTACGCGTCGCCGCGGTCAGGCCAGCGCGGCCGCCGTCGGGTTGAAGAAATGCCGACCACCCGTCGTGCGCTCAATCTGGCGAAAAAGCTGCGCGTAGTCCGCTTCATTGCTGACAGGGTCGATCTGCGACGCGTTCACAATCAGAAGGGGACCGTCGTTATACGCGTGAAAGAAGCGTGCGTAAATATCGGCCAGCTGCTCGAGGTAGGCACGGTCGATCATCCTCTCGTAACCTATACCGCGGCGGGCGATTCGATCGAAGAGCACGTCGACGGAGGCCTGCAGATAGATAACGAGATCCGGAACCGGGGCCTCCACCGCCAGCTTGTCCGAAATCTGTTCGTAGAGTGCGAACTCGTCCGCGTCGAGATTGAGTTCGGCGAACAGGCGGTCCTTCGCGAACAGGTAATCGCAGATGCGGACGGTGGCGAACATGTCGGTCTGGCGGAGTTGTTCGATTTGCCGGGCGCGAGAGAACAGGAAGAACATTTGCGTCGGTAGCGCCGCGGACCTGCCCTCCCGGTAGAAGCGTTCGAGGAAAGGATTCTCGAGGGCTTCTTCGAGTATCAGTTCGCCGGACAGGCTCCGGGCCAGCCGCTTTGCAAGCGCCGTCTTGCCCGCACCGATAGGCCCCTCGACAACGATATAGCGAGGGCTGCCGGCAGCTTGGCTGGGACTGCGTGTCGACAAAATGGCGTTCCTGTCAGGTGATTCTCGAAATACGCGGCTCGCTGTCGTCCACCGGCAGGTCGAGCACACGCCCGAGACCCGGAATTTCGAAGTCGGGCGCTATTTCACGTAACGGCAACAATACAAAATTTCGCGAAGCGATGCCCGGGTGCGGCACCGTCAGGCCCGGCTCGTCGATCGACAGGCCGTCGTAGGCCAGAAGATCCAGGTCCAGAACGCGCGGCCCCCACTGGATTTCGCCGCGCTCGCGCCCGCGGGCATTCTCGATCGACTGCAGCTGCAGGAGAAGCGCGCGTGGAGCCAGGCGCGTCGTCAGCAGCGCTGCGGCATTGACGAAATCGGGTTGCTCGATGCCGCCGAGCGGGGCTGAACGGTAAAGCGACGACGTCGCCATCAGCCTCGTTCGGTCGATACTTTCGAGCATGCCGAAGGCCGCCTCGATCTGGCGCGCGGGACCGTCGAGATTGCTGCCGAGACCGACAAGCACCTCGACATCGGCCGGGCTCACGACGATTGCCCTGCCTTCGAGCGGCGCCTGCGGCCGCGGCTGCGACGCTTCTTGCGGGGCTTGCGATTAATCTGAAACGTATCTGCCCGCTCGTCGGCAGACTGCTTCTGCACGTCGGTCCAGAAACGCGCGAGTTCGCTGTCGAACTGGCCGGCTTCCGCCAGCAACATCATGAAATCGTAGGCCGCGCGGAAGCGGCGGTGTTCCAGGAAGTTCAGTGCCCGCTTGCCGCGGGTCGTCGTAAAACGCGGCTGCAGCGCAATCATCTCGCGCATCGGCACGGTAAAACGGCGGGGTATCGACACCCGCCTTTGTTGCTGGCCGGCAAGCTCGTACGACGCGAGGCTCAACGCCTGCGATTCCGACATCTTCTCCTCGGCACGCAGGTCGGCGGCGAGGCGCCGGGCCGGCGCCCAGAAGAACACACCGAGGAGGAACATCGGCGTTACGGAGAGGCCTTGCGCCACTCGTTTGTCCGTATTCCGGAGCGCGGCGCGCACGAACCGGGCAAATGCGTCGTCCTGCTCGATTTCCTGGTCGGTGGCCGGAAACAGCTCCGCAAACAGGCCGTAGTCGCGCAGCATGTCGAACGTCCGCTCGGCGTGCCCCGCCTGGAACAGTTTCAGGAACTCGTCGAACAGCCGCGCTGCCGGCACATTCGTAAGCAGGTCCGCCTGGCTGCGGATCGCCTTGCTGACGGACTTGTCGATCGTAAAGTCGAGCTTCGCCGCGAAGCGCACGGCACGGAGCATGCGCACTGGGTCCTCGCGAAGCCGCTGCTGTGCGTCTCCGATCAGGACGATGTGCTTTTGCTCGATGTCCTCGAAGCCGCCCACGAAATCCCAGATGCTGTGGTCGGCGATGTTGTAGTACAGGGCATTACAGGTGAAATCGCGGCGCCAGACGTCTTCTTCGATGCTGCCGTAGACGTTGTCGCGAATAATGCGACCTTCGTCGTCGTGCGCATGATCGTCGTCCACGTGGTTCGCGGCAGCGCGAAAGGTGGCAACCTCGATGATCTCGCGGCCGAATCGCACGTGCGCCAGCCGGAACCGGCGCCCGATGAGACGGCAGTTCGAGAACAGCGCACGCACCTCGTCCGGCGTTGCGTCCGTGGCCACGTCAAAGTCCTTGGGGTGCAGCCCCACCATGGCATCGCGCACACAACCGCCGACCAGGAATGCCTGAAAACCGGATTTATGCAGTCGGTACAGTACCTTCAGCGCGCTCTTCGAGACTTCGTCCCGGGATACGCCGTGGGCTGAGCGGGGAATTATCTTGGGACCTTTGGATGCAGGTTTCCCGGTGTTCTTCAAATGATTTTCGCTTGAGGATTCAATATGCGGCCGTATAATAGCAGCCCCTGCCCGCCTGGGCAGACAAATATCCGTATCTCCGCTCCCTTCGTCTAGCGGTTCAGGACGCCGCCCTCTCACGGCGGTAACAGGGGTTCGAATCCCCTAGGGAGTGCCAGTCAAATGAAAAGGGGCCCTTGGAGCCCCTTTTTGTTTGACTTGCGCTTGCTGTGGAGGAAACGGGCCACTGGTTCGACAAACTCGCACCGCGAGTTTGGACGCCGAAGGCGCCCCGATGGGGTGAGCGCCGCAGGCGCGAATCAATCCCCTAGGGAGTGCCAGTCAAATGAAAAGGGGCCCTTGCGGCCCCTTTTTGTTTGACTTGCTCTTACTGTGGAGGAATCGGGCCACTGGTTCGACCAAACGCGTCGACGAGCTAGTCCTGCTCTGCGGAGAGACGGCCGAGAACCAGCCCGATCACGCCCCCACCTGAGGCAACGAGCGCCGCCGTGATAAACGGATCGACCAGCGTCGCTTTCAGGGTCCACAGGATCTCGGGCTTTTGCTTCATGACGCCGGGCAAGGTCAGCGCGCCTTCGCGAAAAAGTGCCGCGAATACGAATCCATACAGCAGGACCCCGACCAGCAACATGGTAACGGAACCTGCTGCCACGGCAGCTACGAATCGTTTGATCATCAATCACTTTCCCCGCTGATTACTTGCCACCTCGCGGGGAAATCGAAATCGTCCGCAGGGAACTGCGCACACCCGGTAATCAGCCGCGACACTAAACAACCCCCCTAGAGCCCGTCGGGTTTCCTGAGCGTAAACCACTCCGGATTCCCGGCGAGTTCCACGTAGGTCGCCGCCACGGGCTTGCCTTCGTGATGCGCCGGTATATAACGCCCGTTCCGAACCACGTCCGTCATCCAGGTCTCGCAGACGCTGTAGTGCTCGACCGGACCGTAGGACATGACCAGGCCGACCTCCCCGGTCGGCTCACCGTCCGCATCGACCAGCACCCGTGAAATGCCCGCGACCGATCCGCACCTGGGCGCCGGAGGATCCTCGTTGTAGCGCTGGGGCGCCTCGTATTCCAGCCCGAGTGTGTCGGCGTCGTCGCCCCAGTTCGGAAACACGCCGGCCGCGTAAAGCTCGCCCCTGCGCCCGAAAAAGACACGGAAATAGACCTCGACGGATTCGGGCTTCCCGTTGACGAGGGCGGGCGTAAACGTCGCCACGCTGATGAATTCTTCGGCAGCTTCCCGGAACTTCGTGTCCGCCGCGCCATAATAATCGAGACAGAAATACCGCTCGACCTCAGCGGAGGCGCTCACCCTCGCTGCGCAATTGATATACACGGTCACGTCGCGCTTGTGGTCCGGAAAACGTATTTTTTCCGACGCCGCGTCGAGCCCGCCGGCAAAACGGGCGGGAACGAACTCTCCCGCAATTGCAGGCGAAACAATGAACGACGACATGAGAGAAACGGCGGCGACAGTGCGCATCTTCATGATGATTCCCGGTTGTCCCGTGCCCGTAATTTAGCATTTTTGGGCACACCGTCGCCGCGCCGTTACCGCGCATAATGCTGCGACTCATGTTCGCCAGGATACGCGAGGACCGAACGCCGGATACTCCGGCCGAGTTCGTCGGCCTGGAACCGCGCGATGTCGCTGCCGGGGTAGTGCGCCATGCGGTACCGCACGGAATCGTGCACGGCCTGCCAGCTGCGCGTCACGAACGTCCATTCGTCGCTGCTCAGCGGCGGCATCGCGGGATTGCCCCGCGGGTAGCATTGCGACAGGAAATGGCTCAGGCAGTAGTCGCCACCGTAACCCGTATGAAACCCCCAGGTGACATGAATATTCGCCGTCCGCAACGCGGCGGCAAAAGCACCGGTCACGCTGCGGGCCGCCTCGTTGCACAGCGTGATCTCGTCTCGGCCGGCGTACAACAGGTCTCGGCCGGGAACGAATGAATATCCCAGCCTGGCTTGCGTCACTTCCGTGTAAACCACCGATGCCAGGATTGCGCAGCCATCTATACCGACCAGGGCCTGTTGCGCCCTGGCAGTGGCCCACGACAGCATGCCTGCCAGCAACAGTATTCCTGTAAAAGCGATCGTCCGTATCACCATCGTTCCTCTCCGTGTGTTGGTTGCAATACGAGCATCGGGAAATGACACAGCCCGGACCAGCAGCAAATTTCGGCATTCAATGCAGATCGGACTATGATGCGCCCACATGCCTGATCGCCCACACGCCAACGAGGAACGGTTTCTGCTCGGTCGCGTACTCGGACTCGAACGTCACGAGTACTACGCGGTCGCATGGTCGTTCGTGTATTTCTTCTGCGTGCTGTCCGCGTACTACATGCTGCGCTCGGTGCGCGAGACGATGGCGGTCGAGGGCGGCGTGCAAAACGTACCGTGGCTTTTTTCGAGCACGTTCGTCGTCATGCTCGCGGTCACGCCGGTATTCGGCTGGGTCGCTTCGCGCTACCCGCGGCGACGGTTCCTGCCCTGGGTGTATTACTTCTTCGTCATCAACATCCTGCTTTTCTGGGCCGGCTTCAGTTACTCGATCAACAACGGCCTGAGCTTCGTATGGCTCGGCCGGGCGTTCTTCGTGTGGCTCAGCGTATTCAACCTGTTCGTCGTCTCGGTCTTCTGGAGCTTCATGGCCGATATCTATACGCGCGAACAATCGCGGCGCCTGTTCGGCGTGATTTCGGCCGGAGGCAGCGCAGGCGCCCTGCTCGGCCCGCTGGCGACCGGCTCACTCGTCGTGCCGATCGGCTTCCAGAACCTGCTGCCCATCTCCGCAAGCCTGCTGTTGTTCGGCGTCTATTGCATCACGCGCCTGCGGCGCTGGGTCGAATCGGAGCATCGCGGCGAACTCGAGAGCACGATGGCATCGTCGGCCCCGCTGGGCGGCACGCTGTTGAGCGGCGTTACGCTGGTAACCCGTTCCAGGTACCTGTCGGCCATCGGGCTGGCCTCCATTATCGCCAGCTTGCTCGGCACCGCGCTGTACATGTTCATGACCGAACTCGTCGGGGAGGCGTTCGCGAGCACCGACGAGCGCACCCGGACGTTCGCTTTTATCGATGCCGCCACCAACACGATGGCAATGCTCGTGCAGTTACTGATCGTCAAGCGCGCGGTGTGGCGGTTCGGCGTCGGTATCACGCTGTCATTGCTGCCGGTCATCTCGATCATCGGTTTCACGCTGGTTGCGATCAATCCGTCGTTCCTGGTCGTTGCCGCCGTGCAGGCCGTCCGCCGCGCGGTCGGTTTCGGTCTGTCCAAGCCGACGAACGACATGCTCTACTCGGTCGTCACGCCGGAAGAGAAATACAAGTCGAAGAACTTCATCGACACCGCTGTGTACCGGGGCGGCGACCTCATCGGCACGTGGTCTGTCAGGGCGCTGTGGGGCCTTGGTTTCTCCGGCATTTCGATCGTACTCTTGCCGTTCGCCGCGCTCTGGGTTGCAATCGCCCTCTGGCTCGGCAAGGCATACCGCGCCTACGACAGCGGCTCGACAAGAGGAACCGGATCATGACGCATCTCCTTTGGACACGGCGAGACATGCTCGCTGCGGCCGCCGCACTCGCCGCACTGCCGGCAGCGGGAATGACGGCGGAAAACCGGATGCTGACGCGGCCGATCCCGGGCAGCGGCGAACAACTGCCGGTGATCGGCCTCGGCACGTACAACGTGTTCGACGTCGCCAGCACTCCCGATGCGATCAATGAGCGCCTCCGCATCGTCGAACTCCTGCTCGGCGCCGGCGGCAGCGTTATCGACACGTCGCCGATGTACAACCGCTCGGAGAACGTCATTGGCGATGTGATTGCCGCGGGCGCACCGCGCGACGACATGTTCATCGCCACCAAGGTCTGGACGGACGGGCGCGAGGCCGGTGTGAAACAAATGAAGCGCTCGGCAGAGCTCATGAAAACGGAGGTCATCGACCTGATGCAGGTGCACAACCTGCGCGACACGGCCGTTCACATGAAGACGATCCGGGACCGCCAGGAGCAGGGGCAGATTCGCTACAGCGGCGTCACGCATTACCGCGCGAGCGCGCTGGATGCCGTGGAGAAGGCGCTGCGGGACTTCCGGCCGCAGTTCGTCCAGATCAACTACTCGCTCGGCGAGCGCGAGGCGGACGAAAGGCTGCTGCCGCTCGCGCAAGACCTCGGCATTGCCGTCATCATCAACCGACCCTACCAGGCCGGACGGCTGTTCGGCGCGATTCGCGGTCGCGAACTGCCCGGGTGGGCATTGGACTTTGCCGCAAGCTGGGGGCAGTTCTTCCTCAAATTCATCGTCAGCCATTCCGCGGTCACCTGCGTGATCCCGGCAACCAGCAATCCGCAGCATATGCGCGACAATCTCGAGGCCGGCTTCGGCGAGCTGCCGGACGCGGCCACGCGCGAACGCATGGTCGCGTTCATGAAGGGACTGTGACGATGCACAATACCGGCCTGTTGCGGCGGCTCGCGGCGATACTCTACGACTCGCTGCTGCTCGTCGCGCTCTGGTTCCTGGCGACGGTGCCGTTCATCGCGGTCGAGGGCGGCGAATCGATCGAAGCAGGCAGCGGCCCGCTGTACATCGTCTACCAGCTGACGCTGCTGCTGGTGGCATACGCTTTCTTCGTCGGCTTCTGGCGCCATCGCGGACGGACGCTCGGCATGCAGTCGTGGGGCCTGCAGCTGCAGACCAGGGACGGCGAACTGCCTTCGACGGCAGCGGCCACCATCCGCTTCTTTGCAGCCATTCTCTCGTGGCTGCCGCTCGGGCTCGGTTTTTTCTGGCAGATATGGGATGCCGATCGTCTTGCCTGGCACGACCGGCTCAGTAAAACCCGGCTGGTCTATTATCCGCGCAGGAAGCCCCCGGACTAGCGAATTCGCGCCAGCGCCACGAGCGTGACCAGCAGCAGCGCGATCGACGGCAGCCACGATACGAGCGCCGGGTTGAGGTCAAAAACCTGGCCGGAGTTGGCCATCATTTCGCTCGCCAGGTAATACGCGAGGCCGACACCGACACCGATCATCAGGCGGGCGCCCGCGCCGCCGCTTCGCAGCGACCCGAACACGAATGCCAACGCCAGCATGGGCATGATCATGACGGC
>DATHRM010000258.1:0-3459 GCA_035465295.1 Woeseiaceae bacterium | reverse complement strand
AACGACGTGCTGGTCGAAGCCGGGCCGGGCGTATCCGGGCACCTGTTGTCGCGCAGGCTGGTCGACGAACTTGTGATTTACCAGGCGCCCCATATCATGGGCAGCGAAACGAAACCGATGTTCCGCACCCCCGGGTGGACGCAGCTGGCCGATCGGCTGGCGCTCGACGTCATCGATGTACGGCGCGTCGGACGCGATATCCGCATGACAGCGAGAATCAGAGACTAGTGTTTACCGGCATCATCAAGGCGAAGGGTTCGATCGGCGCGATCGAGAAGCGCGGCGGGGACGTGCGCCTGCGCGTCACGACGCCGGAGCTGCCGTGGCCGGACTACGAGATCGGCGACAGCATCGCCGTCAACGGCGTATGCCTCACGGCGGTACGACTGCTCGATAACGGCTTCGATACCGACGTCTCGGTGGAGACGCTCGACGTCACGACGCTGAAGCAACTCACCGTCGGCGACGCCGTCAACCTCGAGCCCGCGCTGCGCGTGGGCGACGCGCTCGGCGGACACCTGGTCAGCGGCCACGTGGACGGCATCGGCAGGATGATTGCCCGAGCGGACGACGCGCGCTCGATCCGCATGACCTTCGAGGTGCCCGGCGAACTGTCGCGCTATATCGCCAAAAAGGGCTCGATCTGCGTGGATGGTGTTAGCCTTACCATCAATGAAGTATCGGGAAATACGTTCGGCCTGAATATTATTCCCCACACAGCCGAGGTCACGACGATGGGCGCTTACGAGGCCGACACGGCCGTGAACATCGAGGTCGACCTGCTCGCGCGTTACATCGAACGCATGCTCGGCAATGACGCCGGCGGGCTGTCCATCGATTTCCTCAGAGAGCACGGTTATGCCTGACAATACGACACCGCACCCCAGCGCCATCGAGACGCCGTTCAGCAGCATCGAGGACATTATTGCCGATATTCGCGCCGGCAAGATGGTCATCATGGTCGACGACGAAGATCGTGAGAACGAAGGCGACCTGATCATGGCGGCGGAACTCGTGCGTCCCGAAGACGTGAATTACATGGCGACGCACGGCCGCGGTTTGATTTGCCTGACCCTGTCGCGCGAGCGCTGCGCGCAGCTGCGTCTGCCGCTGATGGTGTCGGAGACGGACGAACACCACGCGACGAACTTCACCATTTCCATCGAGGCGGCCGAGGGAATCACCACCGGCATATCCGCGCACGATCGGGCGCGCACGATCAGGGCGGCCGTCGCGCCGGATGCCCGGCCCGACGACCTGCGGCAGCCCGGACATATCTTCCCGGTGATGGCGCAACCGGGTGGCGTACTGACGCGTGCCGGGCATACCGAGGCCGGCTGTGACCTCGCCCGGCTCGGCGGGCTGGAACCGGCCGCGGTCATCGTCGAAATCCTGAAGGAAGACGGCAGCATGGCGCGCCGCCCGGATCTCGAGCGATTTGCGCGCAAGCGCGGTATCCGCATCGGCACGATCGCCGACCTGATTCGCTACCGGCTCGAGAAAGAGCGCAACATCGAGCGCATCCTCGAGCAGCCCGTCGATACCGCCCACGGTCGCTTCACGATGGTTTGCTACGACGACCTGATCAATCGGGCCGTGCACGTCGCGCTCGTCAAGGGCGACCTGGCGAGCGCCGGCAACCCGCTCGTGCGCGTGCACCTGCAGGACACCCTCGGCGACATCATCGGCGTCAAGAGCCGTTCGCTCGGCTGGCCGCTGGAGAGCGCCATCGAACGCATCACGCGGGAGGATGCCGGTGTCATCGTGATTCTTCGCGAGCAGGAATCGTCGCGCGATTTCATCGATGCGGTCGAGGGCCTCGGCAAGGAACCGAGCGAGATCGACGAGCACCGCGGCGGCGACGCGGTGCTCCGGACCTACGGCGTCGGCGCACAGATCCTGCGCGATCTCGGCTTGTCGAAAATCCGTGTATTATCGGCACCCAAACACATGTACGCGATTTCCGGATTCGACCTGGAAATCACGGAGTACGTGGAAAGCTGATCTTCGGCATTCGTAGCGAGCCGTCATGGAAAAAATAAAAACGACCGAAGGCGACCTGGTGGTGCGGGACGCACGCTTCACGATCGTGGCGTCTCGATTCAACGGCTTCATCGTGGACTCCTTGCTCAAGGCGTCGCTGCACTGCCTTCGGCAACACGGCGCCGCGGACGCGGATATCGAGATCGTGCGGGTTCCCGGCGCGTTCGAGATGCCGGTTGCGGTGGGCAAGATCGCCGCCTCGAGGCGCGCCGACGGCATCATCGCCCTGGGCTGCGTGATTCGTGGCGGTACGCCGCACTTCGACTATGTGGCCGGCGAGTGCGTGCGCGGCGTCGCCGGGGCGGCGCGCAATCACGGTGTGCCCGTCGGCTTCGGGATACTCACCGTCGACACGATCGAGCAGGCAATCGAGCGGGCCGGCACCAAGGCCGGTAACAAGGGCGAGGAAGCGACGCTGGCCGTCATCGAGATGGTCGATCTTCTGCGCCGCATAGACTGACGATGAAAGGTGCGACTCCTACAGGCGCACGCACGCGTGCGCGCGAGCTGCTGCTGCAGGCTTTGTACCAGAAGCAGATTGCCGGCCACGATCGGCGTGAGCTGCTGTCCCAGTTCAGGGAGCAGGTGGCTTACGAGCGCGTCGATCAGCCTTTTTTCGATGAGCTCCTGCGCGGCATCTGCGAGACGCAGGGTGCGCTCGAGGAGACCATCGACGGCTTCATCGACCGGCCGCTGGAGCAGCTGGATCCGGTCGAACTCGGCATCCTGCTTATCGGCGTTTACGAGCTGCAGTCGCGTATCGACATTCCGTACCGCGTCGTCATCAACGAGTGCGTGAATCTCGCGAGGCGTTTCGGCGCCAGCGACGGTCACAAGTACATCAACGCCTGTCTCGACACGGCCGCGCAATCCCTGCGAGAGGTCGAGGTCAGGGCCGAAGGCAGTGGATGAATTCGAACTGATTCGCCGCTATTTCTCGCGGCCGGCAGACTCGCCCGCCGTTGTCGCCGGCGTGGGGGACGACGGCGCGGTGCTTCGCCCGCCGGCCGGCCGGGAGCTGGTCACCGTGATCGACACCATGGTTGCAGGCACGCATTTTCCGCCGTCGATGAATGCGCGCGACACGGGATACCGCAGCGTCGCGGTCAACCTGTCCGATATCGCCGCAATGGGCGCGGAACCGCGCTGGATGACCCTGGCACTGACCCTCGCCGAGGCCGACCCAGACTGGCTGGAGGACTTCGCCGCGGGACTTTACGAAGCGGCGGCCGAGTGGGGCGTGGCGCTCGTCGGCGGCGATACGACCAAAGGCGATCAGCTCGTCGTCAGCGTGCAGATCAGCGGTGATCTCGCGCCCGGCACGGCGCTGTACCGCAGTGGCGCGAAAGCGGGCGACACCGTTTTCGTCACCGGCACACTGGGCGATGCAGCGGCCGGCCTCGAGCGGTTGTCGGC
>DATHRM010000257.1:0-12979 GCA_035465295.1 Woeseiaceae bacterium | reverse complement strand
TTTGCGGCCGAGTTTCCGTTCGAGGAAACCGACGATCAGCAAAGCGCAATCGACGACGTCTTTGCCGACATGGGCTCCGGCCGTCCGATGGACCGCGTCGTCTGTGGCGACGTCGGTTTCGGCAAGACCGAGGTCGCGCTGCGTGCCAGTTTCGCAGCCGTGCACGGGGGCAAACAGGTCGCTGTGCTCGTACCGACCACGCTGCTCGCCCAGCAACACGGGCAGACGTTCCGGGACCGTTTCGCCGACTGGCCTGTCCGGGTCGAGGTTCTGTCCCGGTTCCAGAGCGCCAGGGAAGCAAAGGATATTGTCGCGGGCCTGCGTTCCGGGTCCGTCGATATCGTCATCGGCACGCACCGGCTGCTGCAGCACACCGGCGACTTCAAGGACGTCGGCCTCGTCATCATCGATGAGGAACATCGCTTCGGTGTGCGCCACAAGGAGGCCATCAAGGCCCTGCGCAGCCAGGTCGATATCCTGACGCTGACCGCCACGCCGATTCCGCGCACCCTCAATATGGCGCTGGGCGGACTGCGCGAAATGTCGCTGATCACGACACCGCCCGCCGAGCGTCTTGCCGTGAAGACCTTCGTGTCCGAATGGAACGATGTCGTCGTCCGCGAGGCGTGCCTGCGCGAGATCAAGCGCGGCGGCCAGGTCTATTTCGTGCACAACCGCGTCGAGGACATCGGGCGCATCGCGGAGCGCCTGAAGACACTCGTGCCGGAGGCGGCCCTGCGCATCGGCCACGGCCAGATGCCGGAGCGCGAACTGGAACAGGTCATGCTGGATTTCTACCACCGCCGCTTCAACGTACTGCTGTGCACGACTATCATCGAGAGCGGCATCGACGTGCCCACCGCGAACACGATCATCATCAACCGTGCCGACCGCTTGGGCCTCGCGCAGCTTCACCAGCTGCGGGGCCGCGTCGGACGCTCCCATCACCGCGCCTACGCCTACCTCATTGCGCCGCCGAAAGCGTCGATGACTGCCGACGCCGTCAAGCGGCTCGAGGCCATCGATTCACTCGAGGACCTGGGTTCGGGCTTTACGCTGGCAACCCACGACCTCGAAATCCGCGGCGCAGGCGAACTGCTCGGCGACGAGCAGAGTGGCCAGATCCATGAAATCGGCTTTTCGCTGTACACCGAATTACTGGCTCGCGCCGTCGACTCCCTGCGTTCGGGCCGTGAGCCGGACCTGGATGCGCCGCTCGACGCCGGCGTCGATATCAACCTGCACGTCGCCGCCCTGCTCCCCGACGACTACGTGCCGGACGTCCACCTGCGGCTCATGCTGTACAAGCGCATATCCGGCACGAAGACCGCGGATGACCTGCGCGAACTGCAGGTCGAGCTCATCGACCGGTTCGGCCTGCTTCCGGACGCAACGAAGAACCTGATGCGCATCGCGGCATTGAAACAACGTGCTGCGGCCCTCGGCATCGAGAAGATCGACGCCGCCGACGCGGCTGGCTACCTGGTTTTCGGCGACGACAGCCGGATTGATCCTGTCGCGCTCGTCAAATTGGTGCAAAATGACAGCCGCAGCTTCCGGCTGCAGGGCTCGCACCGACTGAGCTTCCGTCTCGACCTCGCCGATGTCGAGGCGCGCTTCCGGGCGATCGAGGACCTCATGGGTAAACTCGCGCTCGACGAGGACGGCGGGCAAACGGGCTGAACGCCAGCAGGTTGAAGGCAACATGATGCGACGAGTGACGACAATCCTGGCAATGACACTGGCGTGGGCGGCGGCCCATGCCCAGGGCATTGCCGAACCCGGGGAAACGGATTATCCCCGCTACACGGTAGAGGTGATCATCTTCGAATACGCCGAAGAGGTGTCCGCCGGCACGGAGCGGTTCCTGCCGGAAGAGCCACCGCTTGCCCACCCCGACGCACCCGTCGAAGGCGATCTCGTTTTCGACGATAGCGATGCCGGCACTGTCGAGGAAGCGCCGCTGCCCGAGGCGGACGGGCCCGAATTCGTTCTGCACGGGCAGGACGAATTCACGATGACCGACATCGCGAGCAAGCTGGAGCGGCTGGACGTCTACAGGCCGGTGATGCATTTTTCGTGGACACAGGCAACGCGGCCGGAGGCCGAAACGCAGCCGATCGACCTGCACTCGCTGGCGGAGCCGCCGCAGGGCCTGGAAGGCAGCTTCACCCTGTACCTGAGCCGTTTCCTGCACCTCGTCGTCGACCTGGCCCTCGAACAGCGTCCCGGCCTCGCCGACCCGTTCGCCATCGACGAACCGGTGTCGGAATACCGTGACGGCCGCGGTGGCGCCAGCTACGGGGAGGCAGTTCCGCCACGGGTACGCTTCCGGATTTTCGAGGACCGCATTTTCAAGAGCGGCGACCTGCGGTATTTCGATCACCCGAAATTCGGGGTACTCGCGAAGATCACGCGTGTCGAAGGGCCGGACGACGAGGAAGCAGGCACCGGCCTAGTCGGACAACTCGGCCAGTAGCCCGTCGAGAAATTCGCCGGCCCCGCGCGACTCTTCCGCGACCCGGACCACCCCGACACGAAACGAGACGGTGACGAATCGTCCCGCGCTGGAGCGCGGGTGGTGCAGACCGAGTTCGCGTACCGCCGTCGAGATTCGTGCGGCAAAATCCTGCACCGCGTGCTCGTCGGGCGCGTGCGACAGAACGGCCAGCTGTTCGCGCTCGAGCCGCCCGACGACGTCGCTGGCGCGCCGCAGGCAACGCCGGATCGCCTGGCCGACCCTGCGCAGGCAGGAATCGGAAGCATGCCGGCCGAAGACGTCGACGTAAGCGTCGAAATCATCCAGCGCGAACACGACGAGGGCGAGTGCACTCTTCTCGCGCGCCGCCACCGCCCAGTCGTGGTCGAGCACTTCGCGGAATGACCGCTCGTTCAGGAGGCCTGTCACCGGGTCTTCGCGCGACAGGTCGCGGATGCGCCGCTTCGCCTTCAACAGTTCGTGCTGGACCTCGGCGCCGGCAGTGGACAGGCTGCCGGAGCCGTTGCGCCAGAAGGCGGCATAAAATGAAGCGCCGTCCTCCCCCGGCAACGCCAGCGGTTTCAGCACCAGCAGAAACTCGCGCCCCGCCCGCTCGACCGGGAAGCTCGTCTCCTGTTTCGAGCGCACGGCTTCGCTTATTTCGAGCGCCAGTTCGCGGCCAACCAGCTGCTCGATGACGTCGGCAAACGGCTTGCCGTCCGCCTGTTCGGCGCCGATCGCGGCAACTGCGCGATTACTGAACGCAACCGGCCATTCCGAGTGATCGACGCGCACGACCAGCACCGGTTCCGCCGATTCGGCGAGTACCTTTTCGAGAATGCGTCTGTTGACCGGTTCCATGTTCACGCGTCAAGTTCGAGTTCGGGGGGCGCGGTCCATTTCGACAGTTCGGCGTGTGCGGCGTGCCACTCGTCGCTGGCGAGCAACGACTCCCGCATGGCGTGCCCGGTTCCGTGCAGCCTTGCGAGCCGGATGAGCGACAACGGATCCGAATAGTCGCGCAGCGCCCGCACCGTCGCCTGCGCGGCATCGCGGTCATTGCAGACCAGTACCATGTCGCAGCCCGCCTCCAGTGCCCGTCGTGCTCGCTCGGGCATAGTGCCATACCTGCGCGTCGCCTTCATGCTGAGATCGTCGCTCAAGACGGCGCCGTCGAACCCCAGCCTGGAACGCAGCTCGCGCTGTATCCAGAACGGCGCAAAGCCGGCCGGCAGCGGGTCCATCTGCGGATACACGATATGCGCCATCATGACGCCCGCGAGGAGACCATTGCCGATCAGCTTGTCGTAGGGCCGCATGTCGTCCAGCACGTCGCCGTATTCGCGGCGATCCACGGGGAGCTGTTCGTGGGAGTCGGCGACGACAGCACCGTGGCCGGGGAAGTGCTTTGCGACGGCGGCCATGCCGGCGCTGCGGAGCCCGCGCGAAAACTCGGCGGCCAGCTCGGCGACAACTTCGGGCTTGGCGTGGAAGGCGCGGTCGCCGATGATGTCGCTCACGCCCCAGTCGAGGTCCACGCAGGGCGCAAAACACAGGTCGATGCCGCACGCACGGAGTTCCGCGGCGATCAGCCAGCCCGCCTGCCTGGCGAGCGCGAGCGCGCCTTTGGGGTCCGTCCGATACTGGCGGCCGATGACCCGCATGGGCGGAATTGCCGTGAAACCGTCGCGGAAACGTTGCACCCGCCCGCCTTCGTGGTCCACGGCGATGATCGGCGGCGGGCTCCTGAGCGCCCGAACCTCGTCGACCAGGTCCGCGAGCTGTTCTGGCGACGCGTAGTTGCGGCTGAATAGAATCAGCCCGCCGACGGCAGGTTCACGCAGCAGTTCACGATCAGCCGGCGTGAGACTGAGGCCGTCGATGTCGAGCATCACCGGTCCGAGTGACATGCAGTGCTCCGCAAATAGCCGATTATTGGTCCATTATTGACTATTTGCTGAAAACAGCAATCGACTCGACGTGGGCCGTGTGCGGGAACATGTCGATGATGCCGGCGGCTTCGAGCGTATAGCCTGCCTCGCCGACCAGCACGCCCGCGTCGCGCGCAAGCGTGCCGGGGTGGCACGACACGTAGACGATGCGGGCCGGATCGATCCGGCCGATGCAGCTTACGACTTCCGCCGCGCCGCTGCGCGCCGGGTCCAGTAGCAGCCGGTCCCACGGGCCCTGCAGCCATCCCTCGGTGCCGTCGATGGCCGCCAGGTCGGCCAGGCGAAACTCGGCGTTATCCAGCGCATTGGCGTCCGCGTTGTCCGCCGCGCGGCGCACGAGCGTTGCCTCGCCTTCCACGCCGAGGACGGCACCGCCCTTGCGCGCGAGCGGCAGCGAGAAGTTGCCGATGCCGCAGAACAGATCGAGTACCCGGTCCTGCGGCTCCGGAGCCAGGTACCCGAGCGCCTTGCCGACCATGGCGCGATTGACCTCGGCGTTGACCTGCACGAAATCGACCGGCTCGAACTCGATGCGCACGTCGAACTCCGGCAGCGTGTAATAAAGCGGTTCCTGTTCCCCGCCGGGATGCAACCGGTACAGCGAGTCCAGCCCCCCCGGCTGCAGGTAGACGCGCACCCCGTGCTCGTCGGCGAACCCGCGAAACGCGTCGAGATCGCCGGCAGCCGGCGGATCGAGCACGCGGAACACCAGGGCCGTGGCATTGTCAGCGACGGCGACCTCGACCTGCGGCAGGCGTGCGCGAATCGACAGCCGCCCGATCAGGTCACTGAGCGGGTCGATCAATCCGTCGACGGGCGCCGCAAGCACCTCGCAACGGTGCATGTCGGTAATGTAGGGTGCGTGCCGTTCGCGAAAGCCCACCAGCACCCGGCCCTTTGCGCTGACGTCCTTGACGGCCAGGCGCGCGCGGCGTCGGTAATTCCATTCCGGGCCGGTGACCGCGTCCAGCCAGCGGCCCGGTTCCACGCGGCCAATGCGCTCCAGGTTGTCCCGCAGTGTCTCGAACTTGATGCTGCGTTGCTGCCCGGCGCTGACGTGCTGCAACGCGCAGCCGCCGCAACGGCCGAACGCCGCGCAGCGAGCGTCGACGCGATCCGGTGATGCGGTAACGACTTCGAGCAACTCGGCTTCGTCGTAATTGCGGCGCGACTTGCGCCGCACGAAGCGCACGTCTTCACCGCTGAGCGCGCCGGCGACAAAGGCCTTCTTGCCGCCGGTGTCGGCAATGCCGCGGCCGTCGTGCGTGACGGAAGTAATCGTCGCCGTCTCCGGCTGCCGCCTGCCCCGTGCCATGCCCGCCGCTCAGCCGGACTCGGGCCAGGCGGCGAGGAATTCGTTGAGGTGGGGCACGTCCATCCCCGCGAGGGTCTCGCGAACCAGCGCGAATTCGCGCTCCAGTCCGGGCGCATCGAGATTGCCGCGCATGAATTCGAAGCGAAGATAGACCAGCCAGGTGTTCAGGACGTCGGTCTCGCAATAATCGCGTATCTCGCCGATGCCGCCGGCGAGCCACTTCTCCCATACCTTGTCGCCGCTCATCCCGAGTTTCCCCGGGAAACCGAGCAGCACGGCAGCCTGGTCGAGGCTGGCACGCGCGCGGGGCTGGAAACCCGACAGCACGTCCATGAGATCGACGTGGCGCCAGTGGAAGCGGCTGAGATAGTTGTTCCACTTGTATTCCCGGTCGCCGTCGCCGACTTCCCAGTAACGCGGCGCCCGTATGCCGTGCCTGAGCGCCCGGTAATGCAGCACGGGCAGGTCGAAGCCGCCGCCGTTCCAGGAAACGAGGTCCGGCGCGTAACGCTCGATGCCGTCGAAAAAGCGCCGGACGATTTCCTCTTCGCCGGAATCCTCGTCGCCGAGACTCCACACCCGGAAACTGTCGGCGGTGCGCAGGGCCACGGAGATGGCGACCACGCGATGCTGGTGTAAAGGCAGGAACTCGCTCCCGGTCTGCTGCTGGCGCATGAAGGTCATCGCGGTCGCGACCTCCTCGTCCGGCAGGCTTTCGAGCCCCCACATGCGGCGACCGAATTCCACGTCCGGGACGGTCTCGATATCGAAGGAAAAACAATGCATCTCAGGCTCTTTCCACGACGGCGAAAGCGATGACGAGGCCGGCATCGTCAGTCAGGCTGACATGGCCGTCGCCGATTCCGAGACGCTCGCATACGCGGCGTCCGCGCTCGGACCAGATCACGAGCGGCCGCCCCCAGGCGTTGTTGGTGATTCCCACATCCCGTAACCATACGCCGTGGCGAAAGCCGGTGCCCATCGCTTTCACCGTGGCCTCCTTGCCGGCGAAACGCATGGCGAGAAAACGCACCGGCCACTTGCTCTTCCGGAACAGTTCCAGTTCTTCTTCCATCAGCACGCGGCGCACGAAATGCTCGCCGAAACGATCGTAGGTGGCCTGTATGCGTGATAATTCGACAACGTCCGTGCCTACCCCGAAGATCACCCGCCGCGCGCCTCCGTCATCAGCCGCTTCATCTCGGAGACCGCCACGGCCAGCCCGTCGAACACGGCGCGCGAGACGATCGCGTGGCCGATATTCAGTTCGACGATCTGCGGCAGAGCGGCGATTGCGCCGACATTATCGTAGTTGAGGCCGTGCCCGGCGTTGACGACGAGACCGAGACGATCGCCGAACGCGGCTGCGCCGGCGATTCTCCTGAGCTCGGCCGCGCGCTGGTCGCTCCCTGCATCGGCATAAGCCCCGGTATGCAGTTCGACGACGGGAGCGCCGCACGCAACGGCTGCCTCGAGTTGCCGTTCGTCGGGGTCGATGAACAGCGAGACCCTGATGCCCGCGTCAGCGAGCCGGGCGCAGGCCTCCCTGACGCGGCTTGCCTGGCCGGCGACGTCAAGCCCGCCTTCCGTCGTCAGTTCCTCGCGTCGCTCGGGCACGAGGCAGCAATCGCTCGGTGCGAAGTCGCACGCGATGCCGAGCATTTCGTCGGTAACCGCGAGTTCCAGGTTCATGTGGGTCTGCATCACCGCCGCTATGGCGGGAAGGTCCGCGTCCTGGATGTGGCGCCGATCCTCGCGCAGATGCACGGTGATACTGTCGGCGCCGGCACGCTCGGCGATGACTGCCGCATCGGCCGGCCGCGGGTATGGCGTACCGCGCGCCTGCCTGAGCGTTGCGACGTGATCGATATTCACGCCGAGATGAATAGGTCCGGTGTCCGGCATTCAGCGATTTTCCGGGGGAGGCTTTTTCGGCATTCTAGCGCGATGCAGGTCGAGCAGCACCTTGCGGCTCTTGAGCTCCCTGCCGTCCAGGTGATGCCGGATCACTTCACGAAGCAGGCGGCCGGCGTCGCGCAGTACCGCAGGGTCTTCGAAGCGGGCGGCGGCAATACCGCGCAGTCGGGCGCCCGAGAACACCATCGGTCCCTCGCTGCGCGTCACGCTCACGGCGCCCTGCTCGACGCGGTATTCGTAACGGCCGTGCTCGTCGATCGGCTCGTGCAGGTTGGCATCGTAGTCGAGATTGAGCGCATAGCCGAGCAGCCGCAACAGCTCCAGCTCGAAGACGCGCAGATTGGCCGCGAGTTCCTCACTGCTCGCGAGCGCCGCGACGGTCTGCGCGTACGCGTCGAATATCTCCGGCTGCGGATCGTGCCTGTGCAGGAAGTGCAACACGAGCTCGTTCACGTAGTACGCCGACAGCAGCGCATCGCCGCTGAGCGAGAGCGGTGCCGCGTCGATCTCCGCCCCGGTGAGGGTGCCGAGGTCGGAGCGCAGGAACCATGACAGCCGCAGCGGCTGGAAGGGACGCAATATGCCGCGCAATTTCGATTTCGCCGAGCGGCTGCCGCGTGCGACGAGCGTGACTTTGCCGTGTTCGCGACTGATCACGTCGAGCAACTGGCTGGTATCGCGGAAAGGCCGGTGATGCAGGACGTAGGCCGGCTGTTGCTGGACTCGACGCGTCGCCGTCATTGCTTCACGGCGATTCGTAGCCGAGGTTCAGGAGGTCCTTTTCGCTGTCTGCCCAGTTGTCCTTCACCTTGACCCACAACTCGAGATGCACGGACCGATGCAGCTGCTTCGCGAGCGCGAGGCGCGCCTCCTGGCCGATCTTCTTGAGCATCTGCCCGCCTTTGCCCACGACGATACCTTTCTGGCTGTCGCGTTCAACCCAGACGACCGCATGGATCGTCAGCCGGTCGCGATCCTCCGAGTACTGCTCGACCTGCACCGTCAGGCCGTACGGCAATTCCTCGCGCAGGTGGACGGTCAGCTTTTCGCGAATAACCTCCGCCGCATGGAATTGCGGGCTGCGATCGGTCTGCATCTCTGCAGGGAACAGCGGTGGCGACTCCGGCAGGCAGGGACGAATACCGGCTGCGAGCACGTCGAGGTTGTCGCGTTTGCGCGCCGAAACCGGGATGATGTCGACGAAGTCGTGCCGTCTCGACATTTCATCGATAGCCGCGAGAAGACGTTGCTTCGGATGCACCGCATCGATCTTGTTCAGCAAGGCAATACACGGAATCTCTGCCGCCTTGATGCGCTCGAGCACGTCCGCGTCTTCGTCGGTCCAGCGTGTCGCCTCGACGACGAACAGCGCGAGGTCGGCATCCGCGAGGGCGCTGACCGCGGTCCTGTTCATCAGGCGGTTCATCGCGCGCCCGGCGTTGCGGTGCAGCCCGGGTGTGTCCACGAAAATGACCTGCTCGCGCTCGCCTGTCCTGACAGCAAGTATCCGGTGCCGCGTCGTCTGCGGCTTGGCGGTGACGATACTCACCTTCTTGCCCATCATCGCATTGATGAGCGTCGATTTACCGACGTTCGGGCGGCCCACGACCGCCACGAAGCCGCAACGATATCCGTCTTCAGCCATCGTCCTTGCCCGCCGCCAGACGCGCCAGCATGCGCCGCGCCGATTGTTGCTCGGCTGTGCGCCGCGATCGGCCCTCGCCCGCCGACGGTTCCTGCTCCGGCACGTGGCAACGCACCTCGAATCGCTGCTGATGCGCCTTGCCGGTGACGTTGACGAGCTCGTATTCGGGAGGCGCGGCGCCACGCGCCTGCAGCCATTCCTGGAGACGCGTCTTCGGGTCGCGCAGTTCGTCCGCATGCGGAAGGTCCGCGAGCTTGGCACCGAAAACGCGGCGGACCAGCGCCGCGACGGTATCGAAATCGCTGTCGAGGTAGACCGCACCGAACAATGCTTCCAGCGCATCGGCGAGTATGGACTGGCGCCGGTGCCCGCCTGTCTTGCGTTCGCCGCTGCCGAGAATGAGGTATTCGCCGATACCGAGGTCCGCCGCAATGCCCGCGAGCGAAGTATCCCGCACCAGCGACGCACGCAAACGGCTCAGGTCGCCCTCGGGGGCGTCGGGCAGCGAGTGAAACAGCGACTCGGAGATGACGACATCGAGCACCGCGTCGCCGAGGAATTCCAGGCGCTCGTTGCTGTCGCCCGGGGCGCTCCTGTGCGTCAGTGCCTGCCGCAACAGGTGTGCATCACTGAAGCTGTAACCCAGGGTTTTGCTCAGCCAGCCTTCGGCATTGTCCAAGTTAATCGCTCTGTATCGTCGCGCCGTTCGATGACGCAACGTCTCCGGCCGTAGTCAACGGCTTGTTGTTATCGCCGCACGAGCACCGTTTTGTCAAACTCGACGGAAAAAGAGACGTTGGCGATGAACGGCGCCACATGGTTGTATTTTGCGCGAACCTCGAATCCACCGTCCACCGAGGTTACCGATACTTCGCGTGCCGTGATCTCGCCGACGCTTTCTACGTCAAAGCGGCGGGAAATCGAGCTTCGAATCACGCTGCGCGAAGGGTTGGTGCCGTCGAATTCCTCGTGCACGCCGTTTATCACGCCGACCACCTTCATGTAGTTGAGGTATACGGGCGCCAGGCGAATTCCCGCAAAGCCGAACAGGCCCACGAACGCGACGAGAATTATCAGGCCGATGGTCGTCATGCCGCCCTCGCGCCGCAGCGCCGACCGGCCATTGGCGAGCCGTAAGCTCTTCCTGTCCCTGATGTGTGAACTGGCGCACATTACGCAAACTCCGCGATTCCTGGTCAAGCCCATGCGTCGCGCCGCTTAAGCGCGATTGACATAAGGCTAGCGCGATTCTAGCGGCCAAATCAGTGACTGGCACCACATTATTGGATCTTCGTGCCGATCCTGTCCCAGCGCGGCCAACTCAGCCCGTCCATGTGCATCCAGACCCGTACGGCTTCGCCCACGAGATGCGACTCCGGGATTGCCTGTATGAAACGGCTGTCCTTGCTGTTGTCGCGATTGTCGCCCATGACGAAATAATGACCGTCCGGCACCGTATAGGTGTCGTCTTTCACCGAATAAGCATTGGTAATGAGGATCTCGTGCTTGCGACCGTCGAGATACTCGATATAGACGGGCTCCGCCGGTGTCGCGTCCGGGCTGCGCTCGAGTTCGACGAGTTCGCCGTTGATGGTCAGGCGATGATCGTCGTAGACGATGGTGTCACCGGGCAGTCCGACGACGCGCTTGATGTAGTTGATGCTCGGGTTCTGGGGCAGCCGGAATACGACGACGTCGCCGCGTTCGGGCGACCCGGTTTCGAGAATCTTGGTTTCCGTTACGGGCAGGCGCAGGCCGTAAGAAAATTTCTTGACGAATATGAAGTCACCTTGCAGCAGGGTCGGCATCATCGAACCCGAGGGAATACGAAACGGTTCGAACACGAACGATCGGATGACGAGCACGATGAGCAATACGGGAAAAAAAGAACGCGAGTACTCGACGAGTGTCTGCCGGCCGCGCCGCGACTCCGCGCTGCTGCGTTTCGAGTCGTGCCAGACGAATACGTCCAGCAAATACACGATACCCGTGAACGCGGTAAGTAACGTCAGAATCAGTGCCAGGTTGATGCTCAAGAAACCCTCGGTCTACTTCTCTGCTTTCAGAACGGCCAGGAAGGCTTCCTGCGGAATTTCGACCGAGCCCACCTGCTTCATACGTCTTTTACCGGCCTTTTGCTTTTCCAGCAACTTGCGTTTCCGCGTGACGTCGCCGCCGTAACACTTGGCCGTCACGTTCTTGCGCAGGGCCTTGACGTTGCTGCGCGCGATGATCTGGCTGCCGACGGCCGCCTGTATGGCTACATCGAACATCTGCCGCGGTATAAGTTCCCTCATCTTCTCGACGAGTTCGCGGCCGCGCGGAGCCGCCTTGTCACGGTGCACGATAATAGACAGCGCGTCGACACGTTCCTTGTTGATCAGGACATCCAGGCGCACGAGCTCTGCCGCTTCGAATCGCTCGAAATGATAGTCGAAGGATGCGAATCCGCGACTCACCGACTTCAGGCGATCGAAGAAATCCAGCACGACCTCCGCGAGCGGCATCTCGTATTCGATCGAGACCTGGCTGCCCAGGTAACGAATGTGCTTCTGTACGCCGCGCTTCTCGACGCACAACTTGATCACCGCGCCGACATAGGCGTCGGGAACGAGGATGTTCGCCGTGATGATCGGCTCGCGCAGCTCGGCAATTTCGTTCTGGGGCGGCAGCCGGGACGGATTGTCGACCATCGTGACGTTGCCCGACGTGTCGACGACCTCGAAAACCACGGTGGGTGCCGTGGTAATGAGCTCAATGTCGTACTCGCGTTCCAACCGTTCCTGGACGATCTCCATGTGCAGCATGCCGAGGAATCCGCAACGAAACCCGAAGCCGAGCGCAGCGGACGTTTCGGGCTCGAAGTGCAATGCCGCGTCATTCAGGCGCAGCTTTTGCAGTGCCTCGCGGAAGTTCTCGTAATCGTCCGACAGTATGGGGAACAGTCCCGCAAACACCCGCGGCTGCACCTGTTTGAATCCCGGCAACGGCTTCGTGCAGGGATTCTTCGTCATCGTCAGCGTGTCGCCCACCGGCGCGCCGAAGATGTCCTTGATGCCCGCATTGACGAAGCCGACTTCGCCGGTGCGGAGTTCCTCCCTGTCCGTCATCTTGGGCGTAAAACTGCCGATGCGGTCCGCGGTATAGGACACCCCGGTCGACATCACCGTTATCTTGGCGCCCCGGGTCAGGCTGCCGTTCATTACGCGCACGAGCGATACGACGCCGACGTAGTTATCGAACCAGGAGTCGATGATCAGTGCCTGCAGCGGTGCCTCCGGGTCGCCCTCCGGCGGCGGGATCCGCTCCACGATTGCCTCGAGAAGTTCGGCGACGCCTTCCCCGGTCTTGGCGCTGGTGTGCACGGAGTTGTGCGCCTCGATGCCGATGATATCCTCGATTTCCGCCATGACGCGCTCGGGGTCCGCGGCCGGCAGGTCGATCTTGTTGAGTACCGGCAGCACCTCGAGTCCCTGGTCGATGGCCGTTACGCAGTTGGCCACGCTCTGTGCCTCGACGCCCTGTGCCGCGTCGACCACCAGCAATGCGCCCTCACAGGCCGCGAGCGACCGGGAGACCTCGTAGGAGAAATCCACGTGCCCGGGCGTGTCGATGAAATTCAGCTGGTAGGTCCTGCCGTCCGACGCCGTGTAATCGAGAGACACGCTGTG
>DATHRM010000256.1:0-1753 GCA_035465295.1 Woeseiaceae bacterium | reverse complement strand
GCCGGGGTGAGCAGGATGTTTTCGTCACTGCCGGCGGCACGGATGTTCGTCAGCTGCTTCGCCTTCGTCGGGTTCACCACGAGGTCGTTGCCGCGGCTGTGGATGCCGATGATCATGCCTTCGTACACCGGCTCGCCGTGGCCGATCATCAGGCGACCGCGTTCCTGCAGGTTGTAGAGCGCGTAGGCCAGCGCCTTGCCGTTCACCATCGACACGAGTACGCCGTTCACGCGCTGCCCCAGGTCTTCCGGAACGTAGCGGTCGTAGTTGTCGAACACGTGGTACATGAGGCCGGTGCCCGACGTCGCCGTCAGGTATTCCGTGCGAAAACCGATGAGCCCGCGCGTCGGGATGCGGTAGTCGAGCCGCACGCGGCCCTTGCCGTCGGGAATGATCGCCTGCAACTCGCCTTTGCGGTCCGCAAGCCGCGTCATGACCGCGCCCTGGTAATCGTCTTCGCAATCGACCGTCAGCTGTTCCCATGGCTCGAGCTTCACGCCGTCCTCCTCGTGGAAGATGACTTCCGGGCGCGACACGGCCAGCTCGAAGCCCTCGCGGCGCATGTTCTCGATAAGCACCGAGAGATGCAGCTCGCCCCGGCCGGACACGCGGAACTTGTCCGGATCCTCGGTGGGTTTCACGCGCAGCGCGACGTTGTGCTTGAGTTCCTGGTCCAGCCGCTCGCTGATCTGGCGGCTGGTCAGGTACTTGCCTTCCTTGCCCGCGAAAGGCGATTTGTTGACCTGGAAGGTCATGCTGATCGTCGGCTCGTCCACCGCGAGCGCGGGCAGCCCTTCGGGCTTGTCGCGCGGACACAGGGTATCCGAGATCGAGAGGTCGTCGATGCCGCTGAACACGATGATATCGCCGGCGCCGGCCTCCTGGATCTTCCTGCGTTCCAGTCCTTCGAATCCGTACAGCTCGAGGACGCGCGCATTGCGCACCGACCCGTCTGCCGCGACGATACTGACCGGTGAGTTCGCCTTGATTTCACCGCGCTGAATGCGCCCGATGCCCAGCACGCCGACGTAAGGGTCGTAATCGAGGCTGGAGACCTGCAGCTGCAACGGGCCGCGCTGATCGACAGGCGGCGGCGGCACCTGCGCGACAATCGCCTCGAACAACGGCGTCATATCGCCGCCCCGCGCGTCGGGCTCGGTGTTGGCGTAACCCTGCAGCGCAGACGCGTAGATCACGGGGAAGTCGAGCTGTTCCTCGGTGGCGCCGAGACGGTCGAACATATCGAAGGTCTGGTCCAGTACCCAACCCGGGCGGGCGCCGTCGCGGTCGATCTTGTTGATCACCACGAGCGGAACGAGTCCGCGCGCGAACGCCTTCTGCGTGACGAATCGCGTCTGCGGCATCGGCCCGTCGACCGCGTCGACGAGCAACAATACGCAGTCGACCATCGACAGGACGCGCTCGACCTCGCCGCCGAAATCGGCGTGGCCCGGTGTATCGACGATGTTGATGCGGTAATCCTGCCAGCTTATCGACGTGTTCTTCGCGAGGATGGTAATGCCCCGCTCCCGCTCGAGGTCGTTCGAGTCCATCACCCGGTCGGGCGTGGCGGCGCGGGGCCCGAGCGTGCCGGACTGCTTGAGAAGCTGATCGACGAGCGTGGTTTTGCCGTGATCGACGTGCGCGATGATCGCGATGTTTCGCAATCGGGAAATATCTGACATGGGGTGTACTGGGGTGAAGCAGCGAGGGCGCGGATTATAGGGTGGGCTGACGGTATTTGATACAGGCG
>DATHRM010000255.1:0-2465 GCA_035465295.1 Woeseiaceae bacterium | reverse complement strand
ATCGCAGCGCTGCCTCTCCTGCGGCAACTGCTTCGAATGCGACGGCTGCTACGGCGCCTGCCCCGAGGGCGCGGTCATCAAGCTGGGCCCCGGCAGGCGTTACCGCTTCGATTACGCGCTGTGCACGGGCTGCGCGGTCTGCTACGAACAATGTCCGTGCCATGCCATCGAGATGATCGACGAGCCCGCGGCGGGCGGAGTACGAGCACTATGACCGAGCTGCGCGCACTCGACGGCAACGAAGCAGTCGCCCGCGTCGCGTACGCGGTCAGCGAGATCTGCTCCATCTACCCGATTACGCCGTCGTCGACGATGGCGGAACTGGCGGACGTCTGGTCCGCCGGCGGCAAGCCCAACATCTGGGGCCAGGTGCCGGACATCATCGAGATGCAGAGCGAGGGCGGCGCCGCGGGCACCGCGCACGGCGCGCTGCAGACCGGCGCGCTGACGACGACGTTCACGGCGTCCCAGGGCCTCATGCTCATGCTGCCCAACATGTACAAGATCGCGGGCGAGCTCACGCCGGCCGTGTTCCACGTCGCGTCACGCTCCCTGGCCGCGCAGGCGCTGTCGATCTTCGGCGACCACCAGGACGTCATGGCGGCGCGCACGACCGGCTTCGGCCTGCTGGCCGCGTCGTCCGTGCAGGCCGCCCAGGATCTCGCGCTGATCAGCCACGCCGCGACGCTCGAGGCGCGGCTGCCGTTCATCCACTTCTTCGACGGCTTCCGCACCTCGCACGAGGTCAGCAAGATCGAGCTCGTCACCGAGGAACAGATGCGCGCGATGATGGATGACCGGCTCATCTACGAACATCGCAACCGCGCACTCAATCCCGACAACCCGTTCATCCGCGGCACCGCGCAGAACCCCGACGTGTATTTCCAGGGGCGCGAGACCGTCAACCGCTACTACGACGCCACACCCGCGATCGTCGAGCGCGCCATGCAGCGTTTCGGCGACATCACGGGCCGGCAGTACCGGCTGTTCGACTATCACGGCGACCCGAACGCGGAGCGAGTCGTCATCCTGATGGGCTCCGGCGCCGACACGGTGACGCAGACGATCGACACGCTGCACCCCGAAGGCGTCGGCCTCGTGAACGTGCGGCTGTACCGGCCGTTTTCCGCCGAGCACCTGCTCGCGGCCCTGCCGCAGTCCGTCCGCACCATCGCGGTCCTCGACCGCACCAAGGAGTCGGGCGCGAGCGGCGAGCCGCTCTACCAGGACGTCGTCACGGCACTGGCGGAAGCCGTCGGCAGCGGCGTGCGCACGTCGATGCCGCGCGTCATCGGCGGCCGCTACGGCCTCTCGTCGAAAGAGTTCACGCCGGCGATGGTGATGTCCGTGTTCGCCGAGATGGACAAGGCGAAGCCGAAACAGCATTTCACGGTCGGCATCCACGACGACGTCACCCACACGAGTCTCGACTACGATGCCGGGCTGCACATCGAAAACGACAGCGCGACACGCGCCGTTTTCTACGGCATGGGCTCCGACGGCACCGTGGGCGCCAACAAGAACAGCATCAAGATCATCGGCGAGAACACCGACCTCTGGGCGCAGGGCTACTTCGTCTACGACTCCAAGAAGTCGGGCTCGCGCACGGTCTCCCACCTGCGCTTCGGCCCGGAGCCGATCCATGCGCCGTACCTGATCGAGAGCGCGAACTTCATCGCCTGCCACAAGTTCGAGCTCGTCAACAAGATCGAGCTGTTGAAGAACGCCGCCGAAGGCGCCGTGTTCCTGCTGAACAGCCCTTATCCTCCCGACGAGGTCTGGGACCGGCTGCCGCGCCCGGTGCAGGGCATCATCATCGACCGCGGCATACACCTGCACGTCATCGACGCCTCGCGGGTTGCACGCGATACCGGCATGGGCAAGCGCATCAACACGGTGATGCAGGCGTGCTTTTTCGCGCTGTCGGGCGTTTTGCCGCGCGACGAAGCCATCCAGCAGATCAAGGGTTCCATCGAGAAGACCTACAAGCCGAAGGGCCAGTCCGTCGTCGAGAAGAACTTCGCGGCGGTCGATGCCGCGCTCGACCACCTGCACGAGGTCGAGATCCCGGCGGACCGGCGCAGCGAGCGCGACATGGATGCAGTCGTGCCGGACTCCGCGCCGGATTTCGTGCGCGAAGTCACCGCGCAGATGATGAGGGGCCACGGCGACGACCTGCCGGTCAGCAAGCTGCCGGCCGACGGCACCTACCCCAGCGGCACGACGCGCTGGGAGAAGTCGAACGTATCCGACGAAGTGCCGTTGTGGCGCGAGGATCTCTGCATCCAGTGCGGCAACTGCAGCTTCGTGTGCCCGCACAGCGTCATCCGCGCCAAGTTCTTCCACGCCAGCGCGCTCAGGGATGCGCCCGACCATTTCCCGTCGGCGCCGATCAGCGCGCGCGGTTTCCCCGAGACGCGCTACACCCTGCAGGTCTACCTGGAGGACTGCACGGGCTGCAAGCT
>DATHRM010000254.1:0-6848 GCA_035465295.1 Woeseiaceae bacterium | reverse complement strand
AACCAGGGCTGCAGCTCCGTGATGCGCTTGACGTCGGGCGGACTGGAATCGATGAGTCGCTGCAGGTAGTCCATCGCTGCGGGCGGCATCGGCGGATTGCGTTTTGCGAACTCCCACCACTCCATGCCGCCGGGCGTCAGGAGGATCGCCAGCAGGAATCGTTCGTTGATTTCGCGGCCGGTCGCGTCCACCAGTCCCGAGTGCTCGAAGCTGCGGATCATTTCCAAATAAAAAGCGAGATCGACGATAATCGAGTGAAACATTGCCTGCTCCCGCGGTGAGAGCCTGCCGAAACCCTCGACTCCGTGCTTGAACGCTCCGAATGCCTGTTCATCCCGGTGGTAATACCAGTTGGTATCGAGCGTGCCCCGCACCGTTTCCCGAAGATTGTCGATTCGCAGCTGCGCCGTGTTCTGCCGGACCTGGATTGCGAGATAGATCAGCGATGCGACGACAGCGATGACCCCGATGACTTCGGCGATCGCTCCTACGGCATCCCAGTCCATGCTTTTGCTCCCGTCTTTGCTCCCGGCATGGCCGCTTCAGTGGTACCGACTCGTGACCTCAACCGCCGAAATTCACCTTGGCCTCGAGATCGGCGCGGGAGTCGGCATGGGACATCGCTTCTTCCAGCGTAATCGTGCCTTCCTTGTAGAGGTCCAGTAAGGCTGCGTCGAAGTTTCGCATGCCGGCTTCGCCGGAGTCCCTGTGCGCCTCTTTCACGGCGAAAATATCGCCCTTCAGAATCAGGTCCTTGATGTGCGGCGTATTGAGCAGCAGCTCGACGGCAGCCACGCGCTTGCCGTTACGGGCGCGTACGAGACGCTGCGACAGGATTGCGCGCAGGTAGTGGGCGAGATCCATGAACACCTGCGAATGCTGGTCCTGCGGAAAGAGGTTGATGATGCGGTCGAGCGTCTCGGCAGCGTTGTTGGAGTGAACGGTCGCGAGTACCAGGTGGCCGGTGCCAGCCATGTCCAGCGCCGACTGCATCGACTCGCGATCCCGAATCTCGCCGATCTGGATCACGTCCGGCGCGGCACGCACCGCGCTTTTCAGCGCGCGGCCGTACGACTTGGTATCCAGGCCCACTTCGCGCTGGTTGACGATCGACTGCTTGTTCGGGTGCAGGAACTCGATCGGGTCCTCGATCGTGATGATGTGCGACGACGTCTTCTCATTGCGGTAGTCGATCATGGCCGCAAGCGTCGTCGATTTGCCGGCGCCGGTCGCCCCCACCATGAGGATCAGCCCTCGCCGCAGCATGGTGAGTTCCTTGAGCTGCTCCGGCATGCCGAGCTCCTCGAGGTTGGGCAGCTCGTTGGTGATGTAGCGCAGCACCATGGAGATGTTGCCGCGCTGGTGAAACACGTTGACGCGGAAACGGCCGAGTCCGGGTTCGGAGATCGCGAAGTCGATCTCCAGCTCCTTGTAAAAGTGCTCGAGTTGCTCGTCGTCCATCAGCTCGATGGCCGCCTGCTTCACCATCTTCGGCGTCATCTCGAGCTTGTTGACGGGCATGATCTTGCCCTCGATCTTGATCTTTGCCGGCGAGTACGGCGCGAAGAAGAGGTCCGATGCCTTTTTCTCCACCATCAGCTTGAACAGCGGCTTGACGTTCATACAGGTGTGTACCCCGGAACCCGGCTCAGAACGTCCGGGCCGTATCCTCTTCCATGATTCTCAGGCTCTCGGACTGCCGGTCCGCTATCGACGAATCGCGCTTGCTTTCCAGCTTGATCCGCAGGCGCAGCTCGTTCTTCGAGTCGGCGTTGCGCATGGCCTCTTCGTACGAGATCGTGCCGCCTTCGTACAGGTCGAACAGTGCCTGGTCGAAGGTCTGCATGCCGAGGCGAGTCGACTTCGCCATGATGTCCTTGATCTGCCCGACCTCGCCCTTGAAGATGAGGTCCGCGATCAACGGCGTGTTCAGCATGATCTCCATCGCTGCAACGCGCCCGATGCCGCCTTCGCGCGGGATCAGGCGTTGCGAGATAAAGCCGCGGGTGTTGAGCGACAGGTCCATGAGCAGCTGGTGCCGCCGCTCTTCCGGGAAGAAGTTGATGATTCGGTCCAGCGCCTGGTTTGCGCTGTTGGCGTGCAGGGTTGCAAGGCAAAGGTGGCCCGTCTCGGCGAACTGGATCGCGTACTGCATCGTCTCACGGTCCCGAATCTCTCCGATGAGGATGACGTCGGGTGCCTGGCGCAACGTGTTCCTGAGCGCGTTGTGCCAGCTCTCCGTGTCGATCCCGACTTCGCGCTGCGTAATGACGCAGCCCTTGTGAGGGTGCACGTACTCGACCGGGTCCTCGATCGAAACGATGTGGCCCCGCGAATTTTCGTTTCGGTGGCCGATCATTGCGGCCAGCGTGGTCGACTTACCGGAGCCCGTGCCGCCAACGACGATGACGATACCGCGCTTGTTCATGACGACGTCTTTCAGGATTGGCGGCAGCTCGAGGTCTTCGAGCGTCGGAATTTCGGTCGTAATCGTGCGCAACACGGCGCCCACGTAGCCTTGCTGGATGAAGGCGCTCACGCGGAAGCGGCCGATGCCCTGCGGCGCGATCGCGAAATTGCACTCCTTGGTTGCGTCGAATTCCTTGATCTGCTTGTCGTTCATGATGGAACGCACCATCATGGCCGATTGGTCCGCCGACAGCGGCGTGTCGGTGGCTTTGTGGATCGTGCCGTCGACCTTGATGGCCGGCGGGAATCCACGCGTAATGAACAGGTCCGAGCCGTTTCGCTCGACCATCTTGCGCAGCAGGTTTTGTGTCAGGCGTACTGCTTGCTCGCGTTCCATTTGTCAGTCTCCTCTCCGGGCCGTCCGCCGGACCGCCTAGAAGTTTTCCTTGTTGACCGCGCGGAATCGCGCCTCTTCCTTGTTGATAAGCCCCTTCGTCAGCAATTCGGCGAGGTTCTGGTCCAGCGTCTGCATGCCGGACCCATGCCCGGTCTGGATAGCCGAGTACATTTGCGCGATCTTGCCTTCACGAATCAGGTTTCGAATGGCCGGCGTGCCGATCATGATCTCGTGCGCGGCAATTCGTCCGCCACCGACTTTTTTGAGCAGCGTCTGGGAAATGACGGCGCGCAGCGACTCGGAGAGCATCGCCCGGACCATTTCCTTCTCTGCCGCCGGAAACACGTCGACGATACGGTCGATGGTCTTCGCGGCCGAACTCGTATGCAACGTGCCAAACACGAGGTGCCCGGTCTCCGCGGCGGTGAGCGCAAGGCGAATGGTCTCGAGATCGCGCAACTCGCCGACCAGGATTACGTCCGGGTCCTCGCGCAGCGCCGAACGCAACGCCTCGTTGAAGCCGAGCGTATCGCGGTGAACTTCGCGCTGGTTGATGAGCGACTTCTTCGACTCGTGTACGAACTCGATCGGGTCCTCGATCGTCAGGATGTGGTCGGGCTTGTTCTCGTTGATGTAGTCGACCATTGCAGCGAGCGTCGTCGATTTACCGGAGCCGGTCGGGCCGGTAACGAGCACGATGCCGCGCGGATGCATCGAGACGTCCTTGAAAATCGACGGTGCGCCGAGATCGTCGAGCGTCAGGATCTCGGACGGGATAATGCGGAAAACGGCGGCGGAACCGCGGTTCTGGTTGTAGGCGTTGACTCGAAAACGCGCCAGCTTGGGGATCTCGAACGAGAAATCCGTCTCCAGGAATTCCTCGTAGTCCTTGCGCTGCTTGTCATTCATGATGTCGTACACCATGCTATTGACGTCTTTGTGGGTCAGCGCCGGCATGTTGATGCGCTTGATATCACCGTCAACGCGAATCATCGGCGGCACGCCCCCGGAGAGGTGCAGGTCTGAAGCGTTGTTCTTTACCGTGAACGACAAAAGCTGGGCAACGTCGACGGCCATATTTCTCCCTCGTCAAAGACTGCCGGACTTACCATAACCCGGCGAATATTGAACCTAGTATAGCGAAGCACCGGGACCAAAACGTGATTGGAGTCACGGAAAACTTGCGAAAAATCCGCGATTTGCTGGCGGAATCCGCAGTGGAAGCCGGGCGTCGTCCCGAGGATGTCCATCTGCTCGCCGTCAGCAAAAAACAGCCGCTCGAGAAGATCATCGCGGCGGCCGATGCCGGACAACGTGATTTTGGCGAAAACATCGTGCAGGAAGGCATCGATAAGGTCACAAAACTGGCAGAAAGGCGGCTCTGCTGGCATTTCATCGGCCATCTCCAGTCCAACAAGACACGGCCCGTCGCCGAACACTTCGACTGGGTGCATTCCGTCGACAGGCTGAAAACGGCAAAACGCCTGTCGGAGCAGCGTCCGGAATCCCTCGCGGACCTGAACGTCTGTATCCAGGTGAACATCGACGACGAAGCATCGAAGGCAGGCGTGCCGCCCGCGGAAGCCGGCGAACTGGCCCGCGCCGTCGCCGCTTTGCCGGGGCTGAGGTTGCGCGGCCTCATGTGCCTACCGGCCATCCGCGATACCTTCGACGAACAGCGCGCGCCCTTTGCGCGCACGCGCGAACTGGCCGAGTCACTGGCGCGCGACGGCCTCGCCATCGATACGCTATCGATGGGCATGAGCGACGACTTTCGTGCGGCGATTATGGAAGGTGCGACCATCGTCAGGATCGGCACGGCCGTATTCGGCGCGCGCGATACCTGAACCGACTCGAACGGGAGTGATCATGAGCAACGATTTCATCGGATTCATCGGCGGCGGCAACATGACGCGCGCAATTGCCGCGGGTCTCATCGAGGGCAGCTACCCCGCGGAAGACCTGCTCATCGCCGAACCCGCAATCGAGCAACGTGCCGCGCTGGCACGCGACCTGCCCGGCGTGGTCATCGAGGAGTCGAACGATGACGTCGCGCGCCGCGCCGGTACCGTGGTGCTGGCGGTCAAGCCGCAGGTCATGCGGCTGGTTTGCGAGGAAATCGCGGCAACCGTGCAAAAGGCGCGGCCGCTGATCGTATCCGTTGCCGCCGGCATTCGCTCCGTCGACATCGACAGCTGGCTCGGTGGCGATCTCGCCGTCGTGCGCGTCATGCCCAACCAGCCTGCCCTGCTCAGGCTCGGCGCCTGCGGGCTGTTCGCGAACGAGCGCACGAGCGAAGAACAGAAGAAACGCGCCACCGGCATCATGTCCGCGGTCGGGCACGTCGTATCGGTGGACAGTGACGCCGATATCGATTCGGTGACTGCGATCTCCGGTACCGGTCCGGCGTACTTCTACCTGCTGATCGACATGATGATCAAATCGGCGCAGAAATTCGGCCTCGATCCGCAGGCGGCACGCATACTGACGATCGAGACCGCGAAGGGCGCTGCGGCGATCGCGGACGCGGAAGAGGAGACGATGCAATCGCTTATCGACCGCGTGCGATCACCGGGCGGAACGACGACGGCGGCCTTCGAGAGCCTCGAAGCCGACCACGTTCGTGATATCTTTGCGCGAGCATTCGAGGCGGCACGAGATCGTGCCGTGGGGCTGGCGGACGAAGCCAATAAGGACTGAATGATGGCGGGCGGAGCTGTAGACGCGATTGTATTCATCATCGATGCGGTAGCGCGGCTGTATTTGCTCGTCTTGCTGTTGCGCCTGTTCCTGCCGCTGGTGCGGGCGGATTTTCACAACCCCCTTGCGCAGGCGATTCTCAAGCTGACGTCGCCGCTCGTCGTTCCTGTGCGACGCATCCTGCCGCCTGTCGGCCGTATCGATACCGCAACCGTGGTCGTCGCTTTCGGCGTGCAGTACCTTGCGGTGTTCGTTATTGCGCTGATCCAGGGCCTGCGGCCGACGATCGTGTCGTTATTGCTGAGTTCGGCGGTCAGCCTGGTGCTGCTGACCTTCAACCTGTTCTTCTGGCTGATCATCATCCGTATCGTCATCAGCTGGGTCAGTTCCGGCGGTTACAACCCCGCGGTGGCGATGGTATATGCGCTTACCGAGCCGCTGCTGCGCCCGTTCCGGCGCATCATCCCGCCAATCGGCGGTTTCGATATTTCGCCGATATTCGTGTTGATCGCGCTGGGCGCCCTGGTAAGACTTTTCATGGGACTGCTGTAGCGGGTTCCATCGTGCCAGCCGGAGAGCCCTGTGTACGACGGGTTGGCGACGAGATCGCCCTGTCCGTTCGCGTACAGCCGCGCGCAAGCAGCAACGAAGTACTGGAGGTTCGTAACGGCCGGCTGTTGATACGGACGACCGCGGCACCGGCCGACGGCAAGGCAAACAAGGCGGTCATACGGCTGCTCGCCGCCTTTCTCGGCATCGCGCCGTCGCGCATACGCCTCGTCCGGGGGGAGACGCAGCGTAACAAGGTGCTGCGCGTCTCCGGTCCCGTCGAACTGCCGCCAGCGATCGCTCACGAGGATGCGGCAAATGGTTTATAGTGTCGAACTGATCGGGAGACGAATACCATGCTGAACAGGAAAACCGTTATCGCCTTGTCTCTGTCCGGCTTCATTGCTGCTTGCGGGGGTGGCGGCGGCGACGCGCCGCCGGTGCCGACGGCCGAGCCCGCGGGTGAGTCGATGAAGGATATCGGCGACCACATCATTCACTTCAGTGCCCAGTCCACCGACGAACTGGGGCCCGAGATTGCCCGCGCCTACAACATCGTACGCAGCAAGAACCGGGCAATGCTGACCATATCGGTCGTGCGCGAAACCGATAACGTGTCGGTGCCGGCGGACGTAACGGTAAAAACGGTCAACCTGACGGGCCAGCTGAAAAACGTCGCGATGCGAATGATCGAAGATCAGGAAGCGATTTACTATATCGGTGAAACACCCGTTGCCAATCGTGAAACCCTGATATTCGACATCACGGTAACGCCGGAAGGCGCCGCCGGGCC
>DATHRM010000253.1:0-14217 GCA_035465295.1 Woeseiaceae bacterium | reverse complement strand
CTCGGCTGACCTTGTCCTCGATCTCTTCGACGAGCGACAGAACGTCGCCCATGCCGAGGATGCGCGAAGCCATCCGCTCCGGATGAAACGCCTCGAGCCCGTCGACTTTCTCGCCGACGCCGAGAAACCGTATCGGCTGGCCGGTGACTTCACGCACCGAGAGCGCAACGCCGCCTTTCGCGTCGCCGTCGGCTTTGGTCAGGATCACGCCGGTCAGCGGCAATACCTTGCTGAAAGCGGTCGCAGCGTTGACGGCGTCCTGGCCGGCCATGCTGTCGACGACAAACAGGGTCTCGTGCGGACTGGCCGCCGCATGCACGGCCGCGACCTCATCCATCATGCCGCTGTCGACGTGCAGCCTGCCCGCCGTATCGACGATCAGCACATCCGCATGCGAGCGCCGTGCCTCGTCCAGCGCTCGCTTGACGATCGCAACGGGTGCCTCGCTCGGCTCGCTGTCGCAATGCAGCGCACCGACCTCGCCCGCCAGCGTCTCCAACTGCAGGATGGCGGCCGGCCGGTGCACGTCGACGCTGACGAGCATCACGCGCTTCTTGTCCTTCTCGATGATGCGCCTGGCGAGTTTCGCCGCAGACGTCGTCTTGCCTGCGCCCTGCAACCCTGCCAGCAGTATGACCGCCGGTGGCTGCGCTTTCAGATCGAGCGGCGCGTGGTCGCCGCCGAGTATGGCGACGAGTTCGTTGTGGATGATCTTGACGAGCGCCTGACCGGGCGTAAGGCTCCTGGCGACGTCCTCGCCCACGGCCCGCTCGCGAATTCGCTCGATGAAGGTCTTTACGACCGGCAGCGCGACATCGGCCTCGAGCAGCGCGAGCCGCACCTGCCGCAGCGTGTCCTTGATGTTGGCTTCGGTAAGCCGTCCCTTGCCGCTGAGATTGCGCGCGGCATCGGACAGACGCCCGGTCAGATTTTCAAACATGGCGCGAAGTTTATCAGATCTCGCGCGGGGCTCTGCCGCACACGATGCTGCTGCGGGGGAACTAGATGGTGAGCACGGTGCCCCGGGAGAGCATCTGGATATTCTTGTCGGGGGCGGCGGCGACGACCTGCTTAAGGATGCGCGCCTCCTCGCCCGGCTTCATGCCCGTCAGCCAGATTTCGGGATCGTGCTTCAGCCGCTGCAGATCGCGGGTAAGCGTCCGCGGGCAGTAGTGGCCGGCATCGGCCGCCAGCTTTTCCATCTCGTCCGGAAAGGACACCTCGATGACCAGCACCTTCAGGTCGTCACAGGCATTGAGCACCGGCCAGAGGGTTTCGTTCGTCTTGGTATCACCGCTGACCGCGAACACGCCGCCGGAATTCTGCACCGTGTAGCCCAGCGACGGCACGCTGTGCATGACGTCGACGGCGTAGAAGTCGCGATGCCCGATGGAGACGGTGTCCCCGGGGCTGCAAACCCGGTAATTGAGCATCGGGCGTTGCGCCGTCGGCAGGCGCGCAAAATCGGGCCAGATGACGTCGTTGAAAAGGTGATCCTGGATCGCTCGCAGGGTTTCGGCGCGCGCGTACACGGTCACGGGTGTGTCGAATTCTTCGTCGAAGACGGAATCCACGAGAAACGGCAGCCCCGCGATATGGTCGAGGTGCGCATGGGTTATGAAGACGTGCCGTATCGGTTGCAATTCGGCGAGCGCAAGATCGCCGATACCGGTCCCGGCGTCGATCAGGATATCGTCGTCCACGAGCATCGCCGAGGTCCGTGCCCCCGCGCCGATGCCGCCGCTGCAACCAAGTATTCGAATACGCATAACGTCGAGGGTTCTATTGCCTGCCACCATGTGGGATGATGCATCCCAAGAAACGGTAGGTTATCGACCGACGGGTTTCTGTGTTTCAAATCACACTTCCATTTCTGTACATCCTTACTGCCGCAGGCTTTGCGGGCAGCCGTCTGCGTAATGACGCCGGCTATGCAGGCCTTATGCGCAGCGGCGCATTCGTGCTCGGCGCTATTGCGATCGCGATCCACGGCTCGCTCCTGTTCGACTCGATCACCCGCGGCGGCGGCATTCACGTGTCCCTCCTGTCCTCGATTTCACTGGTCGGGCTGCAACTGGCCGTCATCGGGACGCTTGCGGCGATCGACCCCGACCTGCGCGGCGTCGCGGCAGGACTCATCGTGCTGGCCGTGCCGGCGGCGTTCGCGACGCAAACCGGCGCCGCGGAAATCACCAGCAGCGGCCTCACCTGGCAGCTGCAGACGCATGTGTTTACCGCGATGTTCGCGTACGGCCTGCTGGCCGCCGGCGCCATCGTGGCGGTCTACGCACTGGTACAGGACCGGCGGCTGCGTGCGGCCAAGCTGTCCACCGTGAACCAGCTTTTCGCGCCGCTCGAAAAGACCGAGCGCGTGCTTTACGGAGTGGCGTCCGCCGGCATCGCCGTTCTTGCGATGTCCATGGCGCTCGGGATGACGTTCGTCGAAAACCTGTTCGCTCAACATCTCGTTCACAAGACAGTCCTGTCGGTTATAGCCCTGCTGGTTTTCGGCATCCTGCTCGCCGGTCGCCATTTCGCGGGGTGGCGCGGCAAACGCGCCATTTATCTCTACCTGGGCGGCTTCGTCATTCTGTTCCTCGCCTACTTCGGCAGCCGCTACATTCTCGAAGTCGTACTCGACCGCAGCTGGGGTTAGCACGCCGCGGGTCCTGGTTCCTTGACAGGCAGGCGAACGGCTGCTGAACTGCGGTAATCGCGACTACATCGAGGTACTCGTCCTTTGGGCGACGACGTTCCACTATCAGCCCTTTTCGGGCTGCTGATCGCATTACTTTTGCTTTCCGCCTTCTTTTCCGGCTCGGAAACGGCTCTCGTGAGCCTCAATCGCTACCAGCTGCGCCACAAGGCCCGCGAAGGCCACCGCGGTGCGCGCCTTGCCGACAAACTCCTGCAGCGCCCCGACCGCCTGATCGGCCTGATCCTTCTCGGCAACAACCTGGTGAATTTCTCCGCGGCATCGCTGGTCGCCATTATTGCCCTCGAGATGGGCGGAGAGCCTGCGGTCGCGCTGGGCACGCTGCTCCTGACGCTGGTCGTCCTGATTTTCTCCGAAGCGGCGCCCAAGACGCTGGCCGCCCTGCATCCGGAGCGCCTGGCTTACCCGGCCGCGGTCATCTACTACCCGCTCCTGAAGATCATGTACCCGATCGTCTGGCTCACCAATGTCGCATCGAACGGCGTGCTGTTCCTGCTCGGCGTCCGTGGCGGCGATTCCGGTCTGCAGCCGCTCACGAGAGAGGAGTTGCGCACGGTCGTGCACGAAGCCGGCAGCCGCATTTCCAGCCGCTACCAGCAAATGCTGATCAGCATCCTGGACCTGGAGAAAGTCACCGTCGACGACGTCATGGTCTCGCACAATGAGATCGTCGGCCTCGATCTCGCCGACGACATTGCCGAGATCGAGGCCATCATCAGCAACAGCGAACACACGCGGCTCCCTGTCTACGAGGACAACGTCGACAACGTCATCGGCATCCTGCACCTGCGCCGGCTTGCCAATCTTGCGCCGCGCTCGTTCGACAAGACGTCGATCCGGCAGCTGCTCGATGACCCGTACTTCGTCCCCGAGGCAACACCGCTGAGCAAACAGCTCGTTCAATTCCAGCGCCGCCGCGAACGGGTCGCGCTGGTGGTCGATGAGTACGGCGACATCCAGGGGATCGTGACCCTCGAGGACATACTCGAGGAAATCGTCGGCGAGTTCACGACCGACCCGGCCGACCAGATCGAGGACGTGGTGCGCGAGGGACCCGACTCGTTCCTGGTCAGCGGCACCGCCAACATCCGCGAACTCAACCGTGCACAGGGCTGGGACCTGCCGACCGACGGCCCCAAGACGCTCAATGGCCTGATTCTCGAACTGCTGGAGACCATCCCGGAGCCGTCAACCTGCCTGAAGATCAGCGGCTACCCGCTGGAGATCGTGGCGTCCGACGACAATCGTGTCCGCACGGTGCGCATAGGCCCGCGCCTGCTCGAACCGGAGGGCTAAAAGGCGGCGTCGAGGGCGTCGCGGATGCGCGTAACCGGAATCACTTCGATACCGGCCGGCGCTTTCCTCGGCGCATTCGCGCGCGGCACGATCGCGCAACTGAATCCCTGCTTTGCGGCGGCTGCAATGCGCTCTTCGCCGTAGCGGACGGGACGCACTTCACCGGCGAGCCCGATTTCCCCGAAGCTCACTAGCCCGCCCCGGCACGGCCGGTCGCGAAAACTCGAGACCACCGACAGCAATGTCGGCAGATCGACGGCCGTTTCCGTGATCTTCAGGCCGCCCACGACATTCACGAACACGTCTTCGGGGCCGAGCTGCACGTCGCCGTGGCGCTGCAGAACGGCGAGCAACAGGGACAGGCGGCTCTGGTCGACGCCCTGGGCGACCCGCTTCGGATATCCGCCACCGCCGTCGGCGACGAGGGCCTGCATCTCCACGAGCAGCGCCCGGCTGCCTTCCCAGGCTACCGATACGACGCTGCCCGGCTCCGTCAGGGTGTCCCTCGACAGAAAGATCGCCGACGGGTTTCGTACCTCCCGAAAACCGCTGCCCGTCATCGCGAACACGCCCATCTCGCCGGTCGCGCCGAAGCGGTTTTTCACCGAGCGGATCATCGTGTAGCGACTGGCCGGGTCGTTCTCGAAATACAGGACGGTATCCACCATGTGTTCGACGACCCTCGGGCCCGCAATCGCGCCCTCCTTGGTCACGTGCCCGATTACGAACACGGACACCTCGTTTTGTTTCGCGAACTGCACGATGCGCCCGACGCACTCCCGCAGCTGGCCCACCGAGCCGGGCGCGGACGTCAGCTCCGCGCTGGTCATGGTCTGCATGGAATCGATGATCAGCATTCGCGACCGGTTGCGCCGCGCCTCGGCAAGCACGTGCTCGAGCACCGTATCGGCGAGCACCTTGACGTCGGTGCCGGCGATCCCCAGCCGCCGTGCGCGCTGGCTGACCTGGCGCAGGGACTCCTCCCCGGTCGCGTAAAGGACCGCCAGCCCGGCCTCTACCCGGCCGCTGACCTGTTGCAGCAACGTGGATTTACCGACGCCGGGATCGCCGCCCAGCAACACGACGGCGCCCGGCACCAGCCCGCCGCCCAGCACGCGGTCGAATTCGGCAAAGCCGGTGGCATAGCGCTCTTCCGGGTCCAGCCCCACGGCGTCAAGGCCCGTGGCCCCGGTAGCACTCGCAGCAGCGGCCACGGGGCCTGCGATCCGCATTTCCGACAACGTATTCCAGGCCGCACAATCCGGACACTGGCCGGCCCACTTCACACTGTGCGCGCCGCATTCGGCGCATACATAGGCTGTTTTCGGTTTCGCCATGCCGTTCCTGGCGGCGCAAATGCCCGCCCGTTACCCGTCTGGTTCCAGAAATACTCGAGAAAAACTATGTAAATTATTGATTATATTGATTTAAAAAAGACTACTGCATACGCGAGCGCGTAACGTCGCCGGCCCACTGCCGCAGCCGATGATAGCACCGGAAATCAGCCGCTTATGACAAAAAAATGCTAACCCTTTCTCATTAAGTGCGGCGGCTATTTTCTATACTTTTCCGCCTGAAACAAGGACCTGACAGACTTGGACATCGGCTCGAACCAGAAAAGAAACCGCCTGATCGCACTGAGCTTCGCGAGCGTCTTGCTGCTGCTCGTCTACGGCCCGCTGGCGCCGTGGTTCCTCACCGCTGACCGGTTTCTCTACGATACCTTCGCATCCGGGCTGCCGAACCGGCCGCTCGATAATGCCATCATCATCAGCATCGATCCGTCGCGCGCAAGCCACGACAAGCTGCTCGCCGATTATGGCCAGGTGCTCTCGGTGCTCTCTCGCAGCCAGGCACGCCGGATCATCCTGCCGCAGCCGCCGGAACTGGGCGCCGACGAACGCCTGCCCGGCTGGGCGGCCGCGCTGGGCGGCCCGGTCCCCGTCTACGTACCGAACAGCCATCGGCTGTCCGAAATGACCTCGCATACCGGTTTCATGGCGTTCGTTCCCGACGACGACGGCGTACTGCGGCGAACGAACCTCTGGCAGCTCAATGGCGCCATAATGTCGCCGTCGTTACCGCTCGCCGTGGCGCTCGACAACGAGCAACTCGCGCCGGGCAGCCGCATGTCGGCATCCGACGATACGGTTTTCCTCTCGAACTACGAGGAACTGCCGAGGGTCGCCCTCGACGAAATCCTGTTCGGCGATTTCGCCAGCACCCGGCTGAACGAAGCGACCATCTTCGTGGATCATGAACCCGCGCTCGTGGGCGCCTCGGCCGTGCTGCCTTCCGGACAGTTCGTCACACGCTCGGAACTCACGGCGGCGCTGATCGCGGACATCGAGGCGGATCGCGCTATCGTGGTCCCGGCCTGGGTGAGCGCCCTGCAGTGGCTCGCGCCCGTATTGCTCGCGATCCTGGCCGTGCTGTTCCTGCCGGAACGTGACCGCCGCAGCATCATCGTGATCAGCATTGCATCCGTTGTCGTGTTACTGCTGCTCGAAATGTTACTCCTGTACGTTTTGCGCGTGCGTCTCGATATCGGCCGCGCGGCCCTGATCTTCATCGGCGTCGGCTTGCTCAGCCTGTGGCTGGTAGGCAACCCGAAAAAGGCGACGCAGGACGCCTTCAAACGCGGTTCCGATTTCCTCGCGGCCGGCCGGCTGGAGCCGGCATTTGCGGAATTCCGGCGCTGCTCGCCGTCGGACACCCTCGCAACGGTCATGTACAAGCTGTCGATCGCATTCGAGGAGCAGGCAAAACCGGAGCGCGCCGAGGCCGTGCTCGAGTGGATGAAGCGCACGCAGGGAGCGCGCGAGGCCAAGCAGAAGAAAAACGCGGGCGTCGCCGGCTTCCCGAAGCGGCTGGGCCGCTACGTTATCGAACGGCGCATCGGCCGCGGCGCCATGGGCGCCGTCTACCTGGCCAAGGATCCCCGGATCAATCGCGCCGTTGCCGTCAAGGCGATCCCGATCGAGAAAGAGTTCGAGGACGAGGAACTGAAAGAGGCGCGTATTCGCTTCTTCCGCGAGGCGGAGTCGGCGGGCCGGCTGACGCATCCCAATATCATCACGGTATTTGACGCGGGCGAAGACAAGGGCCTTGCCTACATCGCCATGGAGTACGTCCCCGGTATTCCGCTGCGCGACTTTACGGACCCGAAGCGCCTGCTGGCCCCGAAGCGCGCGCTCGAGCTCGCGGCCAGCACGGCGGAAGCCCTGGATTACGCACATAACCAGGGCGTGATTCATCGCGACATCAAGCCCGCCAACCTGCTCTACAATCCCAAGGAAGGTTCGCTCAAGATCAGCGACTTCGGCGTTGCCCGCATCACGGACAACAACCGCACAAAGACCGGCATCGTACTCGGCACGCCGATGTACATGTCGCCCGAACAGCTCGGCGCTGAAAATCTCACGGGCCACTCGGACTTGTTTTCGCTTGGTGTTACTCTATACGAGCTCTTGATCGGCGAGGTGCCCTTCAAAGCAGGCAACATCGCGGCCCTGATGACAAAAATTACGACTGAAGACCCCGCCCCGATCGCGGGCAAGCGTGCCGGACTCGCGCCGAGCATCGACGCCGTGCTGGCAAAGGCGCTGGCCAAACGTCCCGAAGATCGCTTTTCTTGCGGGGCTGAAATGGCGATCGCATTGCGAAACTGCGCCCGATACGCGTAGTAGCGGCCGATCCGGTAGAGCGACTTTGAAAAGCCTGCGTGGAAAAATTGACTTCGCCGAATTTACGGATACGGGGCGCGTACGCGAGCACAACGAGGACGCAGTCGGTTCCAATCCGGATATAGGCCTCATGGTTCTCGCCGACGGTATGGGTGGATACAACGCCGGCGAAGTTGCGAGCGGCATCGCGGTGCAGATTGTCTCCGAACTCGCGGCCGAAGGTGCGAGCCGCGAGGAGCGCGAGGACATCGATCCGCACAGCGGGCTGATGCGCCAGTCCATCGTGTTGCGCGACGCGGTGTATCGAGCGAACAAGATCATTTACCAGACCGCCCAGAGCCAGACGCATTGCGAAGGCATGGGCACGACGATCGTCGCGTGCATGTTCTACGACAACAAGATCAGCATCGCCCACGTCGGCGACTCGCGCGCCTACCGGCTGCGCGGCGACAGCTTCGAGCAACTTACACTGGATCATTCGCTGCTGCAGGAACTCGTCGACCGGGGTTTCTATTCCCACGATGAAGCACAGCGGTCGACGAACCGGAATTACGTCACGCGCGCGCTCGGCGTCGAGCCGACCGTCGAGGTCGAAGTGCACGAACACGAAGTGCTGCCTGAGGATATCTATTTACTGTGTTCCGACGGCTTGCCGGACATGGTCGAAGATGAGGATATTCACTTAACTATCAGTACTTTTAATGCTAGTCTTGACGCCGTTGGTCAACAGCTGGTCGAGATGGCCAACGACCACGGCGGACGCGATAACGTGTCGGTAATGCTGGCGCAGGTGCTGGGGCCGTTCGCGGCGAAGAAAAACCTGTTCACCAGGATCACAAACTTGTTCCGCTAAGAGTTGGGGTTGCAGGGGTAGTCTGGAGATTGCAGTCAAAGACGAGCGATACCGTCGCCATCATGGCTGGCGCTTTTTTTTATGCTTCACTCCCTGCGTGGTTGGGTCTCACTGAGGACGGCGAGAAATCATGGCACGTTTAATTCTTAGCCTGGACAACCAGGTTCTGGCTGAATACAACATGACCAAGGAACGCTACACGATAGGCCGTCTCCCCGACAACGACGTGCGTATCGACAACCCGGCCGTCAGCGGACACCATTCCCTGATCATCAATATCCTGAACGACTCGTTCCTCGAAGATCTCAACAGCACCAACGGCACCTATGTCAACGGTAAACTGATCAAGAAGCACGCGCTGCAACACGGCGACGTGATCACGATCGGGCATCACCAGCTGCGTTTCACCGACCAGGAAGTGCCGGAGGCCGAACAGGACGAGTTCGAAAAGACCATGGTCATTCCGAGCGGGCAACAAAGCGCCGAGCAGCTTGCCAGGGCGGAGCAGGCAGCCGAAGCAGCCGCTGCCGCAGCGGCCGAGCCTGCCTCGGACGCCGCCGCCGCCGTGCGGCTGGATCCGGAAGAAGCCGCCGCGTTGAACGACGAACCGCCGCCAAAGAGGTACACCGAAACCGTCGCGCAGACAGAGAGTGCCGCGCCCGTTTCACACACGGCGACCGCGACGGGTATCGATCCCTCCAGCGTTCCGAACGCGCTGCCGCTCGCCAAGCTGCAGGTGCTCAGCGGCGCGTTTGCGGGCCGCGAACTCGAACTCACGAAGGCCCTGACCACGCTCGGCCGTCCCGGCGTCCAGGTCGCAGCCATCACGCGGCGGGCGGAAGGCTACTACATCGTGCACGTGGAGTCCGGCAAGGACGGCGACTACCCGCTCGTCAACGGCCAGCCCATCGGCGCGCAGGCCCGCAAACTGTCCGACAACGATGTCGTGCAGCTTGCCGGCGTCAAGATGGGGTTCTTCGCGAGCTGAGCACTTTCGCGGTTAGAAAGCCGCTCCTGCTAAGGCACGATCTCGCTGTCCTCGCGGTTCATGACACCGCACACGAGTTCGTAAGGAATGGCGTTCGCCCACGGTGCAACCTCTTCGACGGGCAGGTCGTCGCCCCACAGCGTCGCGATGTCGCCAACGCGGTCCGTGGCGTCCGGCCCCAGGTCGACCGCACACATATCCATCGATACGTTGCCGATGAGCGTCACGCGCCGCCCGTTGAGGAGCACGGGGGTGCCGCTCTGGAAATGACGCGTGTAACCGTCGCCGTAACCGGCGGCAACGATGCCGAGCATCGTATCCTGCTCGCTGACGTAGGCGCCCTTGTAGCCCACCCGTGAGCCGGCTAAGAGCGGCTTCACGGCTATGAGCCGCGCCTCGAATTGCATGACGGGCTTCAGGCCGAGTTCGCTCCCGGTCTTGCCGGCGAACGGTGATATGCCGAACAGGGAAATACCCGGCCGGATCCAGAAGTCACCGCGGAAACCGAGCTTTGCACGGGCATCGATAACCTGCGGCCAGCCGAGCGAAGCGGGTGAATTCGCGATGCTGACGGCGCCGGGAAAATCGCGGGTGACGGGCGCAAAAGCCACGAGCTGGCTTTCTGTTACCGAGTTGTCCAGTTCGTCCGCGCTGGCGAAATGCGTCATGAGGCGTAGCTCGTGCACCGCCGCAGCTTTTTGCAGGCGGCCAATCAGCTCGCCTGCCCTGTCGGGCGGGAACCCGAGGCGATTCATGCCGGTGTCGAACTTGAGCCAGGCGGTGCCCGACAGCCCGGCGGTCTCCTCCAGCATCTCGACCTGCTCGATGTTGTGCACGACCAGTTCGAACCCGCGTGCGAATGCAGCGCGGAGTTCGTCGACGGTCGACACGCCGGCCAGCAGTACGATGGGCTTGTCGATGCCCGATTCGCGCAGCAGCAATGCCTCGGGCAATCGCGCAACCGCGAGCGAGTCCGCCCCGTCCAGGTGTCGGGCGACCGGCACAAGGCCGTGGCCGTAGGCATTCGCCTTGATGACCGCCATGACGCGCGCACCCGGCGCAACGCCCTGCACTACATCCAGGTTGTGTTTTAGCGCCCCGAGCCGGATGAGGGCTCGAGCCCCGAAGCTCACGGATACGGCTCCTCGGCGTACGTGTCCGGCACCCAGTTCTCGAACTTCGTGTAGCGACCGACGAACGTCAGCGGAAAATCGCCGATTGGTCCGTTGCGCTGCTTGGCGATCGAGATGTCTGCGATGCCTTTGCGCGGTGTATCCTGGTTATAGACCTCTTCACGATAAATGAAGATGATCATATCCGCGTCCTGCTCGATGGCGCCGGACTCGCGCAGGTCGGACATGACCGGCCGCTTGTCGGTACGCTGTTCGACGCTGCGGTTGAGCTGCGACAACGCGATGATGGGCAGCGCGAGTTCCTTGGCCAGTCCCTTGAGGGAGCGCGATATCTCGGAGATTTCGGTGGCGCGGTTTTCCTTGTTGCCGGGCACCTGCATGAGCTGGAGGTAGTCCACCACGATCAGGCCGAGCCCGTGCTCACGCTGCAGGCGCCTTGCGCGCGCGCGAATTTCCGTCGGCGAGAGCCCCGGCGTATCGTCTATGAACAACGGTGCGTCGGACATCAGCTGCACCGCCGTGTTGATACGCGACCAGTCCTCGTCGGGGAACCGGCCGGTGCGAAGGTGGCTCTGGTCGACACGGCCCAGCGACGAAATCATGCGGAATGCGAGCTGTTGCGCCGGCATCTCCATCGAGAAAATGGCCGTCGGCACCTTCGCTCCGATGGCTGCGTTCTCGGCAATGTTCACCGCGAGCGTCGTCTTGCCCATCGAGGGGCGGCCGGCAATGATGACCAGGTCGCCTGCCTGCAGGCCGGCGGTGAGCTTGTCGAATTCCGTGTAGCCGGTGGAAATGCCGGTAATGTCGCCATCCGACTGGTGCAGGACGTCGATGCGATCCACGGCGTCGGGCAGGATCTCTTTGAGCGAACGAAAGCCGGCCCGGCCGCGGGCGCCACGCTCGGCGATTTCGAAAACCAGGCGTTCCGCCTCGTCGACGAGTTCGGGCGCGGAGCGGCCATCCGTCGCAAACGCACTGCCGGAAATCTGGTTGCCGACATGAATCAGTGCGCGCTCGATGGCACGATCGCGGAGAATTCGGGCATAGGCCCGGGCATTCGCGGCACCCGGTGTTTCATTCGCGAGTGTCGCGAGGTACTCGAGGCCGCCCGCGGCGTCGAGTTCGCCGCGCTTGTCGAGATACTCGGAGACCGTGACGACGTCGCAGGGACTGCCGGCCTCGACGAGGTTGGCGATCGCCGCAAAGATCAACTGATGGTCCTTGCGGTAGAAATCCTCTGCAGCGACAACGTCGGCGATCTTGTCCCAGGCCTGCGCGTCGAGCATGATGCCGCCAATCAGCGATTGTTCGGCTTCGATGGAATTGGGCGGCACCTTGATGCGCTGCTCGGCCGCGGCCGCGCCAATGCCCTCTTCCAATGCTCTTACCATCTGTCTCCCCGGGTCTGCCGTGAACCTCGTATCAAAGGTATCACATCAGCGGAACTGCAGAGGCGCTCAATCGGCTTCGACGACTCGCACCGTAATGTCGACGTCGATTTCGGGGTGCAGGTGTACACCGACCGTAAATTCGCCGAGTTCCTGGATGGGACCTTCCGGCATGCGAATCTCGCTGCGCTCGACCTCCACCTGGACCTGCTCGAAGGCATCCGCAATATCGATCGGGCCGACGGAACCGAACAGCTTGCCCTCGGGGCCGGCGTTGGCCGGGATCACGAGCTCCATGCCTTCGACCGTGGCGGCGCGCTTCCTCGCCGCCGCCAGCTCTTCGGCCGCCGCCTTCTCCAGCTCGGCCCGGCGCGCCTCGATCTCTTTCATATTCTCGGGCGTCGCCAGCGCCGCCTTGCCCTGCGGCAGCAGGTAGTTGCGGCCGTAACCGGGCTTGACCTTTACCAGGTCGCCGATGCTACCCAGGTTTTCCACGTTTTCTAACAGGATGACGTTCATTTTCTATGCCTCGTCCTTCAATTCATTGTCTACGGTGCTGCCGGCGCCCTGCGGCGCAACTCGAACCAGGCGTCGATGTACCCGAGTACCGCGAGCCCGATGACGACGACAGCGCTCAGCGGCAGCATCAGCACATAAACCATCGCGACCGCAAAACCCGGCAGGATCCCGGCACCGTGCAGCCAGTGCACGATTGCCAGGCCCTGCATCCAGAAGACCGCGAACATGACGAACGCGATATTCTGCAACCATGCCGCGCCGGTCACCAGCGCGATCACCGAGCACAGCGCCATAATAAGCGCCAGCACGCGGCCGAAATTCAAATCCCGAAAACGGCCAAAGCGGTCCGTTTCGCCGGGCAACTGCCGAAACAGCTTGTAACCCAGTACCAGCGTCGCGGCATAGATCGTCCACAACAGCGTGACGATAAACATCGTCATCTGCGCCGCCAGCATCGCCTGCCCCTCGGTCAGGCTGTCCGCCAGTTCCACGGCGCCCATGCTGCGCCAGATTTCGGCCGCGGCACCGAGCTCGGCCTGCCAGAAAACCACCGGGTCTCCGACGATGCCGAAAAATACCAGCATTCCGAGCACGGCGACCAGCACCGACACCTGCAGCGTCAACGCCAGCGACCGCGTTGTCGCCAGCAGCGTGGCCAGCATGGCCGCCGGCAGCCAGTAAACGACGGCGACCGCCAGTATCACCGACGGCGGCGTGCCGACGACGACGCCAATCACGGCGAGCAGCACGCCTGCCGCGGCTGCCTTGAAGGTCGCAACGCGGGTACCGTCGTGCAGCACCAGCAGAACGACCAGCGCAGCGCTTAAGAACCCGAGGTAAGGCGACGACGTGGCCGCCAGCACCAGGACTCCGTTCAACGGCCGGGCTACCAGCCATTTGGCCACGGCCCGCATTACGCTCGCCTCCGGCGGTCTAGTGCCGGTCGGTATACGGCAATAACGCCAGGTAACGTGCCCGCTTGACCGCCGAAGCAAGCTGGCGCTGGTAGTGCGCCTTGGTGCCCGTGATGCGGCTCGGCACGATCTTGCCGGTTTCCGTGACGTAAGCCTTGAGCAGGTTGAGATCCTTGTAATCGATCTCTTCGATGCCCTCGGCGGTAAAGCGACAATACTTGCGCCTGCGTGAATAACGACTCATCTCAATACTCCTCAGGCGCTCTTCTGCGCAGTTTCTTCGTCGTCCGCAGCGTTTTCGTCTGCGGCGGCGGCATCGGCTGCAGCCGTGCCCTCGTCAATCGATTTCTCGCTTGCCTCCGCGGCGGCCTTTTTCGGCTCGCTGTCGGACCCGGACTTGTCGTCGGCCTTCGCGTCGTCGACAGCCTCGTCTTCAGTTTCGGCTTCAGCTTCGGCTTCAGCTTCGGCTTCAGCCTTGGCTTCTTCCGACGCTTTTTCTTCCGCCTTTGCCTTTTCCGACTCTTCTTCCTCGTTGCGCATCGCGGCTTCTGCCGCGGCTTTGGCATCGCGCCGCTGCTGCGCCTCCTTCTCCTTGGCCTTCTCCTCGGCCACGGCGACAGCCATCGGCGACGCTTCCGTGATGGCCTTCTTGCGGTTCAATACGAGGTGGCGCAGCACCGCATCGTTGAAGCGAAACGCACCACGGATCTCTTCGATCACG
>DATHRM010000252.1:0-1922 GCA_035465295.1 Woeseiaceae bacterium | reverse complement strand
AGGTCGATGATGCTCATGTCGGCGTCGACGGTTTCCACGTCGGCCGTCATCAGCTGCGACACGGGTCCGCCGGGTTGGCCGTGGTAGGCGGCAGCAAGCACGACGTCGAGACAGTCGAATTCCGACAGCATGCCGACCAGGGTGCCGTAATCGTCCACGACCGGCGCTCCGGTTATCTGGCGATTCACGAGGACGTGAATCGCGTCGAGAACGTCGGTATCAGGCTTGAAGGTGACGAGCTTTCCCGACATGTAATCCTTAACTTTGATCGACTTGACCGGCATGATCGTTACCTCTGGTTCTCGGCTTTTCTACGGCATTTGCCCGTGCCGCTACACAATTCGCAGGAGCCTCCGTTGAGACCGCCACAGCTGCCCTTGATGGGTGCTCTTCCGGCCATCACGCCGATGGCCATCGCCGTCACGGCCAGCGCGACGACGACAAAGCTCAGAAACAGGGTTGCGAGTACGCTCATTCCTTCAAAACCTTCGTTGCGAACAAGGAAGACATTCGTTCCTCGAATTCGTTCCCTAACCGTAGCAGGAAGTAGGCCGCAATGCTCTCTCGTTCCGCCAGTGTCATCCCCGCGTCAGGGCCCAGCACGAGCAGTGCGGTAGCCGCGGCATCCGCGAACGCCGCGGTGTCCGCAACAACGGTCACGGACGCCCCGTTGTGAGTGACCGGGTAACCCGTACGTGGATCGATCGTGTGCGAATAGAAACGGCCTTCATGCTCGAAGAAATTGCGGTAGTCGCCGGACGTCGCCATCGCCGCATCCGACAGGTGCACCACCGTCTGCACGGAACGAGCGTCGCGGTCCGGCGTCTCGATGGCGATTGCCCAGGGTTCGCTGCGGGCATTTGTGCCGCGCATGCGCATCTCGCCGCCGATCTCGACGAGGTAATCCGGCAGCGCCCGCGCGTCGAGCAGTCCCGCGACCTCATCCACGGCATGCCCCTTGGCGAAGGCCGACAGGTCCACGTAGACCCTCGGTGATTCCTTGCGCAGAGCCGGCACCGTGCAGTCCACGTGCAGCTTCGTGTAGCCGATATCCTGCATTGCTGCGGTCAGTGTGTCGTTCCCGGGCGGCTCGTATGCCGGGTCGCCTGGCCCGAAGCCCCACAGGTTCACGAGCGGGCCCACGGTCACGTCGAAGGCACCACCCGTGAATTCGCTGACGACCAGGGAGGCTTCGACCGTGTGGCACAGTTCCGGTGACACCTCGACCCAGTCGACACTCTCACTTGCGTTGAAGCGGGACAGCTCCGAATCGTCGAGATACGTGGACATCATGCCGTTGATGCCGTCGAGTACACTCTCGATATCCCGTTGCAGCGAAGGCAGGTCCAGGTTCTCGGGCGGCGCGACGACCTTGACGCTGAACGTCGTGCCCATCGTCGAGCCCACGAGTTCCTGCACTGGGCGCTCTCGCGCCGAGTCGCCGCAGGCGCCGAGCGCAGCAAGCAACGCAGGGATGACGAACCAGCGGGTCAGTGGCCTCATGTGGGTTACCCGCCGAAATCATCCAGCAAGATGTGGTCGCGGGTGACTCCGAGGTCCTCGAGCATGCCGATAACGGCCGAGTTCATCATGGGCGGACCGCAAATGTAGTACTCGCAGTCCTCGGGCGCGGGGTGTTCCGCCAGGTATTCGTCGAACAGCACCTTGTGGATGAAGCCGACGTAGCCGTCCCAATTGTCTTCGGGCAGCGGCTCGGACAGCGCCAGGTGCCATTTGAAGTTGTCGTTCTTTTCCGCCAGCTCGTCGAATTCCTCGACGTAGAACGCCTCCCTGAGGCTGCGTGCACCGTACCAGAAGCTCATCTTGCGCTTCGTGTGGATGCGTTTCAGCTGGTCGAAGATGTGCGAGCGCATCGGCGCCATGCCGGCACCGCCACCGATGAACACCATCTCGTTGTCGGT
>DATHRM010000251.1:0-5947 GCA_035465295.1 Woeseiaceae bacterium | reverse complement strand
ACGTTCGGCATCTTGTAGCTCAGGTCGTTGAGTTTCTTGACGAACAACGCATCGAGCTGTGCGGCCCCGAACGCCGTCAGCGCGACCGGCACTTCCTGGGCCTTCTCCGCGTCGCTCTTCTTGCGGGCGGTCGTGACGATTTCCTCGAGCATGGCCCCCGCGGAACCCTGTTGCGCGATCGCCGTACCGGGTAGCGAAAATGCGACAAGCGCCACCATGAATGCTGCACCCAACCCGGCCATCGCGGCAGATGCGGCGTGTATGCCTCTGTAAACAATATTGGTTTTCATTTCGGTCCCCCAGCAGCCTTGCTGCAGTTCCGACAGCATACTGTTGTTCGCATGCGTCGCTCAAGCGCTACAATGCGCCGCTATGACCTCGGGCACCGATAATCTCGCGCGGCACCGGACGATACGCAGTTTCGTCCGCCGGGCGGGCCGCCTCACGCCCTCGCAACAGCGCGCGCTCGACGAGTTCTGGCCGGAATTCGGCGTGGAATTCGGCGACGAACCCCTGCAATTCGACGCGCTGTTCGGGCGCACCGCCCCGGTGGTGCTCGAAATCGGCTTCGGCAACGGCGAAACGCTGGTGCAGCAGGCAGCGGAACACCCGGAATTCGATTTCCTCGGCATCGAGGTTCACGAGCCCGGCGTCGGTCACTGCCTGCTCGCGGCCCGCAACGCCGGTATCACGAACCTGAGGCTGATCCGGCACGACGCGATCGAGGTGCTCGAGGCAATGATCCCGCCGGCGTCGCTCGCTCGCGTCAATCTCTATTTTCCCGATCCCTGGCCGAAAAAGCGCCACCACAAGCGGCGCATCGTGCAGCCGCGATTCCTTGACCTCGTGGCGGACCGCCTGGCGGCGGGCGGCTCCCTGCACGTCGCCACGGACTGGGAAAATTACGCGGAGCACATCGAGGCGGCAGTCCGGCAGTCCGGCCGCTTCGAGTGTGCCGAGCAGCGGGTCCATTCGGGCGACGAGCCGCTCGATCGGCCTGAAACCAAGTTCGAGCGCCGCGGCTTGCGACGCGGTCACCGGATCCGGGACTGGCGCTTCGTATTGGGCGGTTAATCGCCTCGCGAATCTTGCAAGTCGCGAATTGTCATCTATATATAGAGAAACAGCGGTTTCCCGTACAACGGACAGGACGAACGGAAATGGCAGTACTCCACCCAGTGATCGGCCAGTGGTTCAGTCGCCCGAACGGTACGCTGTTCGAGGTGGTGGCAGTCGACGAAGACGACGGCACCGTGGAGCTGCAGCAGTTCGACGGCACGATCGACGAAGTCGACATGGAATCGTGGCCCGACCTCTTCCTGGTCGAGGCCAGCCCACCGGAGGACTGGTCCGGCTCGGTCGACATGGATCCGGAGGACTATCTCGGCAGGAACAACGACGAGATGCCGGCCGGCTTTCACGATCCGCTCGGCTTTCTCGACAGTCTCTGACCCGCGTCGAAGCGCTCCGCCCTACATGCTCATTGGCCCGGTGACGTAGACGACACCGTCGCGCACCTCCACGTGCACCCGGCGCAATGACTTTCCCGGGCAGGGGCCCGCAAAGCACTCGCCGCTCCGGATGTCGTAAAGCGCGCCATGCGACGCGCAGATGATCGCCGACCTGTCCTTCGTCAGGAATTTGTCCGGCGCCCAGTTGAGCGGGTGCCCGACGTGCATGCAGTAGTTCTGGTAGGCGTACACGGCGTCCCCCTGCCGCACGACGAATCCCGTAAACGGCCAGTCGCCGTTGCCGATGGTGAATTCCCGGCAACCCGGATCCTCCAGTTCGTCGAGCCGGCCGACCTTTACCTCACGTGTCTCCATCGGAACCCACCAGCCTGTCATGGTACTTCGCAACCACCATCGACAGCAGGATCGCCGGCAGCCCGAGCGCTGCGGCATAGAAGAAAAAGCCCATCCAGCCGACCGCTTCCTGCACGTTGCCGGAATAGCCCGCCGTAAACTTGCCGAGGATGCTCATCAGCGAACTCATGAGCGCATACTGCGTCGCCGTGAAGGACTGGTTGACGAGGCTCGACAGGTAGGCGATGAGCACCGTGCCGCCGACCCCCATCGCAAAGTTGTCGGCGCTGATCGTTACAGTGAGCATCCAGATCTCGGCCCCGACGTACACCATCAAAGCGAAGAACAGGTTGGTACTCGCAATCAGGATCGTTGCGATGATCAGGCAGCGCGCGATACCGAACCTGACGACAGCCCAGCCCCCCGCGCCCGCGCCGACGAGCGACACGACGACACCGTAGATCTTCGCGACGCTCGCAATTTCCGCCTTGCTGAAACCGATGTCCAGGTAGAAGGGGTTCGCCAGGATACCGAGCACGTAGTCGCTGAGACGGAAAAACACGATAAACAGGATGATGACGAACGCAAAGCGCCCGAAACGGCTGAAAAAGTCCACGAGGGGATCGATGACCGCGGGTTTCGCCCAGTGGCCGATGCGGCCGGCCAGGCTCAGCCCGCTGTAGGAACGCACGGCGGCCACGACGTCGGGCTCCCGGCACCACAACGTTGTTGCTATACCGACCAGCATGCAGCCGGACATCGCCGTGTACGCGAGCGGCCACGACCCGTACTCGGCGATATACAGCGCACCGGCGCCGGCGACGAGGAGCGCCAGCCGGTAGCCGTACTGGTACGACGCCGCAAGCACGCCCTGCAGCCGGATTTCCGCGCTCTCGATGCGGTAGGCGTCGATGACGATGTCCTGTGTCGCGGACGCGAACGCGACGGCCAGCGCCACCATCGCGAACACGCCGATCCCCCGTGACGGATCGGTGGTCGCCATGAACAGGAGCGCGACGGCAATCGCTACCTGGGCGAGCAGCATCCAGCTGCGGCGCCGGCCCATGAGGCGGGTCAGGACCGGGACCGGCAGGGTGTCGATGAACGGCGCCCAGACGAATTTCAGGCTGTACGCAAACCCGAGCCAGGCGAAGGTGCTGATGGTGCTCATCTGCAGGCCGGCGTCTTTCAGCCAGGCCGACAGCGTCGAATACACGAGAAGAAACGGCAGCCCCGCGGAAAACCCCAGCAGGAACATCACGATCACCGGCCGCTGCAGGTAATAGCGAAACCCCGGGGAAGCCCCGCCGGGCTCGATGGTCTCTTCAGCCGACATGGTCCCAGTCGTAGTCCATGATGAGCGGCGCGTGATCGGAAAATCGCTGCTCCCTGTATATCTCGGTCCTGAGCACGCGATCCTTCAATCCCGGCGACACGACATGATAGTCGATGCGCCACCCGACGTTTTTCTCCCACGCCCGGCCCCGGTTCGACCACCAGGTGTATTGCTCCGGCTCCTGTTCGAGCGTACGAAAAGCGTCCACCCAGCGATATTCACCAAAGACCCTGTCGAGCCAGGCGCGCTCCTCGGGCAGGCACCCGGAGTTCTTCTGGTTGGCCTTCCAGTTCTTGATGTCCTTTTCCTTGTGAACGATGTTCCAGTCGCCGCAGATTACGTACTCGGAACGCCGGCGCCGAAGTTTCTTCAGGTGCTCGGTGAACGAGTCCATGCAGCGGTACTTGGCTTCCTGCCGTTCATCGCCCGACGAGCCGGAGGGCAGGTACACCGACGCGACGCTGATGCCGCCCAGCTGCACCTCGAGGTACCGGCCCTCCGCGTCGAATTCCTCGTCGCCGTATCCGCGCAGCACCTTCTTCGGCTCGTGGCGGCTGTAAACGGCGACGCCGCTGTAGCCCTTTTTCAGCGCGTCCTCGTAGAAGCAGTAATAGCCCGGTGGGGAGAAACACTCGTCGGTAAGCTGGTGAACCTGGGCCTTGGTTTCCTGGATACAGACCACGTCGGCGTCCTGGGCCGCCAGCCAGTCGAAGAATCCCTTGCGCGCAGCCGCGCGGATACCGTTTGCATTCAGGCTGATAACACGGAACAAACCGTTCCCCTCTTTCCCGGAAATGATGTGGCATACTCCGCGACGCCGCGGCCGAAGCCGGCCATGATACAGAAGCGCGAAGCGGGACGGAGCGAATGCGAGCCTACAAGAAGGAATTTATCGACCTGGCGCTGGAGCTCGGCGTATTGCGGTTCGGGGAATTCACCCTCAAGTCCGGGCGGGTCAGCCCGTACTTCTTCAATGCGGGCCTTTTTAATACCGGTTACGCCGCTGCCCGAATCGGCCGCTTCTATGCCGCCGCGATCGCCGCCTCGGAGGTCGAATTCGACGTTCTTTTCGGTCCCGCTTACAAGGGCATTCCGCTCGTCGCGCTGACGGCCGCGGCGCTGGCGGAGCAGTACGACATCGACGTGCCGTGGTGCTACAACCGCAAGGAGGAGAAAGCGCACGGCGAGGGCGGCAGCATTGTCGGCGCACCGCCCGCGGGCCGCGTGCTGATCGTGGACGACGTGATCACCGCAGGTACAGCCGTGCGCGAGGCCTGCGACATCATCAGGTCAAACGGTGCCGGCGTTGCAGGCCTCGCGATCTCGCTGGACCGCCAGGAACGCGGCCAGGGCTCACTGTCCGCCGTGCAGGAACTGGAAACGTCGCTCGGCATTCCCGTGGTCAGCATCGTCCGCCTCGACGACCTGATCGATAGCCTCGAAGAATCAAAGGATTACGCCGATTTTCTTGGCCCTGTCGTCGACTATCGCCGCAGGTACGGGGTCGCCGGCTGAAGCGCCGCGCGGACGCCGGACCGGCGAGTTTACAGAATCCATGACGAGGTCTAAGCTCTGAAAAGCGAACTGTGTCGCAACTCCGGGATCGTCCCCGTGGCATATTTGGGCCCATGCTTAAAACCGCAATAACCACAGGCTTCCTGATCGCGCTTGCGTCGTCCGCCGCACTCGCCGGCGAGCACGACCGCGTGTACAAGTGGGTGGATGAAGACGGCCAGACTCACTACGGTGACAGCATTCCGCCCGAGTACTCGGACCTGCCCAAGCAGGTTCTCAACGAGCACGCCGTTACGGTCGACCATCTCGAGGGACGCAAGACCGAGGAGCAGTTGCTGGCCGAGCAAAAGGCCAGGGAACTCCAGACGCAGAAGGAGCTGCAGCGCCGCGCTGACCAGGCACTGCTCGCAACCTACCTGTCGGTCGAAGAGATCGTCATGCACCGCGACCGCCGCATCGAGCTGTTCCAGGCGCAGTCACGCGTTACCGAGCTGTACCTGCGCAACCTCGAACGCCGGCTGGCGAAACTGAAGCGGGAAGCGGCCAGGTACCGCCCCTACAACGAAGATCCCGACGCGCCGCTGATCAGCCAGGACCTGGTCGCCGACATCAACGAGACCAAGGCGACGATCGCGCGGCACGAGAAAAACCTGCAGAAGTTCCGCGAAGACGAGCGCCAGATGGTGGCTCGCTTCGAAGGCGACATCAATCGCTTCAAGGCCCTGAAAGGCCTGGACTGAACACGCTCAGGCCGTGCCTGAGTGCCCGAACCCCCCGTCTCCCCGCTCGCTGTCGTCGAACTCCTCGACGACCTGGAAGCGCACCTGCTCGACCGGCACGAACACCATCTGGGCAATGCGCTCGCCCGGGCTGACCTCGTAAGCCGTCGAGCCTCGATTCCAGCAGGAAATAAACACCTGCCCCTGGTAATCGGAATCGATCAGTCCGGTCAGGTTGCCGAGCACCAGGCCGTGCTTGTGGCCGAGTCCCGAGCGCGGCAGCAGAATTGCCGCCAGCCCGGGATCCCCGATGTGGATCGCGAGCCCGGTCGGGATCAGTTCGGTTGCGCCCGGCTCGACGGTAACCGGGTCATCGATGCAGGCTCTCATGTCGAGTCCCGCCGAGTCATCCGTCGCATAGTGCGGCAGCGGAATCGAGTCGCCCAGTCGCGGGTCGAGGATCTTGAGTTCGATCAGTCGCAAGTTCTTTCCTGTCAGTCTTTGCCGGAAACGATGGATAAGGCGGGTTGCGTATCGGCGTCCCGCGTTTCGAAAAAGCGCGCCGCGACAAT
>DATHRM010000250.1:0-7560 GCA_035465295.1 Woeseiaceae bacterium | reverse complement strand
GAACTGCGAGCCATCGAGAAAACCCGTCGCGTAACCGAATGACAAGGTCATGTCATAGCGCGATTTGAGCTTGAATTTGAAGTCGACCTGGGCGCCGATGTTGGCAGCCTCCTGGCGCAGCGTGCTGTCGTCGAGGTTCGTCACGAGGGACGTCGCGAAAATAGAAGTCCGTGCCCATGACGAATAGAAATTGGGCGTGCCCATGCGGGAGAAGCGAAGGGGCGGCAGGTTCCACTCCAGCATGGCGCGGTGAAAGTTCCGGCCGGGAATTGCATTCAGGTCGAAACCGGGCATCGAGTAGAACTCCCGGTAACGTTTGACTTTCTGGTGGTCGATGTAATTGTTGCCGAAACCGCCGAAAAAGAAATTCGCAAATTCGTCCGTGGCGTCGCCGAATGCGACCCCGGCCGCATTGCGGAACCAGATCGACGAGTTTTTCAGGGGCAGGGCAAAACCGAAGTCGAAATTGCCGCCGATCTTCGGGATCGTGTCGCCGTCCACGTAATTGACGCTGGTGGCCAGCCCCCACTTGATGCCTTTCTCGGCATCGACGGCACCGAGCGAGCTGCGCACGTGCGAGAACTCGAGCTGGGCGTCGAAGCTGGTGAGTTTGTCGAGGGAGGCGGCCACGTCCTGGTAGCGGGGGAGCGCGTCGATGTTGGCGTAGTGGTTCAGCTCGGTGGAAAACTCGAGCAGCCGCGGTTCGTCGTAAATCAGCGCTTTTCCATAGCCGACGTAAAACCGCGTGCCCTTGCGGCTCTGCTTGGTCGGGCCGAACAGGTCGTAGAAGTCCGCGTTGTTCAGCCACGCGCCCAGGCGCCACGTACCGGCCAGAGGACTGTTTTTGATCACGGAGTGACGGTAGTCGATCATGACGTTCGGGCGCTCTTCCGACGGCAGGGCGCTGTCGAGGCTGTAGCCCAGCCCCAGCTGCAGGGAATCGAGCAGCACCGGGTCCGAAAAGTTCGCCTTCACGGCCAGCGAGACCGAATCCTTGTAGCCGAGAACGATCGGGTATATCGATTCGAGCCGCATGTTCCGTATGGGCACGTACTCGCCGCGGGCGATGACGCGGGATTCGGCCGGCGTGTCATCGTCCGACCTCACCTGCCATTCTTCGAGCCGGGGATGCTTCTTTATCGTTTCGGTGCCGAGAAACGTCACGGCGGCAATATCCTCGACAGGCTCCGCGCGGATCTTCGCGGGCACGAACCCTTCGCCGGTGTAGTTGAAGACGATGAGGTTCTCGTTATCGAGGGGAATCGGCCTGAAGAAACCGGTTTCCGTATTGCTCACGGCTTCGAGTTCGCCGGTTTCTATTTCGTAGCGGAAGATGTTCGAAATGCCCGTGTAGTAGGCGCTGCCGAACAGGTAGCGGGCGTCGGGAGAAAATACGAAGCCTTCCGGAATTGCGAGACCGAAGTCGAAACTCGCGACCGGTTCGACCGTTCCGGAGCGCAGGTCGTCGATGCGGAATACCCTGATCGACTGCTGGCCCTCGACGTCGCCGAAAGAGGCGGACAGCAGGTCGCCATCCCGGGAAACATCCATATCGTAGACGATCGTGCCGTAGGGGAACGTATGGATGAGATCCCACTCATCGTACGGGTGTTCGATGCGTACCAGCGACACGTACCCGCTCAGGTGACGCAAGCCCCAGAGTGAGCGGTCGGACCTGTCGATTACGAGCTCGCCTATGCGGGCGTCGTGCTGCAGCATCCGGGCCTTGCCGGAGTTGACGTCGACCGCCATCAGGTCCCGGTACGCCTTGTTGTCGGCGGCATAAAAGACGGTTTCCGTGTCCGGGTCGTACGCCACCGACGTCACGGTATACAGCATCGGCACCTTGACGTCCTCGAGGTGCCGGACCTTGCGCTCGTCGAGCGAGTACTCACCGATATGAGCGACGACGCCCGGATAACGCATCCCCGCGATCAGGCTGTTGCGCTCGGGGTCGTAATACGCACGAGACATCGAGCCCAGCCCCGAATCCGCCAGGTTCTCGTGCTCGCTGATGGGGAATTGCCGAACGGCCTCGAGGTTCTGGCGCTGGAAGTCGTGTTCCCAGTCGATCCAGTTTTGCCAGGCATCATCCAGCGGAATGCCGTAAACGCGCTCGAATTCCCTGTCGTAGGCGCGTTCGCCATCGGCAGTGCGCTTGACCCATTCGACCAGCTGTTCCGGCGAGTGGGTGTAGGCCATGTAGGTCATGAAGCGGCCGCCGTAGAGATAGGCGTTCGCACCGGCCTGGAAATCCGCCTCTACGCCCTCCGCGACGAGACCGAGAGGATCGTGGAAGTGCGCGTCGTCCCTGACCATCGTCCGGAACATCATTTCGTCATACGCGCCCTGGGCCCGCCCGAGACCCCCGGCCATCCATGTTTCCATGAATACGGCGATGCCCTCGAGGTACCAGCGCGGGCTGGCGTCGCGCGGGGCCGTCAGGTACTGGTAGAAGACCGATTCCGGGTGATCGGACACCGGCAGCACCTTGCCGCCGAATAACCTGCGGTACCTGTTGTCGGCGGGCGCGGGCTGGTCCGTCGTGACGACATGAACCATCTCGTGATTCATGAGCGTGTACATGCGCTCCGCGGGCGCGAACGTCTCGAAATTCGGGATGATCGGTGCGACCTGTACCATCACGATGTTGCCGGGCACCGCGGTGGCGGCCGCATTGCCGTAGTCGGCGAAGTCGACCAGCAGCATCGTGGTCTTTTCGTCGGCTTCGTAGCCGAGGACCTTCTCGTGTACCTCCATCGCCCCGTGAAAGCTCTGGATGACGCGCGGGACCAGGTAGGTCTCCGTCGGGTCGAAATACAGCAGCTTGAGCTTGTCGGTCTCGACGTACTGGAGCCCCTGTGCACGAACAGAAAAACTGGCGGCCATTAAGGCCGCCAGTGCAATGGCGCAGGTTTTCCTTCTCGTTATTATTGTCAGGCCGTTATGTTTTTCAGTTCAGTGCAGCCCTCGCGGCACTGTTTGCAAGTGCGTTACGGAAAGCGGAATTCGCCAGCGCGTTACGGAACGCGGCGTTTGCCATGGCATCGCGGAACGCGGCATTGCCGAGGGCGTTGCGGAAGGCAGCGTTGCCGAGGGCATTGCGGAAGGCGGCGTTGCCGAGCGCGTTACGGAACGCGGCGTTGCCGAGCGCGTTGCGGAAAGCAGCATTACCCAGGGCATTGCGGAAAGCGGCGTTGCCGAGCGCGTTGCGGAAAGCAGCATTACCCAGCGCATTGCGGAATGCGGCGTTCGACATGGCATTGCGGAATGCGGCATTGCCCAGCGCATTGCGGAAAGCAGCATTGCTCATCGCGTGGCGCATCGACTCGCTGGCGAACGCGTCCACGAACGCCTGGTTGCCGAGCGCGTCGACGAATGCCGGGCTGCTCAATGCTTCGAGGTAAGCCTGCTGTGACATCGCGTTGCTGAATGCGGCGTTGTCCATGGCATTGCGAAATGCCTGGCTTGCGAGCGCATTGCGAAATGCGGAGTTGGCCAGCGCATCACGGAATGCGGCGTTTGCGAGTGCCTCGTTGAACGCGTCGGAACTCATGAATTCGCTCATATCGGCGCTGCTGATGAACTGGCTCCAGTCGGCGCTGTTCATGAACTCGCTCATGTCGGCGCTGCTGATGAACTGGCTCATATCGGCGCTGCTCATGAATTCGCTCACATCGGCGCTGCTGATGAACTGGCTCCAGTCGGCGCTGCTCATGAATTCGCTCATGTCGGCGCTGCTCATGAACTGGCTCATATCGGCGCTGCTGAGGAACTGGCTCATCTCGGCACTGCCGATCATGTCGCGGAAAGCGGCATTGGCCATGGCGTCATGGAATGCGGCATTCGCCAGAGCGTCACGAAATGCCGAGTTGCTCATGGCCTTCTGGAAAGATTCGTCAGCTACGAGCCGGGCGAATTCATCCGACTGCAGCACGGCCTGGAGTTCCTGGTCTCCCAGCTGGATGTCATCGGCGCCCGGCTGTTCCGCCCGATAGCGTTCCGCTGGTGCGACGGTGCCAGTGAGTTCGTCGTCGGTCGACATGTTGCTGCCGACCCAGATAACCGCAACCAGGACGATTGCGCCAATTACGACGGGAATTGCTTTGTTGCTCGTAGCCATTATCGGTCCCCTTGTGTCCACTGGTACGGAACACTTTTGCTGTTTCTCCTGTTACCCAGTACCAGCCCGGACAGGAAAAGTTGGTCAGTCTCCGGGCGTACCTAGTCAGCCTCCGAAAAACTGAGCTCCGCTTCATGGATGACCTGGTCGTCAGCCATGAACTGCAGGTCGATCGTTGCCGGGCGCATGCCCGGGTTGTTCAGGTAAACGGCATAGCGCCGCTTACCGTCCATTTTCAGGGTTACGGCGCCGGTGTCGGCTGCAATGCTGGTGCCGCTGCTTTCCAGCTGTGCAAAGCCGTTGAACCATATCGATTGGTCCGAGTATTCCGCGACAATCTCGACGGGCTGCCTGGCGCTCAGGTCGAAATCGACGATCAGTATGGGCCCCGTGCTGCGCAGCGTCACGGTACCGGCGACTTCGCTTTCATCGACGGAGATCGTGCCGTGTTCCGGCACGACGAACTGCGAGTCGGCGATCGTGCCGACGAGACCGGTCACTTCGTCGAAGGCGCCCCGGGAGATCTGGTCCGAATCGACCAGCGCGAGTGTCAGTGCAACGCCGGCTACAAACATCCCGACATAGCCGAGCGCAGGCCCCGAGAACAGGCGCTGCAGCAATCCGGGCGCGGGTCGCGGGGCAGATTTCACCGGCGCCTCGTTCAGGAGTACGTGCCGGAGATGTGGCGGCGGGTCGATCGAAGGCATGCCATCGAGAGAACGGCAAAGTGTCTCCAGTTCCTCGTAAACCGCCCGGCCTTCTTCGCTGTCGGCGAGGAAGTTCTCGAGTTCGGCTTTTCCGGCATCATCGATCTGGCCGTCGATGTCCGCCTGGATCAGCTCGAAATATTTCGGGTCGATAGTCATCAGTGTAATCCGCGTTCGGTAAGGGTTTCCTGCAGGAGCTGGCGCGCCGTGTACAGTCTCGACTTGACGGTCTTCTCCGGAATTTCGAGAACCTCACTGATCTCCTGGTAACTGCATCCGAGCAGATGTTTCAGGACGATCACGGCTCGATAGTCCGGGCTGATTGTCATTAGCGCTGCCTGCATACCTTCGCTCAACTGTTCGTTACTGGCCTCTTGTTCCGGACCGCTCGCCGTATCTGGTGTATCTCCCTCGAGCGCGTCCAGGCGATTCGTCTTCTTGAGCCAGTTGATGGATTCGTTCAGCGTTATCCGATAAATCCAGCTGAAAAAGCGGTACTTCGGATCGTACTGGTCGAGGTGCTCGAATACCTTCAAAAACACTGTCTGCGTGACGTCACGGGCATCGTCGGGGCTGTTCAGCATCCTGTACGCGGCGTTGAATACCGGTTTCTCGTACCTCGCCAACAGCATTTCGAATGCCTGCCGGTCGCCGTTGCTGCACCGCTCCATCAGTCTGGTGTCGTCTGGCTCACTCATACCTACAGGCGGCCAACAGAAAAGTTGGCCCGAGCCCCTCCCTTTTTGCCCTGCAGACGGTCTACAGGGTCTCGATCTCGAAGATCGCGTTAAAACCCGAGTAACGGAAAATATCGTATATGTGTTTGTTGACGTTTATTATTTTTATCGCTGCGCCGCTTCCGGACAGTCGTTTTTGTGTTTTCAACAGTATAGCCAACCCGGCGCTGGAAATGTATTCCAGGCGCTCAAAGTCGAGTGTATGGCTGGTCTCCAGGCGTCCCAGGAAGGCCTCTGCCCTCGCGCTTTGCGCCGCATCGAGGCGCCCGCTGCAAACAACCTCCCCGCTTTCAGCGTAATCAATCTCAAACATCGTGTGTTTCCGGCTCCTTGCTGAAACGAATCTTGCTACGCCCGTCACGATAGTCGTATTCGAGCGTATCCACCATATGTTGAATCAGGTGCAGGCCCAGGCCGCCGGGTTTGCGCTCCCGCAGCGAGGCTCCCGTGTCCACGGGCCGCGCCCGGGTAACGTCGAATTCGGCCGCGTCGTGGTCGGTTATCGTGACGACCACGCCGCCGTTGGCGATCTGCACGTCGATAAGGATGTCGCGGTGCGCCCCGGGATTGTAGCTCACGAGGTTGACGAACAGTTCCTCCATCGCGAGATGAATCGGGAAACGAACCGATTCGTCGATGTCGGCCGCCGCCATGACGTCCTCGCTGAAGCGGTAGATGTCGGCTACCGATTCGATGCTGCGCTTGAAAGCCTGGCCGCCCATCGTCCTAGAAGTTGCGCCTGACGAGCACGATCGTGATGTCGTCGGCCTGGGGCGCTCTGCCGCCGTGCATGCGTGCCGCGTGCATGATGGCCGGCACCAGTTCCTCGGCCCTGCCGCCCGGCATTGCGTCGATCACGGATCTGACCCCCCTCTGGCCGAATTGCAGCCCCACCTCGTTCTCGTACTCGTAGATACCGTCGGAAATGAGGCCGAGTATGTCGCCGGGCTCCAGGCTGATCGACACGCCGGGCCCCAGGTTCTGCTGGGCCATGTAGCCCAGGGGAAACGTCGACGGCTCGTGCCAGTCGTACCGCTTCCCGGCAGCATGGTAGTGCATGATCGGGCCCTGGCCCGCCGAGTGAAAGCGCACCGCGTGAGCCTGCGCGTCGAGCAACCCGAAAAACGCCGTCACGAAGCGGTCTTCGGGAAGGTCCTCGACAAGCTGGTCGTTGATATTGACGAATACGTCGTCGAGGCCGGCGCCGAGGCGCAAAGCGACCCGCAGCATCGCGCGTACCTGTGTCGCGCTGAGTGCCGGGCCTATGCCGTGCCCGGTCGCGTCGCCCATCAGCAGGAACAGGCGCTCGCCGGACAGCGGCACGAAGTCGTACAGGTCGCCGCCGGTCTGGTCGGTCGGCGAGAAGGCGCCCGCAAAGCCATAGCCGTCGATCTTCGGCATCTCTTTCGGGAGCGTGCCCATCTGCACGTCGCGAGCGACGGTGATCTCGCGGTCGAGCCTTTCCGTGGCAATCATCGTCTCGATCAGCTTTGCCCGGTGCAGCACGACGGCGGCCTGCGCGGCGAGCGCCGTTGCCACGAACTCGTCCTGCTCGTCGAATACACCGCTTTTCTTGTTGAGAATCTGCAGTACGCCGACCAGCGTGTCCTCGAAGCCGATCAGCGGGATCGTGAGCATGCACCGGGAGCGGTACCCGGTTTCCTTGTCGATGGCGCGGTTGAAGCGTTCGTCTGCGTAACAGTCGGGGACGTTGATGAGCTTTCGCGACATCGCGGATTCACCGACGATACCCTTGTCGGCAGGAATGCGGATGCTGCCGAGCTGGGTCGCCACACGCACCACGAGTTCGTCCGAGCTTTCGTCGTAAAGGAAAACCGTGCCCCTGTCAGCGTCGAGCACTTCACGGGCAGCGTCGACCACTTCGGTCAGCATCGTGTCGAGGTCGAAGGGCGCACTGAGCTTGCGCGTGACCTCGAGCACGCTGCGCAGCGCCTGCAATTCGCCGAGGTCGCGGCTCACTGCAGTTCTTCCC
>DATHRM010000249.1:0-5663 GCA_035465295.1 Woeseiaceae bacterium | reverse complement strand
CAACAGCCCCCAGTCCCGTTGCCAGGCGAGATTCAGCATCGGCTGGCCGAGCTTGTCCTCGCCGTCGATGTCGCCCGCGGCGTCCGTCTGGTTGACGATGTCGACGAGGTGAACGGACTCGGTTACGCCCCAGAATACGGTGTTGACGCCCGCGAGGAGCTCAAAGGCGTCACCCTCGTGCGCCCAGTAGGCTTCGGGCAAGTCGAACAGGTTGCGTTCCTCGTCTGCCGAGTCCCGGCGCAGGTAAGGAACGATCGAGGCACGCTGGTCGCCGTCGGCATTGCGCCAGCGCAGCTCCGCGGTCGCAGCCAGCGAGACCTGTACCCTCTGCGGTCCCTGGCCGGGCCACAATGCGTCACGGGCGAAGAGCCGCGATTGCAGCTCGACATTGCCCGCCAGGTCCCAGGACACCTCGTCTGCATTTGCGCCCGACCACGCCAGCAGAATCGCCAGTGCAACGTGTTGGAGTGTTCGCGTCGTCATTGTCTTCTACCGCAAGCGGCTGAGCCGGCCCTTGACGAAATCGTTCTCGGACAGCCCGACGCCGAAGCGAAAGTCGCCGTAGACAAGATCGGTCTGCTTGTTGGTCTGCACGTTGATCATGCTGAGCAGGTGCGCCCGCCAGACGCCGTCGTAGTTCCGGTAGTCCTTGAGCTCCAGCACCTTCAACAGGTCGCCGCGGCGGTCGTAGAATTCCACCTTGCGAATCTGGAAATCGGCCTGGTCCACCCAGGATACCTGCTTCGTGTAGCCCGAATTTTCGTAGCGCGGCGTCCGCTCGATCACGTCACAGGTCAGGTCGCCGCAGGTTTCCTCGCGCACCCAGCGGTAGTCGAACTTGTTCAGCTCGATCGCCGTAAAGTCCTCGAACGCGAATTCGCTGCCCACGAACGGTCCCGACTTGTTGCTCGACGAAATGCGCTTGACGCGCTTGAGTGCCGGCAGGTAGAGCCACTGGTCATCGGGATCGAGAATCTTCGCGTGCGATAGCAGTGCCGTGCCCTCGATGTCGCGCGGCGTGTCGAACAGCACGAGGCTCTTGTCGCCGACTGACTCGTCGGGCTTTTCGAGCGTCGAAATCCTGAGCGTCCGCGTCGATTCCTGGCCCGCGGCATTCCTCAGGATCATCTGCAGCTCCACTTCGCTGTCGCCGAAGCCGAGGTCGGAACGGTCGGACCGTGCCGCAATGTCAAAGCCCTTCTCCGCGGGACTCGATGCGGCATCGGCACTCGCGGCAAACGCCAGCGCGAACGATGCCAGCAAGATCATGCCAATCGTCGTCTTGAGTTTCATGGTATTGCCCTCTTTATAACTGGATGAATTCAATCAGGTTGTTGACGTCTGCAACTCGAGGCGTGCGGCGACCCGCGGTGCCCGGTCACGCTTGCCGAGCAACAGCAGCGCGGGCAGGAACAGGAAGTCGAGGATCAGTGCAAACGCGATGGCGAGCACGGTCATGAGCCCGAGGTCGACGTTCATCTTGAATGCCGATGTCGTCATGACGAGGAAGCCCGCCGTCAGGATGATCGTGTTAACGACGATCGCGGTGCCCACGTTGTGGAATGCGTAGCGAATCGAGTCTTCGGTGCTCAGGCCGCGCTCTTCCCGTGCGCGTACGTACTTCGACAGAAGGTGCACGGTATCGTCGACAATGATGCCCAGCGAGATCGATGCCACGGTCGCCACCGAGAAGCCGACCTCGCCGACGAGCAGTGCCCAGGCGCCGAACGTCGTGAGTATCGGCAACCCGTTCGGCACGAGGCTCAACACACCCAGCCTGACGCTTTGCAGCGCGAACATCATGATCAAGGCGATAGCCACAATCGCCAGCACCGTGCCCGCGATCATGTTCTGCAGGTTGCGCTCGCTGATATAGGTGAACATCACGGCCGCGCTGGTCGGCTCCGTGCGCATCCAGGCCGGCCAGTTGTCGTTCATCCATTGCTCGACGTCGGCGAAAAACTGCTTCGTCTCGGCCGTCGTTGCGCGACTTACCGTGGCGGTTACGCGCGTCGCGGACTTGTCGACGTTGATGCGATCGTTGAGATCGAGGCCGTAAGGCAGCGACAACTCGTAGAGCAGAAGATACTGCGCCGACAATTCGCGGTCCGCCGGTATCCGGTAATACGCGTCGTCGTCGCCATGCATGTTGCGGTTCAGGCGCTTCATGATGTCCGACAGCGAGTACACGTGGGTAACGTTCGGCTGTGCCCGCAGGAAGTCCGCAAAGCGCTCCAGGTTGGCGAGAAACTCGGGTTCGCTCACGCCGCCCGGGCCCTCGGCCGGAACCGAGTACTCGATGGGATAAAGACCGAAGAACGCCTGCGCCTCGTCGGAGTCGTTGCGGAACTCGATGCGCTCGTCGAAATACTCGACCCACTGGTCGTTGAAGTCGAGCGTCGGTATGAAAGCGATGAACGCAAGCGAGGCCAGGCCGGCGCCGACGAACAGCTTGCGGTAGTTGGCGATTACGACGTCCGCGAGGCGATCCATGGCGCGCTGCGACCAGTCACTCCCGGCGCTCTGCCGGGTGCCATACGGCAGCACGCTGATCAGCGCCGGCAGCAGCGTAATCGAGTACAGCCACGCGGCGGCGATGCCGACGGCGGTGATGTTGCCGAGGTGCCAGTACGGCGGCGAGTCCGAGAAGTTGAGCGACAGGAAGCCGACGATCGTCGTCAACGAGGTAATGGTCACCGGCAGGAAATTGATGCGCACGGCCTCGATGAGCGCCTCGGTCTTGCCGAGCCCCTCGCGCATCAGGCCGCGCAGCGACAGCAGGATGTGAATCGAGTCCGCGACTGCGAGCGTCAGGATGACGATCGGCGCGGACATCGCGATCGGCGTGAGTTTGACGCCGGCGAAACCGGCAACGCCCATCCCGACCAGTGTCGACAACATGATGACGACGAGCGTCGATACGGTAGCCGTGAAGGAACGGATGATGAGCCAGGTCAGCGCGAAGATGACCACGAACATCAGCGGCATGAGCGTGGCGCCGTCCGACATGCCGGTTTCGGCAAATGCATTATTGAGCATCGACACGCCGGTCAGGTGGATTTGCACGTCCGGGAAGTCGGTCTCGATTTGCGCCTTCAGGGCCCTCGCGAAGGCCACGGCCTCGGGCACTTCACTGAGGCCTTTCTCGGGATACTGCAGCACGACGTTCACTGCCGTCACGCCCGCGTCGGCGGTGACAATCTGGTCGCGCAGCAGCGGCTCCGCGAGCGCCACATCGCGCCGGTCGTCGAGGTAATCGGCGCTCCTGCCTGCCGCCCCGCTGACCAGGTCCTCGACGATGAGGTCATCCCCGATCGCGTAGGTGTGCTGGAAGTTGCTGACCGAGTCGACGCGGATGGCATAGGGAATCTGCCAGGCCGCCTCGGTCAGCTCTTCGACGGCGGCCAGCGTCCCGGCGTCGAACGCTTCGCCTGAGCGCGGCTCGACCACGAAGAAGAAATTGTCGTTTTTCGTGTAGGTGTCCTGCAGGTTCTCGAACGCCTGCAGTTCCGGGTTCGCCTCCGAAAAGAACACGCGGTAATTGGTCGAAAACTCGAGCCGGCCTGCGCCGGAGCCGACGACCGCCGCCAGCAGAACCGCGCCCGTAATGACCCACCAGCGGCGCGCGATCACGATCCTCGTCAGCGCGGCAGCGAAGCGGTCGATTGCCTTGAAATACGTGCCCATCTCTCCCTCCATCGTCTTAATTTGTTACCAAACGGTCATAAATTAGCCAAAAAAATGTCACGTCCACAGGTCGATCATGGACTCCAGCAGGTGCATGACTTCCTCGGTGGTGATCAGGCCTTTCACCAGCGCCGCCGACCCGGCGAGGCCGACCATCAACTGCCGCGCCAGCATGCCCGGATCCAGCTCGGCCCGGATCTCGCCCAGCTCCTGGGCTTTTGCCAGCAGCCCGGTCATCACCTCGATGCGCCGCTGCCCCTCGTTCATCAGCATTTCCTTGACCTCGGGATCGTGCGGCGCCAGCTCGACCATGCTGTTGATCATCAGGCAACCCCTGCCCTCTGCCGCGTGGTCGCAGACGGTCCGCACCAGCGCGCGGATGCTGTCGAGCGGCGAATCCTGCTCGAACGCGACCGCGGCCACGTCCTTGAATTCGCGATCGGCATAATGGTTGAGGGAACGCATGAACAGCTTGTGCTTGTCGCCGAAGGCCTGGTACAGGCTGCCCTTGTGCAGCCCGGTGCAACAGCACAGGTCGTTGAGGGACGTCGATTCATAGCCCTTCCGCCAGAATTCGTCCATGGCGGCCTCGAGGGCACGCTCCTCGTCGAATTCTCGCGGTCGTCCGACCGATCGTTTTTGTCCAGGCTGGGCCATAATCCGGGTGTATTTATAACTGATCGGTCAAGAATATAATAAACGCGGACCGCGTTGTCTACCCCCCGCGCCCGATTTTCTTTGCTCGGGAGATCAGAAGATCCGGCCGGGATTCAGTAAGCCTTTAGGATCTAACGCTTTTTTCAGCGAACGCATCAGCGCCACTTCCGTCTCGTTCCTCGTCACGCCGAGATACGCGCGCTTCTCGAGACCGATGCCGTGTTCCGCGGAGATCGAGCCGCGGTACGTCTTCAGCTCGTCGTAGATAATCTCCATCACCTCGCGCTGCTCGTCGTGATCCCTGCTGCCGACGGTCAGCAGGAAATGCAGGTTGTTGTCGCCGAGGTGGCCGAACGAGGTGCCGCGGAACGTGTCCGGCCAGCGCTCGTTCAGGCGTTTTTTCACGGCCGCAACGTAATCGGCCGTGTGTGCGATCGGCAGGCTGACGTCGAAGGCCATTACGGGGTCGAGTATCTCGGCAAGGCCGTCGATATCGTCCCGGATCGCCCACATCGCCTCGCGCTGCTTCGCGCCGCTCGCAAACGCAGCGTCGACGATCAGCCCGGCTTCGAGTACCTCCTCGAGCGCCACCTGGAATCGCTCGGCATCCTCCTCCTGCTGGCCGCCGCGCGCTTCGATCAGCACGTACCACGGATGCCCCGCCTCGACCGGCGGCGCGTGCCGGTCGCGTTCGACGACGACGGTGTTGTAGAAGTCCTCCCACAGCACCTCGAACGCGGTCAGGCTGCCGCCGAGCGAGCTGCCGAGGCTTTTCAGCAGCCGCGGCACGTTCGCATAGTCGTCCACCGCGACGAACGCGGTGTTGCGGCTGCGCAGCGCGGGCCGCAGGCGCAGGACGGCGCGAGTAACGATGCCGAGCGTGCCCTCGGTGCCGATGAAGAGCTGCTTGAGGTCGTAACCGGCATTGTTCTTCAGCAGCCGGTTCATCGATGACACGATCGTGCCGTCGGCGAGCACGGCCTCGAGCCCGAGCACGAGGTTGCGCATCATGCCGTATCGCAGCACGTTCATGCCGCCGGCATTGGTCGCGACGGTACCACCGATGGTGCAGCTGCCACGTGCGCCCAGGTCGAGCGGAAACAGGAATCCCTGTCTTTCGAGCGCTTCCTGGACGTTCTGCAGAATCGCCCCGCTCTGCACCACGGCGACGCCATCGAGCGCATCGACAGACTCGATCCGGTTCATGCGTTCGAGCGAAATAACGACGTCATTGGCAGTCGATCGAGCGCCGTCGACGATCCCCGTCAGTCCGCCCTGCACCACGACACTCTGGCCGGCTGCATGGCACAGCCGCAGGG
>DATHRM010000248.1:0-15097 GCA_035465295.1 Woeseiaceae bacterium | reverse complement strand
ACCGAACACCATGCCGATTGCTGCGAGTTCGTCTTCAGCCTGGATGATCGCGTAGGTCCGCTTGCCGCTCTCGGGATCGATCCGGTACTTCGCGCAAAATGCCCGAAAGGCATCCATGAGTGACGTCGATGGCGTGATCGGATACCAGGCGCCGACGGTAGCGCCCGCATAAACGCAACCCAACGCCGAAGCCGTGTTTCCGTCAATAACAATATGCCGGCGAGTCGCGTCCATCTTCTCGACCGTGGGTGGTGCCGGACCGCTGAAATTCTCCGCCGCATAGTCATATCCGAGGTGTATGGCTTCCATGTTCGACGCGATGAGATGCTGCTTTTCGGCAAACGTCTCCTCGAGCAAGCCCTTTATGACCTCGAGATCGATATTCGTCAGCGCGGCGATGACCCCGACGTACGCGATATTCTTCATCAGGATTCGCGTGCGCACGCCGTCGAACCGCTCGTTGCACATACGCGAGAGCGGCACGCCGACGACCGTAATGTCATCCCGGTTCAGCTGCCGGCTGCGCGGCCAGGTCGAGTCGTAGATCAGCCATCCGCCCGGCTTCACATCCGCCATGTCCTGGGCGTAGGTCTGGGCATTCATTGCGACCATCACGTCGACCCGGTTCGACCGTGCCTGGTAGCCGTCCTTGGTTACCCGGATCTCGTACCACGTGGGCAGCCCCTGGATATTCGAAGGAAAATAGTTCTTGCCGACGACGGGGACGCCCATGCGGAATATCGCCTTGCGCAGAAGGCCGTTCGCGCTCGCCGAACCGGTGCCATTCACGGTGGCGATCTTGATGACAATGTCGTTGGTTCCTGCCACTCGATGACCCTTGCTTCAGGCTGCGGTTTTGCCGGCCTTTTTCGGTTTTGCCCCCATCGGTTCGTCCTGCGCGTACGGAATCAGGACCTGCGATTTTTGCATGTCCCAGGCGCCGGTCGGGCAGCGCTCGGCGCACAGGCCGCAGTGGACACAGATATCCTCGTCCTTGACCATCACGCGCGACGTGTGCGGCAACTCTGCCGATACGTACAGCGCCTGCTCCGGGTTTTCCGCGGGCGCGGAAAGTCTCGAGCGCAGGTCCGCCTCGTCGCCGTTGTGGGTGATCGTCAGGCAGTTGACCGGGCAGATATCGATGCAGGCATCGCATTCGATACACAGCTTCGCGGTGAAAACGGTCTGGATGTCGCAGTTCAGGCAGCGCTCGACTTCCTGTATCGTCTGTTCCGCGCTGAATCCCAGCTCAACCTCTATATCGAGTTTCTTGAACCGCTCCTTGAGTTCCACGTGCGGCATGATGCGCCGCTCGGCCGGATCGAAGTCGTTCGAGTAGCTCCACTCGTGCATACCCATCTTCTGCGTCAGGAGATTGATTCCGGCCGGCATGCGCGTCGTAATGTCCTCGCCCTGGCAGTACTTGTGAATCGAAATCGCGGCCTCATGGCCGTGGGCGACCGCCCAGATGATATTCTTCGGGCCGAATGCGGAATCGCCGCCGAAAAACACGCCGTCCCGTGTACACATCATCGTGTTCTCGTCCACGACCGGGCAATCCCACTCGTTGAATTCGATGCCGATGTCGCGCTCGATCCACGGAAACGCGTTGTCCTGGCCGATGGCCAGGATGACGTCGTCGCAGGGAATCGTCGTCTCGCCGACGACCGTGCCGCGGTCGATGCGGCCATCCTCTCCGACGCCGTATTCCATAAGTTCGAAGGTCATGCCGACGAGTTTGCCGTCCTCGATCACGAACTCTTTCGGAGAGTGGTTGACGAGAATCTCGACGTTCTCCTCTTCGGCGTCCTCCAGTTCCCAGTCCGACGCCTTGAAGAAACCGCGAGGCTTGCGCGCCATTACCTTGACGTCATTGGCGCCAAGGCGGAGCGACGTGCGGCAGCAATCCATGGCCGTATTGCCGACGCCGATGATCAGCACACGCTTGCCGATCTCCTCGATGTGTTCGAAGGCGACCGATTCCAGCCAGTCGATGCCGATATGTATGCGGTCGCTGTCGTAGCGTCCGGGAATCTCGAGGTTCTTGCCGCGCGGCGCCCCGGTGCCGACGAAAATCGCGTCGAACTCGCCGCTGTCGAGCAGTTCCTTCATGCTCTCGATACGGTGATTCAGCTTCAGATCGACACCCATGTCGATGATGTAGTTGATTTCTTCGTCGAGGACTTCCGGCGGAAGTCGAAAACGGGGGATGTTGGTGCGCATGAGACCGCCCGTGGTTTCGAGCGCCTCGAAGATCGTGACCTCGTAACCGAGAGGCCGAAGGTCGTTGGCAACGGTCAGCGACGCACAGCCGCAACCGATCAGCGCCACTCGCCTGCCGTTGCTTTCCGGCGCACCTTTCGGCAGCTGATCCGTGATGTCTTCGCGATGATCGGCCGCCACGCGCTTCAGACGGCAGATCGCGACCGGCTTTTCGTCGATGCGCCCGCGGCGGCAGGCCGGCTCGCAGGGCCGGTCGCAAACGCGGCCGAGTATGCCCGGAAACACGTTCGACCTGCGGTTCTCGATGTAAGCGTCGCCGAATCGCCCCTGCGCAATGAGCCTTATATACAGGGGTACATCGGTATGGGCCGGGCAGGCCCACTGGCAGTCGACCACCTTGTGGAAGTAGTCGGGATTTGAGGTATCCGTTGGCTTCATCTAATTGCCGCGCCTGCTCCCAGGCAAACGGCCGATCCCCTATTGGGAGTTAGCATAACGACATCGACCGGAAAGTAAACCGTTTCGGTCACACGCAACAAAGCGGGCAAAAACCGGCTGCTTGATGGGCGGAAATACTACCTGGCCCGGTTGAATTCGAGCCGCTGACCGGCAATGTTCTTCGTCAGCTCGCCGTCGCGATAAACCACCTCGCCATTCACGAGCGTCATATCGACGGTCGACGAGAACTCGTGGCCTTCGAACGGCGACCAGTGACACTTGCACAACAGGTTGGACTTCTGCACGCGGAAGGGTTTTGCGGGATCGACGATGACGAGGTCTGCGTACCAGCCTTCGCGGACATAGCCCCTTTCTTGAACACCGAAAAGATCGGCCGGCGCGTGGCATGCGCGTTCGACGATGAGTTCATGCGAAATCTCGCCGCGGTCCGCCAGGTCGAACAGCACCAGCAGGGCATGCTGCACGAGTGGCAGCCCGGCCGGCGCCTTGAAATAGCCCTGTTTTTTTTCGCTCGCCGTATGCGGCGCGTGATCCGTCGCTATCACGTCGATGCGCCCCTCGTTGACCGCTTTGACGAGCGCCTCCCTGTCGCTCGCCGCCTTGATCGCCGGATTGCACTTGATGCGTGTCCCGAGATCCTCGTACCGCGATTCATCGAACCAGAGATGGTGTACGCACACCTCGGCCGTGATGCGCTTCTCCGATCGATGCGCTTTCGAAAACAGCGCCATCTCCAGGGCGGTCGTGAGATGCAGGACATGCAACAGCGCATCGAACCGCCGCGCCAGGTCCACGGCCACGCTCGACGACTTGAGACAGGCGGCGGCGGACCGAATCGCCGGGTGCTGCGACATGGGCACGGAGTCACCGTACTCGGCTCGGGCTTTCGCTTCGTTGTCCCAGATCGTCGGCGAATGTTCGCAATGGGTGACGACCATGACCGGCGCATGCTGGAAGATACGCTCGAGCGCCGTCGAATCGTCGACGAGCATGTCGCCGGTCGATGCGCCCATGAATACCTTGATGCCGCAGGCTTCGCCGACTTCGAGTGCCTTGATCTCCTCGATGTTGCGGTTGGTCGCCCCGAGATAGAAACCGTAATTGGCCGTGCACCGATGCCGGGCCAGCGCATACTTGTCGGCCAGTGCCTGCCGCGTCGTGGTCTGGGGATTCACATTCGGCATATCCATGAAGCTGGTGATGCCGCCGGCCACGGCTGCCGCGGACTCGGTCGCGAGGTCCCCCTTGTTGGTGAGCCCGGGTTCACGGAAATGCACCTGGTCGTCGATCATGCCCGGCATGAGCAGGCGTCCGGCGGCATCGATAACGTCCATCCCTTCGCGCGGGGTTATCGATGCCTCGACCCTGCTGATGCGCTCGCCTTCGATGAGCACGTCCGCATCGCGTGTCTCGCCCTCGTTAACGAGACGTGCATTGGTGATTAGCAGTTTGTTCAATCGCCCGGTTTCCGCGTGTCGGCATTCGTGGCCTTCATTATGAAAGCCTCAGGTCTCAAAAGCCACGGGGCGCACTCCGGGGAGGTCGATATAGCGAGTGGCCGCCGCGAGGGCGTTGCTGCGGTGCGCTATGCTGATTGTCGTGACCCCGAGCGTACCCAGGTTCTCGATGACGCGATGTTCCGTCGCGTGATCGAGCTGGCTCGTCGCCTCGTCGAGGAACAGAATGCGCGGCTGCCGGTATATCGCCCGTGCCAGCAGCAGCCGCTGCGCCTGGCCGCCGGACAGTCCGCCGTCGGCACCGGCGAGCGGCGTGTGAACCGCCATGGGCAGGTGCTGGATATCGTCCCATATGGCCGCGAGTTCCGCGGCTTCGCGAAGGCGCCCGACATCGGCATCGGCCTCGAATCCCGAGATGTTGTCGGCGACCGAGCCCTCGAACAGCCGGTCGGACTGCAAGACAATGCCGAACTGCCGTCGCAGGGCACTTCGATCCCAGAGTCGCAAATCCATGCCGTCATAGCGGAGCCGGCCGAGATCGGCTTCCAGCGAGCCGGCGAGCAGGCGCAGCAGCGTGGTCTTCCCGCTGCCCGACGGCCCGCGGATCACGATCGATTCGCCCGCGTCGATGGCAACGGTGACCCCGCCGAGTATCTCCGGCCCGCCGGCGTAGCGGAATTCGAGCGCTTCGGCCGCTATCGCGCCGCGTAACGGTTTGCGCAGCGCGTGACGCGGCGCACCGGGTTCCGGTGTCTCGGCAACGACCTCCGCGACGCGGTCCACGTGTGAGCGCACGAGGTAGAGTTGCCGGACAGCGCCGAGCAGCGCGGTCGCCGCGCCCATGAGGGTGCCGCGCAGGCTCAGGAACGCGAACAGCACGCCGAGGGTGAACTGCTTGTCCAGAACGCCGCCGATACCCACGGCGAGAAACAGGGCGTATTCCAGGACCATCACGACCCCCTGGCCCGCTCCCGCGACGATCGCCAGCTGCTGCTTGCGGGTCTCTGCATTGATCGCCGCGGCAAAGCCGTGCTGCCAGTGCGCGAGGCGCTGTGTCCCGAGGCCCATGGCGCTCACCGCCGGGTAGGCGCGCAGGGACTCGATCAGCGAATTGCCCGCCCTCGCAGAAGCCACGACGAGTTCCGTGTTGAGGGCGCGCGAGCGCGGCAGAAGCGCGGCATGCAGCAGCGCAATCAGGAAGACCGCGCCCAGCGAGACGGCGGTGAGCAGCCTGCTGTAGACGAACATCAGCGACAACGTCGTGAGCAGGACCGTGCCCTGGACGACGAACTGGAGGCTGGTCTCCGTCAATGCCGTGCGCAATGGCTGCATCGAATCCACGCGGGACACCAGGTCACCGACGGAACGGCGCCCGACTGTGACGGCGGGCAGGCGCAACAGGTGCCGGATGATCAGGGTGGTCGAATCGGTCGCAATTCGCATGCCCGTAAACAGCGCGATTCGCCGCCGCAGCGTGTCCACGAGCACCGCGGCCATCATGACGAGCGCGAGGCCGACGATAACCCGGTGAAGCCAGGACCGATCCTGGCCCAGCACCACCTCGTCGATCAGCAATTGCGTAGCGACAGGCGGCGCGAGCGACAGCAACTGCGTGACGATGAGCAGGCAAAGCATGGCAGCCAGGTAGCGCGGAAGTCGCCGGAATGACTGCACGAGGCCCCGCAAGGACGGCAATCGCCGCGCAGACAGCGCCGAGAAATCCGGCGCAGGCGTGAACTCGACGGCGATGCCCGTGAACGCGGCGCCGCAGCTCTTCCAGTCGAGTACGCGGCGGCCCGCCGCCGGGTCGTGAAGGACGACCCCACGGCGGCCGGCCTTGGCCAGTACGACGAAATGGTCGAACTCCCAATGCAACACGGCAGGCAGCCGCAGCTGCCGGACGTCCGCCATGCCCAAGCGGAGCGGGCGGCCGACCAGTCCCAGCGAATCGGCGATATTGAGCATCGAACGGAGATCGGGCCGCACGTCGCCGTAGCGCCGGCGCATGGCCGTGAGATCGAGGTCGTGGCCGAAGTGGTTCGCGATCATGGTCAGGGCAGCCAGGCCGCACTCCGTCCTTCGCGACTGCAGAATCACCGGCAGCGGCATGCTCAGGACCAGGCCGGGTCTCCGGATACCGCGCGCAGCAACCAGCGATAAAGCGGCCATCGTCCACGCACGAGATCGGCCTGGAAAGACGTTCCCGGGGGCAGCGGCCAGCTGCGCCCACCCGCGCGTATTTGGGCGTGCCGCAATCGCGCCCGTACCACGAAGACAGGGCCCGTTACCGGCAGCTCCGCATCGATCTCGTCCGGGGGCAGGACGACCGTCGAGATCGCCGTGACGACCGCACTCCGGGTTCCGTAAATCTGGTGCGGATACGCACGCAGCTGCAATTCGACGCGCTGGCCGACGGAGACCATGCCTGCATTGCCGGGACTCAGGAACAGGCGCGCTTCGAGACGGCTTTCCGGCGCAAATACCGTCATCAGAACGTCGCCGGCAAGCACGTCTTCACCGTCGCGCACGGTGAGGCCCGAAACGATGCCGCGTCCCGGAGCGGTGACCTCGAGCGCGGATTGCAACTCGCTCGCGGCAACCTCGCGCAGAAGTGCTTCCCGCCGGGCCCCGGATTCGCGCCGGGTGGCCGCCAGGAATTCCCTGTCCGCCGCCAGCTGTTGCTCGATCGTGAGCCGTTCATCCTCCAGTGCAAGCACGCGCTGCCCCGCTGCCAGGCTGGCCGCCTTCGACACCAGCACGTCGGCGGCGGAATCCTTCGCGGCGTCCTCGGCGATCGCGTTTGCGACGGCGAGCCGGCCGATCCTGTCTGCCCGGGTCGCCAGGATAGCGGCCTGCTCCTCCCGGGCCCGGGCTTCCGCGCGCGCCGCCCGAATTCGCTTGCCGGTCAGCTGCAGCCGTTGACGATTCAGCCGTTCGCGCGAGCCGGCCAGTTCGGCCTGGCGTGCTCCGGCCTCGTCGAGCAGGCGCAGCTCGCGCTGCAGTGACTCGATCCGGGCCACGAGCTCCGGTTCCCGGCCCGGAGCACGCTGGGAACCGGACAGGCGCAGCAGCACCTGGCCCGGGGACACGCCGTCGCCATTGGCGACCGCCAGGCGCTCGACACGCCCGGAGCGCGGTGCCTTCACTTTGAGCAGCCCCTCGGCGGGCAGCAGTACGCCATAGGTCCTTACCCGGTCGGGAATCTCGATCGATACGACTGCCGATCCGAGCATCGCGATCACCGCGCACGCCATCGCGACGGTCGGCAATGTCGACGGCGGCATCACCACCCTGACCGGCCCGAACCAGCGCTGCCGGGTCGACTCGAGCGCCTGTTCCCGGAACAGCGGTGTGGTCCGTGCGGTCATCGCCTCATGGAATCATTTTGCGTTCCACCCGGCGAGCCGTGATTCCCGGCAATTCACGAATTTTTTGCGACACCTGCCCGGGTATGCGATAACCGCAGGTCATATGCCCTCAGCCGCAATGCCCACGAACGAGTACCTGGACCGGATCGCGAATGCGTCCGTGTACGACGTCGCCCGCGAGACGCCGCTGGAAGTCGCGAACAATCTCTCAGCTCGCTTGCAGAACCGCATCTGGCTGAAACGCGAGGACCTGCAGCCGGTCTTCTCGTTCAAGCTGCGCGGTGCCTACAACAAGATCGCCTCGCTACCGGACGACGCCTTGCGAGCCGGCGTGATCTGCAGTTCGGCCGGCAACCATGCGCAGGGCGTGGCGCTCGCGGCAAAGCGCCGCGGCGTGCGAGCCGTGATCGTAATGCCCGTCACCACGCCATCGATCAAGGTGGACGCAGTCCGCTCCCTGGGCGGCGAGGTCGTGCTGCACGGTGACACTTACGACGATGCCTACGCGCACGCGAGCGCGTTGCAGGAAGAGCAGGGACTCACGTTCATACACCCGTTCGACGACCCGGACGTGATTGCGGGCCAGGCCACGATCGGCGTCGAGATCATGACGCAGTCGGGCGGCCGGGTCGACGCCATATTCGTCCCGATCGGCGGCGGCGGCCTGATTGCCGGCATCGCCGTATACGTGAAATCGCTGTACCCGGACGTACGTATCATCGGCGTCGAGCCGGACGACTCCGCGGCAATGCAGACATCGCTGGCCGCGGGAAAGCCGGTGCGGCTCGACCATGTCGGTATTTTTGCGGACGGCGTTGCCGTGCGGCGCGTCGGCGACGAGACCTTCCGGCTGTGCCAGGAATACGTCGACGAGATCATCACCGTCGACACGGACCACGTTTGCGCGGCCATACAGGACATATTCGAAGAGACGCGTTCGATCGTCGAACCGGCCGGCGGACTCGCCATCGCGGGCGTCAAGAAATACATTGCCGATAACAAGGTGTCGGACCAGGACCTCGTGGCCATCTGCTGCGGCGCCAACGTCAATTTCGACCGGCTGCGACACATAGCGGAGCGCGCGGCCATCGGCGAAGAGAAGGAAATGCTGCTCGCCGTCCAGATCCCCGAAAAACCCGGCAGTTTCCGTCATTTCTGCGAGGCGCTGGGGCGCCGCAGTGTCACGGAATTCAACTACCGTTACAGCGACGCGGCAAAGGCGCACATTTTCGTCGGCGTCGAACTGCGCCGCGGGCTCGCGGAACGGCGTGAGCTCGTCGAGCACCTGCGCGCCGAAGGCTACCCGGTCGAAGACCTCAGCGACAACGAGATGGCCAAGCTGCACGTGCGCCACATGGTCGGCGGGCGTTCGCCGAACGTGACGAACGAGCGCCTCTACCGTTTCGAGTTCCCGGAGCGCCCCGGCGCGCTCCTCGACTTCCTGAACGCGATCGGCACCGACTGGAATATCAGCCTGTTTCACTACCGAAACCACGGTTCGGACTACGGCCGCATCCTCGCGGGCATCGACGTCCCGGAGCGCGACACCGCCGAACTCGAGGCACATCTCGCCGACCTCGGCTATGCGCACTGGGAGGAAAGTGACAATCCGGCCTACCGGATATTTCTCGGCTGAGCGCGCCGCGGCGTTATTCCAAAAAGTTTGCAACCTTTAGCTGCCGCCGGGCATCTCAATAACAGAAAGGCCGTTATTGGGGTGCCTTATGAAAGCCAAGGCAGTGATAGTTTCCGTGTTCGCGCTCATGCTCGCGGCTGCCGCTGTCTGCGGCGAGCAATACCGGCTGCATGCTGCAGCGGCCGTTGACGATAGCGCTGCGTTGAAGCAGGCGCGTATCGCCGCGAAAGAGGTTGACGTAACAAACTGAAAATCCCTTATGCTGTTTGTTTCGTACCGACTGGCGGTGGCGTTTGCCACCGCTTTTTTTTCAGCCCCACATCTCGCGCATTTTTGCGGCCACATCGAGCTGCCGCCCGGTCGTGGTGCGGGTGTCCTGCGCGGTCGTTTCGGCGCGACCGTGCCAGCGAGGTTCCAGGGTACCCAGCAGGGATTCCGTGAGGAAGCGGCTGCGAGCACCGTAGACGTGCCTGTCGCCATCGCGACGCTGCTGGGTGACGTGGAACCGCAGCGGGGCGATCAGCGTCAGCGACTGCCTGGCCCGCGTCATCGCGACGTACAGCAGCCGCCTCTCCTCCTCGATCAGTTTCGGTTTGCCCGTCGCGAACTCCGACGGAAAATTGCCGTCCGTTACATTCAGCACGTAAACGGCATCCCACTCCTGCCCTTTCGCGGAATGCACCGTCGACAACACCAGGTAGTCTTCATCGAGGAGAGGGTCGCCAGCGAGATCGCCGGAAGCACTCGGCGGATCCAGCGTCAGTTCCGTCAGGAACCGCTCGCGCGTCGGATAGCGGCCCGAGATCTGTTCGAGCTGTTCGATATCCGCCTCGCGCGTTTCGATGCCGTCATACAGGCGTTCCAGCTGCGGCCTGTACCATCGCCGCACCGCCGGGACCTGGCTCTGCCAGCCGTGGTCGTCGAGTTCTGCCGACGCCAGCGTAGCGAGTAAATCGCAGAACGCGGCCCATTCCGGACGCGTTGCCGCCGGCGGCCGGAACGATTGCAGCGAATCGATGCGAAAATCGGCGGTCGCCAGGTGCCGGAAGCAACGATGCGCGTAGCGAGGCCCCATGCCGGGCAGCAACTTCAGTACGCGAAATGCCGCCACCTCGTTTTTCGGGTTCTCCGCCCACTTCAGTATCGCCAGCACGTCCTTTACGTGCGCAGCCTCGAGAAACTTCAGCCCCCCGTACTTCACGTAGGGGATGTTGCGGCGGATGAGTTCGATCTCCAGGCGGTCGCTGTGATGGGAACCGCGGAACAGCACGGCCTGGCGCTTCAGTTCCAGTCCCTCCTCGCGGCTGGCGAGAATCGATTCGACGACGAATTCGGCCTCGGTATCGCCGTCCTCGACCGTCACATAGCGGGGCTTGCCGCCGTCCGCTGTTTGCGACTGCAGGCACTTGCGATACTGGCGTTCGCCGTCCGCGATCAGCGAGTTCGCGCTGTCCAGTATCGCCTGCGTGGAGCGATAGTTCCGCTCCAGGGTGACGACACGGGCGGGCGGGGAGTACTGCGCCGGAAAGCCGAGGATATTCTCCACTTCCGCAGCGCGGAACGAATAGATCGATTGCGCGTCGTCGCCGACGACCGTTATCCCTGCGCCGTCGGGTTTCAGCGCAGACAGAATCCTGGCCTGCAGCAGGTTGGTGTCCTGGTATTCGTCGACCAGCACGTGATCGAACCAGGCACCGATTTCGGCGGCGAAGTCCGGCTCGGCGACCAGGTGGCACCAGTACAACAGCAGGTCGTCGTAGTCGAGCGCCTGCGTTTCCTGCTTGCGCCCGACGTACTGTCGGAACAGTGATCGCAGCTCGGCCTCCCATTCAGCGCACCAGGGGAAATTCTGCTGCAGGCAGTCCTCCAGCGATTCCTGCGCATTCACACACCGCGAATAGATCGCGAGGCAGGTGTCTTTCTTCGGAAAACGGCGCGACGTCTTCGACAATCCGAGCTCGTGACGCACGACATCCATCAGGTCGGCTGCATCGCCACGGTCGAGAACCGAGAAGCCCGGGTCGAGGCCGAGGTTATGGGCGAAACGTCGCAACAGGCGATTACCGATCGAATGAAAGGTGCCCGACCAGGGCAGGATGCCGGCCGGCAGGGGACCGTTTTTCCTGCCGGCGAGCGCCTGCCGCAATATCGACTCGACGCGGCGCGTCATTTCCATTGCCGCGCGGCGCGTGAAGGTCAGCAGCAGGATGCGCCGGGTATCGACGCCTTCGACGACGAGGTGGGCGACTCGATGCGCCAGCGTCATGGTCTTGCCGGTTCCCGCGCCCGCAACGATCAGCAGTGGCCCGGCATCGAACCGTGCACCGTCCTTGCGCTCGCCGAAGATTGCGGCTTCGCGCTGCGCCGGATTCAGCGTATCGAGATAATCGTGCCGACGGTTAGTCGATCGCACCGCGCCCTCCCCGAAATCTGTATTTTTATACAGTACTGGTTTTATTTACAAGAAACGGCTAGCGGGTGGGCAGCAGGAAGTCCTCGATCGCGGCGGCGAGGATGTCCGGCGCCTCGAAATGCACCATGTGTCCGCAGGCCTCGATGATCCGGGTGTGGCTGTCCGGAAACGGGAGCGGCAGCGCACCGTCGGAGGGCCGCGTACCGACTGCGTCGAGCACGGCGCTGTCGGCGCCCGCCACGAGCAGCACGGGCGCCGTCACGTTGCGCCAGCAGGCTTCGGCTTCGGCACGCCGGTACAGGACCGGGTTGGGGAGCTTGTGCGCCGGGTCGGCTCGCAGTGTAAGGCCGTCCGGCCCTTCGGCCGCCCAGGCCGCGGCGACGAATCGCGCCTGCGCCGCCGACATACGCGGACTCCGCTTTGCAACGTGACGGGCCATCGCCTCCAGGCTGTCGAAATGCCGGAATGCGGGTACCTCCCGCGATTGCTGCAGCCATTCCCGGTAGCGAGCCGGCGCCTCAATCGGACGCGTGTCGAGCAGACCGAACCCTTCGACATTGACGAATGCACGGACGCGTTCGGGCATCACGCCGGCGTAGAGGCCACCGACGTTACCGCCCATGCTGTGGCCGACGAGCCGAACCGGAGCCGCCGGGCTGTACTTGGACAGCAGGTCGTCGAGGTCGGCAAGGTAATCCGGAAACCAGTAGCCCCGGGCCCTGTGGTACGTCCGCCCGAAGCCGCGCCAGTCCGGCGCGATGACGTGCCATCGCGACGCCAGCGCGTCGACCACGAACTGGAAGGTCGCGCCCGAATCGCCCCAGCCGTGCAGGAATACGACCAGGGGGTCGTTCGGGTCACCCCACTCGTTGATGTAGTAATCCACATCACGCACGCGATGCGTGTTGCCGCGCGCCGGAATACGCGCCTTGTAAATTGAATCCTCGGACATCGAATAAGCATCGTGGCATTATCAGGCCACCGGGGGCAACGGATTACCTGTCGAACAATTCGAATGACAGTCGAGATCTTAATAGTTCTGGTCATTCTCGGCGTGTCGCTGATTTTATTCGTCAGTGAAGTCATTCGCATGGATCTCGTTGCGCTGCTGGTGCTCTGCACGCTGGCGATAACGGGCCTCGTCGATGCCGAGGGCGCCTTCGCCGGGTTCAGCAACAGTGCCGTCATCACCGTGTGGGCCATGTTCATTCTCAGCGAAGGTCTCACCCGGACCGGCATCGCCGACATCATCGGCAGGCAGGTCATGCGCGTGGCCGGACGCCGTGAAATCTCGATGATTTTCGTCATCATGATCACGGGCGCCGTCCTGTCCGCATTCATGAACAACATCGGCGTCGCCGCCCTCATGCTGCCCGTCGTCGTCGACGTCGCGCGGCGAACGCGCATCCCCGCGTCGCGGCTCTTGATGCCGCTCGCCTACTCCACGCTGCTCGGCGGCCTGATGACACTGATCGGCACGCCCCCCAACCTGCTCGTCAGCGAGTCGCTGGTGCTGGGCGGCTACGAGCCGTTCGAACTGTTCGATTTCACGCCGCTCGGCGCCACCATCATGGTCAGCGGCGTTTTGTTCGTTGCCCTGTTCGGCCGCCTGCTGCTGCCGCGGAAGCGGGGCGAACGCGACAGGCACGTCAGTCAACGCAGCCTGCGCTCGCGCTACAAGCTGCACGAACGCTCCTTCCTGCTGCGGGTGCCGCGCGACTCCATCCTCGTCGGCAAGACGCTTTCCGAAAGCCGTATCGGCACCTCCACCGGACTCATCATCCTTGCACTGATCCGGGATGGCCGCAGCGACACGCTGCCCAGCCGGCAGATGGTCCTGCGCGGCGGCGACGGCATCCTCGTGCAGGGCCGTGTCGACCAGTTCCGCGAACTGCGTCGCTGGAGCGACCTCGTGATCGAACGCGAAGCGCCGGTACTGAAATCGATGGTCGCCGCCAAAGTCGCCTACGCGGAAGTCACGATTACAGAGGGTTCACCGCTGGTCGGCGAACTCGTTCGGCATGCGGCGTTTCGCACCCGCTTCAACGTCGCCGTCGTCGGCCTGCTCAGGAAGAGCGGCTATCGGCTGACCAACCTGGCCTACGTTCCCCTGCGCGCAGGGGACCGGGTGCTGGTGCAGGGCGAGCGCGAAGCGATCGAGGGCCTCGAACGGTTTTCCGACTTCACCGACATCGAGTTGCCGGGCAACGACCAGCTGGCGGAGCAATATCACACCGACGAGCGCATGTTCGTCGTGCGCATACCGAAAGAGAGCGATCTCGCCGGGACCACGCTCGCCAAGAGCCGCCTGGCCGACGTGTTCGACTTTCGCGTTCTCGCGACTTTCCGCGAGGGCAAGCTGCACGTCATGCCGAGGGGCGACTACGTCCTCGAGGGCGGCGAGTTGCTGCTCATCGAAGGCCAGCCGGCCGACCTGGACGTGTTGCGCGGCCTCCAGGACCTCGAGATCGATACCAGCGTTCCCGCCAACCTCGGCACGTTCGATTCGGAGCGCCTGACGCTGATGGACGCGACGCTGGACCCGCGCAGCAGCCTTGCCGGCCGCACCGTGGGTGAACTCAATTTTCGCGAGCGTTACGGCATCGAGCTGGCCGGGATCTGGCGAGAGGGCGAAACGGTCGGCGCGGATCTCGCTGACGAACGCCTGCAGATCGGTGACGCCCTGCTGCTCCTGGGTCCGCGTGACCGGCTGGAGCTGCTCGACTCCGATTCGGACTTTCTCGTTCTCACACCCCTCGGCCGCAAACCGCCTGACACCCGGCGTGCGCCGCTGGCCGCTATCATTATGCTGGGCGTCGTGCTCAGCGTTATGCTCGGCTATGCGCCGATCTCGGTCGCTGCGGTCGTCGGCGGGTCGATCATGGTACTCACGGGCTGCCTGACCATGGAGCAGGCCTATCGGGCGATCGACTGGCGGGCGATATTCCTGATTGCGGGCATGCTGCCGCTGGGCACCGCCATGCAGAGCAGCGGCGCGGCGACCTACATCGCCGACCAGGTGATGGCGTTTCTCGGCGATGCCGGGCCCTGGCCAGTCATCATGGGCCTCTATATCGTGACCGCGATGGCGACGATGATCATTCCCACCGCCGCTCTCGTCGTACTGATGTCGCCGATCGTTCTATCGGCGATGGCCGACATGGGCTACGCACCGGAGACGGCGATGATGGCGATCGCGATGGCCGCCTCCGCGAGCTTCACGAGCCCGATTTCGCATCCGGCCAACATTCTCGTCATGGGCCCGGGCGGTTATCGCTTCGTAGACTATCTCAAGGTGGGCGTGCCGCTGACCATCGTCGTATTCATTGCGGTAATGATATTGTTGCCTGTCTTCTGGCCGCTGCAGCCTGTCTGAACCCTTGGAAAAGGAAGAGATCCGCCGTGCACAAAGTCGTAATCGCCGGCGCGGGTCACGCCGCCGGACAGGTCGTTGCCTCCCTGAGGCAGAACGGCTTCGATGGCGACATCCTGCTGGTGGGCGAAGAAGCCTGGCTGCCCTACCAGCGCCCGCCACTTTCGA
>DATHRM010000247.1:0-3939 GCA_035465295.1 Woeseiaceae bacterium | reverse complement strand
GAGTAGGGGTCCTGGATGTGCTCGCAGTCCAGGTGCGATTCGCGTATTTCGCTGTCGCGCATGAGCTGCCGCAGCACGCCCGCGACCGCCGTCTGCCCGCCATGGCCGCGCACGCTGTGAATGCGCCGATCGAACGGCGTGTCGCTGCCTTTCACCGCATCGGCCGACATGGCGCCGGCGACCAGCGCCGCCGCCAGCACGTTCTCGCAGCGAAACACCGCGGCCAGCGCGAGCGCAGTCGACACCTGGGTGCCGTTCAGTAACGCGAGCCCCTCCTTGGGCGCCAGTCGGATCGGTTCGATCCCGGCATGCGCCAGCGCTTCCCCGGCGCTGACCAGCCTGCCTTCCACCGTCGCCTCGCCGACGCCGATCAGCACGCCTGCCATGTGTGCCAGCGGCGCGAGGTCGCCCGACGCGCCGACCGAGCCCTTGGCCGGGATGCGCGGATAGACGTCGTGGTTGATGAGGGCACAGAGTGCGTCCACGAGTTCGAGCCGCACGCCGGAAAAACCCTCGGCGAGCGCGATGATTTTCATGAGCATGACCAGGCGCACGATATTGTCGTCGAGATCCTCGCCGACGCCCGCCGAGTGCGAGCGCACCAGGTTTTCCTGCAGCTGCACGAGTTCGTCGTCGCTGATATGAACCCGTGCGAGCTGGCCGAAGCCGGTGTTGACGCCGTAAATCTCGACGCCGCTGGCCACGACGTCACTGATGTATTCGCCGGACTCCGCAATGGCGCGGCGCGCTTCCATGCCCAGGGAGACCTCGACGGGGGCGCTCCATGCCTCGCGAAGCTCGGCCAGCGTGACGAGTTGCTTGTCGACGACGAGTTTCATGAGCTTTCTCCCCGGCCCACCATCGGCAGGTTCAGGCCGTGTCGTCGCGCGCAGTCGATCGCCTCGGGATAGCCGGCGTCGGCATGTCGCATGACCCCGCTGCCCGGATCGTTCCACAGCACGCGGGCGATGCGGCGATCCGCCGCCTCGCTGCCGTCGCACACGATCACCAGGCCGGCATGCTGCGCGTAGCCCATGCCGACGCCGCCGCCGTGGTGAATGGACACCCACGTCGCGCCGCTCGCGGTGCTGAGCAGCGCATTCAGGAGCGGCCAGTCCGATACCGCGTCGGAACCGTCGCGCATGGCCTCCGTTTCACGGTTCGGGCTTGCCACCGAACCGCTGTCGAGGTGGTCGCGCCCGATGACGACCGGCGCCTTGAGTTCGCCGTTGCGCACCATTTCATTGAACGCCAGGCCGAGCCGGTCGCGCTCGCCGAGCCCGACCCAGCAGATGCGCGCCGGCAGCCCCTGGAAACGGATCTGCTCGCCCGCAGCATCCAGCCACTGGTGCAGGTGCTCGTCGTCCGGGATCAGTTCCTTCACCTTCGCATCGGTGCGGTAGATGTCCTCAGGATCCCCGGACAGCGCCGCCCAGCGGAACGGTCCGATGCCACGGCAAAACAGCGGGCGCACGTAGGCCGGGACGAAACCGGGAAAGTCGAAGGCATTGTCGACGCCCTCGTCCAGCGCCACCTGCCGGATGTTGTTGCCGTAATCGAAGGTCGGTACGCCGGCTTCGTGAAACGCGAGCATCGCGCGCACGTGCACCGCCATCGAGCGCACGGCCGCGGCGGCCACCGCGTCCGGATCCGCTTCGCGGCGCTCGAACCATTCCTCGACCGTCCAGCCGATCGGCAGGTAGCCGTTCGCCGGGTCGTGCGCCGAGGTCTGGTCGGTAACGGCATCGGGTCTGACGCCGCGCTTGACGAGCTCCGGCAGTATCTCGGCCGCGTTGCCGAGCAAGCCGACCGACAGCGGCTTCCTGGCGGCCACGGATTTCTCGATCAGTGCCAGCGCCTCGTCGATATCGTCGGCTTGCGCATCGAGATAGCCCGTCGCGATGCGTTTCTCGATCCGGTCGCGCTGGCACTCGACTGCGAGCATCGACGCGCCCGCCATCGTCGCCGCCAGCGGTTGCGCGCCACCCATGCCGCCGAGGCCTGCCGTCAGTATCCAGCGGCCCGACAGGTCGCCGCCGTAGTGCTGGCGCCCCATTTCGACGAAGGTCTCGTAGGTGCCCTGCACGATGCCCTGGCTGCCGATATAAATCCACGAGCCCGCCGTCATCTGGCCGAACATCATCAGTCCCTTGCGGTCGAGCTCACGGAAGTGTTCCCAGTTTGCCCACGCCGGCACCAGGTTCGAGTTGGCAATCAGCACGCGCGGCGCATCGGCATGGGTGCGAAACACGCCGACCGGTTTGCCGGACTGCACGAGCAGCGTTTCCTCGTCGCCGAGCTCGCGCAGGCACTCGACGATCGCGTCGAAACATGCCCAGTTGCGGGCCGCCTTGCCGATGCCGCCGTATACCACCAGGTCCTCCGGCCGCTCGGCAACATCGGGGTCGAGGTTGTTCATGAGCATGCGCAGCGCTGCTTCGGTAAGCCAGCTCCTGGCGGAAAGCTCCGTACCGACCGGCGCCCGGACGACTCGGGGTTTGTTCATCGCTGTAGTTTCTCCAGTTGCACGACGTCACGGGACGCCGATTTCGTTGTTCCTGGGGGTGTGTAGTGCCCCGTCAGTTCGTAACGGCTGCCCGGGTGGTGCAGGCGCGCGAACGTCACGGGGCGACCGTGCGCCCAGGTACGGCGCATGACCACCAGGCAGGGTTCGTTGCCGGGCATTTGCAGCTGCCGGCGCACGGCCGCATTCGGCAATTGCGCGCGCACGATCTGCTCGGCCTCCTGCAGCGGGGCAATCGACGTCAGGTAGGCGCTTGGCGTCACGGCGCCGAAATCCTGGTCGGCGCAGTCGGGCGCAAATTCGCCGAGGACGTGGCGGTCTTCCACCTGGATCGGCACGCCGTTTTCGTAGTGCACGAGCAGCAGGTGAAACACGTCGCTGCCCTGTTCGAGATGCAGCGCCTTCGCGATCTCGCCGCGGGCGTGTTGCCGCGAGTTGCGCAGCACGTCGCAGGTATGCTGATGGCCGCGCTGCGCAATCTCGTCCGCGATGTTATGCACCTCGAGCATGTGCGAACGGGAGCGGAAGTCGGACACGAAGGTGCCGCGGCCGGCGATGCGCTCGACGTAGCCTTCATCCGTGAGCTCCCTGAGAGCGCGATTCGCCGTCATGCGCGACACCTGCATACGCTCGACGAGCTCGTTCTCGGACGGCACGCGGTCGTTCGGGGCCAGCTCGCCGGACGAGATCTGCGTGATGATCAGGTCCTTGAGCTGCTGGTAACGCGGCTTTTCGCGGGCGCTCATCGCTTCGCTCCGAGCTCCGCAATGGCGGCCCGAAAAGCATCGCGCGACTCCGTGCCGCACCTGTGCTCGCCGTCCGCGACGAGCCACTCGCCGTGGACCATCACTCCCTCGATCGGCAGCCGGTAGCCCGAAAACACCAGGGCGTCGAGGCGCGATTCGTCGCCGTGCCCCGTCAGCATGGGGTCGTCGTCGTAGAGCGCCACGAGATCGGCCGGGGCGCCGCGGGCCAGTCCGGCCGTCGCCTGCCCGCTTGCCTGCGCGCCGCCCTCGACGGCGCGCTCGAACAGCTCGCGGCCGACGTGGGCGGTACGCAACGACGTGACGTTGCGGGTCTGCGTCGCGAGGCGCTGGCCGTATTCCAGCCACCGTAACTCCTCGAACGGATTTATCGATATGTGGCTGTCCGAGCCAATCGCGAGCCTGCCCCCGTGAGCGAGGTAATCCGCCAGCGGGAACAGCCCGTCGCCGAGATTCGCTTCCGTGCTCGGGCACACGCAGACGACAGCCCCGGATTCGGCGAGACGTTGCGTTTCGTCGGCGTCCATGTGGGTGGCATGCACGAGGCACCAGTGCTCGTCCACGCCGACGTTTTCCAGCAGCCAGCGCACCGGGCGGCGCTCGTAGGCCGCCAGGCACTGGTCGACTTCGCGCTGCTGTTCCGCGACATGC
>DATHRM010000246.1:0-9914 GCA_035465295.1 Woeseiaceae bacterium | reverse complement strand
ATCGGCCATGAGCTCGGCGGCGTCCAGGCTCCACGCGCCGATCAGCTGCGTGGGCGGCATGCCGGGGTTGGTGAGCGGCCCGAGCATGTTGAACACCGTGCGCACGCCCATCGCGCCGCGCACCGGCACGACGGCCTTCATCGCCGGGTGGTACGCGGGCGCAAACAGGAACGTGAAGTTGGTTGCCTCGAGGCAAGCCACCGCTTCGGGCTCGTGCAGCGGCAACTGCATGCCGAGGCACTCGAGCATGTCGGCGCTGCCCGACTTCGACGATACCGAGCGGTTGCCGTGCTTCACGACGCGTACGCCGCAGGCCGCGGCAAGCAGGCCCGCTCCCGTCGACAGGTTCAGGCTGCCGGAGCCGTCGCCGCCGGTGCCCACGGTATCGACCGTCGGCGTGCCGTCCGGTATCGCCGGGTGCACGGCAAGCTCGCGCATGGCGCGGGCAAACCCGCGCACCTCGTCGGCCGTCTCGCCTTTCGCCCGCAGGCCGGCCAGAAACGCGCCGGCGAGCGCGGGGTCGAGTTCGCCGGCCGCAAAACGATGCATGAGTTCATAGGCCTCGTTCTCGGCGAGCGCCTCGCCGTTCAGCACGCGGTCGAGCAAGGGGCCCAGGCTCGCTTTCGTGTCAGCGGTATTCATGATGACGCCATCCGCATGAAGTTGGCCATGAGCCGGTCGCCCTCCGGCGTCAGCACGCTCTCGGGATGAAACTGCACGCCTTCCAGCGGCAGGGACTTGTGGCGCACCCCCATGATCTCGCCGCGCTCCGTCTTTGCCGTGAGCTCGAGCACGCCGGGCAGTGTCGCCGGTTCTGCGCACAGCGAATGGTAGCGGCCCACCTCGAACGGCTGGGACAGCCCCTCGAAGATCGTCCTGCCGTCGTGCTGTGCCATCGAGGTCTTGCCGTGCATGAGCCGCTCGGCACGCACGATCGCGCCGCCGAAATGATGCACGAGGCTCTGGTGCCCGAGGCAGACGCCGAGTATCGGAATCTCCTCGGCGAACGCCGCGATCATGTCGAGCGACACGCCCGCGTCTTCGGGGCGCCCCGGCCCGGGAGAAATGACCAGGTGCGTCGGCTCGAGCGCTTTTGCTTCGTCGACGGTAATCGCATCGTTGCGGTACACCCTGACGTCCGCGCCCTGCGCCGCAAACGCCTGCACGAGGTTGTAGGTAAAGGAGTCGTAGTTGTCGATCAGCAGCATGCGCACGTGTGCGAAGGTCCCGGCCATCACAAACCCTCCCCGGCCATCTCGAGCGCCCGCCGCAGGATCGCGCTTTTCGCCAGGACTTCCTGGTATTCCCGCGCCGGTACCGAGTCGGCAACGATACCCGCGCCGGCCTGGAAACTGTACTCGTCACCCGAAAACACGAGAGTGCGAATCGTGATCGCCTGGTCCATGTCGCCGCCGGCGCCGAAATAGCCGGCCGTGCCGGCATAAAGCCCGCGGCCGACCGACTCCATCTCCTCGATGATCTCCATCGCGCGCACCTTGGGCGCGCCGACCAGCGTGCCCGCCGGGAAGCTCGCCGCGAACAGGTCGAACTGGTCGAAACGCTCGTCGAGTTCGCCCTGCACCCCGCTCACGATGTGCATGACGTGGCTGTAGCGCTCGATGGCGCGGTACGGGTCGACGTGCACGGTACCGGCGCGCGCCACCCGGCCGAGATCGTTGCGGGCGAGATCGACGAGCATCACGTGCTCGGCCGCTTCCTTCGGGTCGGCGAGCAGGGTGTCTTCGTTGGCCAGGTCCTCCGCCGTCGTCGCGCCCCGCGGCAGCGTTCCCGCGATCGGCCTGAGCGACGCCCGGCTGCCGTGCAGGCGTACGAGCGCTTCCGGCGACGAGCCGACGACCGACAAGTCGTCGAACTGGAAATAAAACATGTACGGCGACGGGTTGATCAGGCGCATCGCCCGGTACACCTCGAAGGGCTGCACGTTGCTGCGGCCGCGAAACAGGATCGACAGCACGATCTGGTAGATGTCGCCGGCCGCGATGTGCTCCTTGCAGGCATTCACCCGGTCCGTGAACTCGCTCTCGCTGAGACTCGCGGTGGTCGGCGATATCGCCACGCCCGTCCTCGCGGCGGGGACCGGCCCGCGCAGGCGCTCGAGCACCTCGCGACGCAATCCCTGGCGCTCCGCATCCGGACCGTCGTGCAGTAACGCCACGCGTCTCGTCAGGTGGTCGAACACGAGAAACGAGGTCGGCGCCGAGAACGCAGCGTCGGGGACGTTCGTTTGCGGCTCCGTGTTGCTCGGCAAGCGCTCGAACAGCCGCACGACGTCGTAGCCCGACACTCCGACCAGCCCGCCCGAGAACGGCAGCCCGTCGACGTCCGGCTTCGGGCGCGGCGCCCGTGCAAGCGCGTCACGCAATGCGCCCAGGTATTCATCCTGCGTCGTCGGCCGCGGCCGGCTTTCGCCGTCGATGCTGAACCCGTTTGCATGCATGCGCACTTCGAGCGCGTCGCCGAAACCGAGAAACGAATAGCGCGCGAGCCGTTCGCCGCCCTCGACGCTCTCCAGCAGGAAGCGCGGCTTCAGCGGCGCGAGCTTGAGAAACGCCGATACCGGTGTATCGAGATCGGCGGCTATGTCGAATGGTTCCTGCATGTTGCCTCGTTGTTATTCGCGGTTCGGGAACCGCTCCTACAGTGCTCCGCTCAGCCTGTAGGAGCGCGCCCTGGCGCGCGACCACAAACGGCCAAAAAAAAGCCCGCCTCGACGGTGTCGGAGACGGGCTTCTGGTTTTCCTTTGCTCGGCGAATAGCCGGCCGTCCACCCCCTCCTAGGCGGAAAGCCACCACCAGACGTTGCTGTGCCGGGCATTCATGTCCCGGAGTATTACCGTCGGGTCACCTCGCCGTCAAGAACAAGGAGGCGCGCCAGCGATTTACAGGGAGTAGAGCGCCGGCAGGACCAGCGAGAAACCGATCCACATGATAATTGTCAGCGGAATGCCGACGCGCAGGAAATCCGTGAACTTGTAGCCGCCGGCACTCAGGATCAGCAGGTTGGTCTGGTAGCCGTAGGGCGTCGCGAAACTCATGTTGGCGCCGAACAGCGTCGCCAGGATGAACGGGTCCGCCGGCACGCCGAGCTGCTGCGCGATGCCGATGGCGATCGGCGTGCCGATCGCGGCGGCCGCGTTGTTGGACACGATATTGGTCAGCACCGCCATCAGCAGCATGAAGCCGCTCAGGATGAACGCGATCGGCATCGCAGAGGTCATGCCGACGAAACCCATGGCGAGAAAGTCGGCCATGCCCGTGCCGAGCAACGCCTTACCGAGCGCGAGGCTCGCCACGATGATCATGATCACCGGAATCGACAGCGCGCCGACGGCTTCTCGCCAGTCCAGGCACCCGGTCGCGAGCATCAGGCCCAGCCCGATGACGGCACTGACGGCGATCGGCAGTATACCGAGCGCGGCCGCCGCGACGACGAAGGCCATGATAGCCAGCGCGCGCTTGGCATGATGCGTGTCGGGCAGGTCCGTCGTGCCGTCGAGTACCAGCATCGAACCGCTGTCTTTCAGATGGCTGATTGCATCCTTCGAGCCCTGCACCAGCAGCACGTCACCCGCCCGCAGCCGGATCGTGTTCAGGTCGCCGGTGATCTGAGAACTGGGTGCACGCGCGCGATGAAGCGCCAGCGGCATCAACCCGTAGCTGTGTGTGAAGCGCGCCGCGGCAAGCGTGCGCAGGTGCAGCGGCGAACCGCGCGTGACGACGACCTCCGCGAGCTGCTGGCTGCCCGCCTCGAGCGGAAACTCGTCGTCGACCGGATGTTCCTCGTCCTCGGCGTTATAGAGCGTCACGCCGAGTATCTGTTCGTAGTGCTTCAGGTTCTCCGGCGAGTCCTTGACGAACAGCCGGTCGCCGGGCTGCAGTTTCACCTGCGGCAGCTTTGCGAGGAACAGCGACTCGCTGCGCTGGATCTTGTCCACCCGCATCTGCCCTTCTGCTTTCCCAAGCACTTCCGAGAGCGTGCTGCCGTCGGCGAAGCCGTCTTTTTTCACATGCAGCTGTGCGCTGAAAATGCGCGGCGTGGTATCCGCCATGAACGGGGTACGGTCCGGCAGCAGGCGCGGCGCGACCAGCCACAGGAACAGTATCGCCACCCCGCCGACCAGGGCGACGGGCAGCACCCACTCGAACAGCGAAAACGTGTGCTGGCCCATGTCCTGCGCGATACCGACGACGAGCAGGTTCGTTGACGTGCCGATGGTCGTCGACATACCGCCGATGATCGTCGCGAGTCCCATCGGCATCATCACGCCCGACACCGCAAACTTGGTGCGAATCGAGGCGCCGACGAGTATCGGCATCAGCAACACGACGATCGGCGTATTGTTCATGAAGGCGCTGAGGATCGCGCCCGCAACGAGCGTGGCGAGTAGCGCGAGCACCGGGCTCTTCGACCACGCGCGGCTCACGACGTTCGCGAGCGGTTGCAGCGCTCCCGTGGTTTCCAGTGCCTTGCCGACCATCATCAGCGCGGAGATCGCAACCAGCGCTTCGCTGCCGAAGCCCGCGAAAAAGTCGACGGACTCGATCGCAACCTCGCCGTCGCGTTTGTACGGGAACAGCTCGAACCCGGCGACGAGTACGATCAGGATTGTCAGCGAGGACGTCTCGAGCGGAATGTTGTCGCGCGTAAACAGGAACAGCGCGACGACGGTCAGGATCAGTACCGCCACTCCGTGAGCGTCAAGTGATATCGGCTGCAATCCGTCCCCTCGATTACGCAATCGAAAATCGCGCTTCGACGAGCGCGATAGGAAACCGTATCGTAGTTCATACGTGCTCCGCAATCCGCGAAGTCGCAACTCTTTGTTTCAGCACGGCACGCGCGCGCTGATGAAAGTGCTTGAATTGACTGAAATTCCAGTGATCGATGGACACGTTACGCCTGAACGCGCAGGCGTCGGCGTGGCGCAGAAGCGGCAGTAACTCCGCGTAGTCGTAGTCGGCGCGGGCGTCGCCCGGGAACAGGCTCCAGGGCGAAATGACCAGCAGGTTGCGGTGGCGCACCAGTGTCGCCCGTACGGCCTCGCACCAGCGGCGGTGCCAGTCCTCGCGGATACTCCCGCGCGGCAGGGAATGGCTCGGGTCGCTGAGGCTGATTGCAGGCAGCGGTTCTGCGCGCATGGCGATCGCACGCGAGCGCGCCTGGACGTTCATCCGGAACCACAGCAGCAGCTGGTTCAGGTAGCGCAGGCTCTCGTGGTCCACGGGCGCCATTCCCCGGATGCGCAACAGGTCGCCGAACCCGGACAGCACGATCGCGAGGCGCCGGTTCAGCCAGGCATCGTGCTGCATGTCGGCGGTCGGCCAGCAGAGCGTGTCATGCAGGGCTTCGCCGACGTCGACGCAGGTCTCGAGGCAGCGTTTCAGCGCCGGCTCGTCCACGACACCGTCGGGCTGCGCGAATCGCGGCAGATCGACAGCCATGCAGACCCAGGCGGAGTCCGCGGGGGCCTGCAGCCCGATGGGCGACACGATGGCACGCCCGCGCTCGGCGGACAGCAGCGGGCATTGCGGCAGCACGCGCTCCCCGAAGGCAGTATTCACGCGTGGCTCGCTGCGCAGGTCCCATAAAGCGCCCCACAGGTCATCGCCGGGATCGGAATTGCCTAGAAGCACGTAGTTTTCCGTCACCGGCAAATCGGCAGAGAGGGGCGTCGCGCCGGCCAGTCGCAGGCGCCGGTACAGGCCTGCCGCCCGCGACGCGTCGGCAAAATGCGTCTCACTCCGGACAAACGACAGCTCCGCCGCCGCGGTAATTGCCTCGATCACGATCCGTCCCTGGTCGCTTCGTTCCTGGTCTGCCGATTCTGCGCGCCCTGACCCGCAGCGTCAGCGCATGTTACTGGGCAGCCCGCCGAGTTTTTGATATTGTCGCGACGCCGGACGCGACCGCGATCGAGACCATCACGATGACCTTCAAATCACTGCTGGATGCCTGGGCGGCGGAACAGGAACCCGCCAGGACCTCCGAGACCTATTCCGTTCACCTTTCGACCGAAGACGCCGCGAGGGTACATGCGCTTGCGGAGCTGTTCCCCGGCGTAAGCGAGGAGCGTGTAATCACGGACCTGCTCTCCGTCGCACTCGAACAGGTCGAGGCGGCGATACCGTACGTGCCCGGTAACAAGGTGATTCGTGAAGACGACTTCGGCGACCCCGTCTATGAAGACAAAGGCCTCACACCGCAGTTTCTGGACCTGGTAAAGCGGTACCGCAGGCAGCTCGAGAGCTGAGCCCATGCCATCCTTCGACGTTGTCAGCGATTTCGACGCCCACGAGGCGGCCAACGCCGTCGACCAGGCCAACCGCGAGGTCAATACGCGCTTCGATTTCAAGGGCACGGGCTCGAAGTACGCGCTCGACAAGGAGGTCATCACCCTGACCTCGCAGAGCGAGTTCCAGCTGCAACAGATGCTGGACATCCTGCGGCAGAAGCTCGCCAAGCGCGGCATCGATCTCGGCTGCCTCGACGAGCAGGCGCCGGAAATCACGGGCAGCACGGCACGGCAGGACGTGATTCTGCGCCGCGGCATCGACTCGGACCTCGCGCGCAGGCTGGTCAAGACCGTCAAAAACAGCAAAATCAAGGTGCAGGCGGCGATCCAGGGCGATAAGCTCAGGATCAGTGGCAAGAAACGCGACGACCTGCAGGCGACGATCCGCCTCCTCAAGGACACCGATGTCGACCTGCCTCTCCAATATGAGAATTTCCGCGACTGACAGCGCGCAGGCCCCGCCCAATGGATAACGGCGCCCACAAGACTCTCCGACGCCAGGACATTACGTTCGAGGACAAGGACCAGTCGCTGCGTGACGACGTTCGCATGCTCGGCACCCTCGTCGGCGATCTGATCCGCGAACAGGGCGGCGACCAGCTGTTCGAGTTCGTCGAGAACGCGCGGCTGCGCTCCATACGCCGCCGCGAGAACAACGAGCTCGAAGGGGAAGAACTCGCGTCGCTCGTGGAGCACCTCGAGCCCGACATGGCCATGCAGGTCATTCGCAGCTTCTCGACCTACTTCCAGATGGTCAACACGGCCGAGAAAGTGCATCGCATCCGGCGCCGCCGCGAGTACCTGCGCGACGTCGAGGGCTATCAGCCCGGCGGGCCCGAGGATACACTCATCCGGCTCAAGGCCAACGGGATGACCGCCGACGAACTCCAGGAGCTGATCAACTCGTTGCGCATCGAACCGGTGTTCACGGCGCACCCGACCGAGCCGACACGCCGGACGATCCTGCGCAAGGAGCAGGAGATCGTCCGGCACCTCGTCGACATGATCAACCCGACGATGACGCCGCAGGAGCGGCACGCCGCGCTGCAGAACATCCGCTTGCTCGTCACGACCGGCTGGCAAACCGACGAACACCCGTCGGAACAGATGACCGTGGCGGACGAACTGGAGCACGTGCTGTTCTTCATGACCGACGTCCTGTACCGAACGATGCCGCCGTTCTACGAAGACGTCGAGGCCGCGGTGCGGCGAATCTACGACGAAGAAGGCGAGACGATCACCGTGCCGACCATCGTGAACTTCGCCTCGTGGGTCGGCGGCGACATGGACGGCAACCCGAACGTCAACGCCAAGACCATCCGGTCCACGCTTGCACGGCAGCGCGCGCTGATTCTCGATCTCTATTACAACGAATGTGCACAGCTTTCCTCGAAGTTGAGCCAGGCCGAGGACCGCGTCGAATTCAGCAAGGAATTGATGGAGCAGATCGACACGTACCGCGGCGTGTTCCAGAACGCCTACCACGACGTGCCCGCGCGCCACCGCGACATGCCGTACCGCGTATTCCTGCGGCTGATACAGCAGCGGCTGCAGTCGACGTTCGACGACGACCTGTTCCCTTACGAAAAAGTGGCCCAGTTCCGTCACGACATCGAACTCATCCGCAAGAGTCTCGAGCAGAACAAGGGCGAACATGCGGGCCTCTTCCCGGTCAGGCGGTTGCTGCGGCGCATCGACACGTTCGGCTTTCGCCTCGTTACGCTCGACGTGCGGCAGGACGCTCACGTGCACCGCGAGGTCGTCGGCGAGTGCCTCGGCGAGGAGGACTGGATGGACATGCCGGCCGCGGATCGGTCGAAGCGGATCATCGAGGCCATCGAATCGCGCGAGGGCGTGCCCGAACAGCTCAGCACCCAGGCGCGCAAGACGATCGGGGTGTTCCAGGCGATCGGTTTCTGCCGGCGCAAGTACGGCCGGCGCGCAATCGGGCCGTTTATCGTGAGCATGACGCAGGGCGCGGACGACATACTCTCCGTGCTGCTGCTTGCGCAGTGGAGCGAGCTGCACAATCGTCGCGGCGAGGTGCCGCTGGACGTCGCGCCCCTGCTCGAGACGGTGGACGACCTGCAGCGAGGTCCCGACATTCTCAACGACCTCCTGTCGTCCGAGCTGTACCGGGCTCACCTGGCCACCCGCGGCGACCGCCAGACCGTGATGATCGGTTACTCCGACAGCAACAAGGACGGCGGGCTCGCGTCGGCGCGCTGGGCCCTGCAGGGCGCGCAGCAGACCCTGGTCAGTGCCGTCGAGTCCCACGACATCGAGCTGACCCTGTTCCACGGCCGCGGGGGAACCATCAGCCGCGGTGGCAGCAAGACGCACGTGGCCGTGCTCGGCGCGCCCCCGGGCACCGTCAACGGCCGGCTGCGCGTCACCGAGCAGGGCGAGATCATCAACGAGAAGTACGGCTTGCGCGGCATCGCGTTGCGCACGCTCGAACAGGTGCTCGGATCCCTGGCGCTCGCGACGGCGATGCCGAGGCATCGCGGCAACGACGACCCGGACTGGCACGCGATGATGGATATAGTGGCCGAGGAAAGCCGCAATGCCTACCGCAAACTCATCTACGACACGCCCGAGTTCTACGATTACTTCCGGCTCGCCACGCCGATAGACGTCATCGAACGCATGCGTATCGGCTCGCGACCGTCATCGCGGCAGGCACAGGGAGGAGTGCATGCATTGCGCGCGATACCGTGGGTGTTCGCCTGGACGCAGTCGCGGTTCGTGCTGCCGGGCTGGTACGGCCTCGGCAGTGGCCTCGCGCGGGCAGCGGAAGAATTCGAGGAGGCCGCGTTCCGCAAGATGTTCGCCGAATGGTATTTCATGCGCGCGTTGACGGCCGATGCGGAAATGGTGCTCGCGAAGACCGACCTCGGTATTGCGAAGCTCTACTCGGAACTCGCCGGCGATCTCCACGACACGTTCTTCCCGGTCATCAGGGACGAATTCGATCTGACCCGCAACCTGATACTCGAATACTCGGACCACGACGTGTTGCTCGAAGGTGACATCACGCTGCAGCGTGCAATCATGTTGCGCAATCCTTACGTCGATCCGATGAGCCTGATGCAGGTCGACCTGCTGAAGCGCTGGCGCGCCACGAACTGCGAGGACGAGGAACTGTTCGACGCCCTGCTCGCGAGCGTCAACGGCATCGCCCAGGGAATGCAGAATACGGGGTGATCTTTTTCGGCCCGGAGCTGACGACCCGGGTATTTATCTCCCTCATGGCTCGCTGCGCTGCGCTTTACTTCGGTCGACAAACACCCGGGTCGTCAGTCACGTCCGGTCCTCGATGAAGGTTGTGAAGTCATTCAGGGCCTTGCGTTCGATGTCCGGCACGCGAGCATCGTCGGCGGGGTAACCCACCACCAGCAGCAGGAACGGGCGCTCGCTGACCGGCCGGCCGAGTATCTCGTTGAGGAACTTCATCGGGCTCGGCGTGTGCGTCAGCGTGGCGAGACCCGCGCGATGCAGCGCCGTTATCAGGATTCCGGTGGCGAGACCGGTGGACTCAGTCGGGTAGTAATGCTTCACCTTGCGCCCGTCTGGCAATTTGCCGTATTTCTGCAGGAA